>JAEDOD010000048.1 GCA_016302165.1 Sphaerochaetaceae bacterium
GCGTTATTGGAGAAAAGAAAAGGCAAGGAAGGGTGGAGGATAGTCCCTTCCTTGCCAAGTGTCAGACATCTTTGTTTTCACTCAATACTATCTGTCCTGGACGAGATACATATATTCATATGGCTCGAGAGTGAAGCCCAGGCCTGGTTCAACAATCCGTGATGAGAATACATCCTTATATTCGCCAAGGAAATAATCATAATGTACCCATTCTCTTGAGTCTCCGAAATTCATGACGCAGAGCATATCTCTTCCGTCTACTGTGCGCCTTATGGAGAATACTTTATCTGAGTGGCTATGCCAGGTTGTAACCTTTGCGTCTGGCGCGAAGCATGGGTCTTCCTTTCTGATTCTGTCTAAGTTGAGGATGCCGGAGAAGATTCTTCCCTCGTATCCTTCTCCCTTCTCAGCCATCTTCTCCTTCTTCCAGTTAAAGGGTGAGCGGTGAAGATTTCTGCTGTCCAAAGCTTTCTCTGGCTCATTCATGTATGACCAGTCGTTCAATTGTCCTATTTCATCTCCTGAGGAAAGCATTGGGAAGCCTCTGAAGGAGTAGAGGGCTGCATGCATCAGCATATCTCTCTTGATTCCCTTCTCCAGAAGTTCCATGTCGAAATGGTTTCTTGCGCTTTCGATACCGCAGAGGGAAGCTGTGGTTCCGCAGCTTCTGGCGTCCAGGGATACAGGATCATAGTTATAGAGCTGGCCAAGACTGTAGGAGGAGGGGAAGGATCCTTCGAAGAATCGGTAGAGGTAGATCTTATGCTTCAGTGGATCGATGCCTATCTTCTTCTCATAATCTTCGTCCAGGCCCCAGCCGATATCGTCATGACAGCGGATATAGTTGACGAAGGAGCAATGGTCCTCCATTGAGAGGATGTCTTCAGCCATATGCTCCAATAGCCTTACATCCTGGCTTGCCAGGGCAGACCAGAAGTTGACCATAAGTGAAACATTATATAACAGGTGGCACTCTGGAGCTTCTGGAGTTCCGAAATATGCCTTCAGCTCCTTGGGAGCCATTACCACTTCTCCCTTCAGGATTACTGCCGGGCATACTATTTCCAGTACCAGTCTCATTATCCTTACAATTGAGTGGACCTGAGGAAGGTTACGGCTGGTGGTCCCCAGCTCCTTCCATATATATGGAACAGCGTCAAGCCTGAAGACCTCTACTCCCATATTTGCCAGATTCAGGGCAGAGGAGAGCATCTCTATGAGGACTTCTGGATTTCTGTAGTTCAGGTCCCACTGGAAGGGATAGAAGGAGGAAAGGACCCATTTCTGCATCTTTTCGTTCCAGATGAAGTTTCCTGGAGCTGTAGTAGGGAACACTTCAGGTGTAGTCTTCTCATACTGGTCCGGATATGTCCTGTCAGAAAAGCACATGTAGTAGTTCTGGTAGTGTTCATCTCCCTCTTCTGCTGCCTTGGCCCACTTGTGTGTGGAGGCTGTATGGTTCATTACAAAGTCCAGGCAGAGGCTGATTCCATGTTTTCTCAGCTCCTTGGTAAGGGCTTCCAGGTCCTCGTTGGTGCCGAAGCGTGGATCCACGCTATAGAAGTCCTCAACAGCGTATCCTCCGTCGTTGTCCTTCTCAGGCATCTTCATTAGAGGCATGAGATGGAGATACTTCAGTGAAAGCTTCTTCAGGTATCCAACCTTGCCCTTAAGTCCCTTCAGGGAAGAGGCGAACAGGTCTGAATACATAGTGAGGCCCAGCATATCGCCCTGTCTGTACCAAAGGGGATTGTCTTCCCTCTCCTTGTCAAGGCTTTTCAGTTCATCGCTTCTTCTGTCGTAGTATTCCCTCATGGATAATATAAGGGAACCAAGCTTTTCATCACTTCCATAGAGAGAGGTGAAGAGAGTTTTAAGCTCCTCCTTCCTTGTCTCCAGCCTTAAATCGAAAGTCGACATCTATAACCTCCACTGTTAATCGATTGTTATATTAAGCGATTAACATATTAATAATCCACTATTTTCTTTAAATCAACAGTTAATTTCTTTAAATTAGGGGAAATTTTCACGTAATGAAAAAAAGTGTGAAAAATATATAACAAACGTTTGACATATGGAAAAACCTGTTTTATCCTACTCTCGAAAATAGCAAAAAGGAGATTTATCATGAAGAAATCCATCGCCCTCATATCAGTGGTCCTGGCCCTCCTGATGATTGTTGCAGGCTGCTCCAAGAATAGCAGCTCTGATACTTCAGCATCTTCCAAGTCAGCCAGCAGTGCAAAAGTGTCCATCACACTCCTTAACAGTAAGGGTGAGATCCAGACAGGTCTTGAGAAGATTGCCGCCCAGTTCGAGAAGGACAAGGGAATCCACGTTGAAGTCATCGCATGTGGAGCAGGAGAAGTTCCATATACAAAGATCACTACAATGTATAACTCAGGAAACGCTCCTACTCTGGCAATCCTGGATCCTACAGACATCGTAGCCCTTGCAAAGGAATATGCCCTTGACCTGACAGGTGAAGCCTGGACAGCAGAGACAGATGCATTGAACCTTACAATCGACGGCAAGATCTACTCCTTCCCATTCTGTGTTGAAGGAAGAGGCATCATCTACAATCAGGATGCTATCGAAAGCGTGCTTGGCAGAGCCTTCGATCCAGACACAATCAACTCCTATTCCTCCTTCAAGGCAATTCTTGAGGAACTGAGGGCAAAGGGTATGGAGAATCCAGTGTTCGTTGCAAAGGAAGACTGGTCCCTTGGTGCTCACCAGCTTGGCTTCATCTATGACGCCTATGATGGAACTACAGCTGGTTCAGCTGAGATCATCAACAGCCTGAAGAACGGCACAGATCCTCTTACAGTGGACCGCTTCAACCAGTTTGTGGATACAATGGATCTTCTTCTGGAATATAACTTTGCAAAGGCTGACCCACTTGGAGCAGACTATGACCAGGGTGCCCTTGAGCTTGCATGTGGCAATGTAGCCTTCTGGCCAAACGGCTGCTGGGCATGGCCAAACCTTGTGGAGGGTGGAGCAGAAAGCGATGGCAGATTCGGTTTCATCTCCTTCGTCCTTGGTGATGACACATCAGACTTCGCCAACACCATGATCCAGGCATCAGCTTCAAAGCAGATCATGGTTGACCGCATCCAGTCTTCTTCCGAAGAGCAGGAAGCTGCAAAGGAATTCATCAGCTACCTGGTATACAACGATAATGGACAGAGGATGTTCGTGGAGGAGACAGCTCTTATTCCTGCAGCAAAGAACAACCCATATGAGCCATTGGATCCACTTGGTAAGGACATTGCAAAGCGCACAGCAGAAGGCCGCCTCTACACTTCCTGCTTCATCGCTCCATCAGACCACTGGTCAGTCATGGGTGCAGCTATGCAGAAGTACATTGCAGGCATGTCCAGCAAGAAAGAACTTGCTTCAACTCTTTCCCAGTACTGGAAGGCTCAGAAGTAAGAAATATACATACACCTTCAGGCCCAGTGCCTGAAGGGAGGTGAAAAATGAAAAAATCCACGATTTACGACATCAAGGCAGGACTGATGTTCGCCCTTCCTGGGCTTCTGGTCTTCTTTCTGGTGGTGATTATTCCATTTGTATATGGATTCTACCTCACCTTCACTGACTGGAACGGAGTATCCCAGGTCAAGTCCATGGTAGGTTTCCAGAACTACATCGATACCTTCAAGGACACTGAGTTCTGGTCATCCATGTGGCTGACTCTGCGCTATGTAGTAATTTCTGTAATCCTTGTGAATACCGTAGCATTCCTTCTGGCATACCTCCTTTCAAACGGTATCAAGGGACAGAACTTCTTCCGTGCAGGATTCTTCACTCCAAACCTTATTGGTGGCGTTGTATTGGGCTTTATCTGGAAGTTCATCTTCTCCAATGTCTTTACCGCTGTAGGAAAGACTCTGGGAGCAGACTGGCTTTCCAAGTCCATGCTCAGCGCTCCAAAAAGCGCTTACTTCGCCCTGATCCTTGTGACAGTCTGGCAGCTGGCAGGATATATGATGCTCATCTATATCGCCGGCTTCACAGGTCTCAGCCATGATGTACTGGAGGCTGCATCCATTGACGGAGCTACAGGCTGGAGAAGAATGAGATCCATCATTCTCCCGCTTATGGTACCTTCCTTCGTAATCTGCATCTTCCTTACACTTTCAAGGACCTTCATGGTCTACGACCTGAACCTTACTCTTACCAAGGGCGGACCATATGCTTCCACAAGACTGGTTGCAATGCACGTCTATGAGAAGGCGTTCACATCAAGAAACTACGGAGTAGGACAGGCTGAAGCCCTCTTCCTCTTTGTGGTGGTGGCCCTCATCTCCGGCCTTCAGGTCTGGATGGGAAGAAAGAAGGAGGTGGCAGCATGACAGATGCATCAAAGAAAGTCGGCGGAACAAAGAAGATTGTCATAGACATTGTGCTCTTCGCTCTTGTGGTAGTGCTCTTTGTCATATTCATGATTCCTTTCCTCATGACTATCCTCAACTCCTTCAAGGTGAAGATGGATATTCTCAGGGATCCGCTTTCCCTTTCACCTTCCAAGGGCTTCTCCTTCTCAAACTATGTTGAAGCCTTCCAGAAGATGAACTACCTTACAGCCTTCTTCAACAGCTTCATTGTCACAGGGCTCTCCACATTCTTCGTCACTGTGCTTTCAGCAATGTGTGCCTACTACTATGTGCGCCATGACAATAAGTTCTCTAGAATCTGCTCTTCACTGATGTCTGCATCAATGATCATTCCTTTCCAGGCAATCATGATCCCTCTTGTATACATCTATGGAGCCAGGCTGGGACTGCTGAACCATAGGGGAACCTTGATATTCATGCACACTGGCTTTGCCATGTCCATGTCTGTCTTCATCTTCCAGGGCTTCATCAAGTCCAACGTGCCATTGGCCCTTGAGGAGGCTGCTAAGATTGACGGCTGCGGAAGATACAGGACATTCTTCCAGATTGTGTTCCCACTTCTGGGGCCCACCACAGCAACACTGATCATCCTTAATGTTCTTGCATTCTGGAATGACTATCTCCTTCCTAGCCTTGTACTTGGAGTGAAGGCAATAAAGACCCTTCCACTTTCAACCTACGAGTTCTACGGAACCTTCAGTGCAGACTATGGCCTTATCATGGCAGCTTTGATCCTTACTGTCCTTCCTATACTTGTCATATATCTGGTTCTCCAGAAGGCAATCATTTCAGGTGTGGTGGCAGGTGCAGTAAAGTAGTTTCTATCGTGACCTTTTAGGAGGCGGCATATGATCATTCCAGATTGCGCAAAATACATCAGAATCCCCAAATCCCTGGAAGGGAAAAGGGAAGAGTTCCTTATCTTTCATGGAGGTAGAGTCCAGAAGGTCTTTACCATCTCTCCTGAAAAGGAGGAAGGATATTACTACTATCCGGTATATGGACTTAAGGAGTCTGTATCGGTCCATTGCACCAACAGGAGCATCATGGACAGTCTTGAAGTAATTATCTGAAGGAGAAAGGAATGGGTTTTAGAGTTGACAATTCTAAAGAATATCTAGTGCTGCCTTACTTTAAGGGAGCAGAGGAAAGGGAAGTGAAGTTCTATGACGAAAAGGGCAGCCTTCTCACTTCCCTTATCCTGGAATTCAAGGGGGATGGGAATAGGGAAGTTTATCTTCCCTCCTCCCTATTTTCTCCTTCTCTATATATTGAGGGGCCAGAAGAGCTGGAGGCTCTAGTGAAGACATCCGATGAGCTTCCTGCCCATACTCCTCACTTCTCATATCACTATGCCCCCCGCTTCGGGTGGATCAATGATCCCAATGGTATGCATCTGAGGGACGGAGTCTACCATCTCTACTATCAGCATAATCCAGTGTCTGAGAAGTGGAACAACATGTCTTGGGGACACGCTGTCTCAGATGATATGGTTGAATTCAAGGAGGAGAAGCCTGTCTTTCTTCCCAAGGATGATAAGTGGGTGATCTTCTCCGGATCAGCCTTAGGCGATGAGTTTGTATACACAGTGGCCAACGTGAAGGGGGATAGGGCTTTCTATCAGGAGAGAAGATACTCTTCTGACGGATACTCATTCTCTGAGCCTGATACCATAATCCCTAACGTTTATGAAGACGAAAGGGATCCCAGAATCTTCACATATAAGGGTGAAACATATATCCTTCTCTGGCTGAAGGAGGACCTATTCGGCCTCTACAGAAAGGAAGGGGAGAACTATAGTCTCCTTTCCTCCTTCAGGGCCAAGGATGGCTGGGAGTGCCCTGATATCCTCTTTGTGGGAGATAGGCTTTTCTTCACTTCAGCTGACGGCACATATTTTGACGCAGAAATCAAGGATGACGGCCTTCATTTATCTGAGAGTGGAAAGAAGATGTTCCTGACTTCTCTTCCCTATGCTTCCCAGAGCTTTACAGGAACAGAGGGATCGTATCTGATTTCCTGGCTCAGGGCCTTGACCCCAGACCTGGAGTCCACAGGAGTCATGAGCATGGTAAGGAAGGTGGGATTCATGGACGGCGTTCTGACACTGAAGCCAATTGATGCCCTTATGGACCGTTTCCATGAAACGAGGAGAGTCAATGACGAGTACTCCTCTTCAGAGGAAGCCTTATACCTGAAGAGTGAAGGAAGCTTCAAGGGAACTCTCTCTTCCCGTCCCTTCTCCTATGACAAGGAAAGCGGAATGCTGGAGTATGGGGAAGAGAAGGTGGACATGGGAAAAGACCAGAGCCTGGAGATATTCATTGACCATGAAATTACAGAGATCTCCACTTCAGACTGGAAGAAGCTGGCATCCTTTGAAAACCCAGGGAAAAAGAACTATGATGTAAAAATCAATCTCAATCTGAACGGAACAGTCCTTAGGGAATTTATCTGGAGGTGAAGGAAAGATGGCTACTATCAAGGATATATCCAAGGAGACAGGGCTGAGTATCGGTACTGTGTCCAGAGTCTTCAACAACAGGGGATATATTAGTCAGGAGACACGAGACAAGGTTGATGCTGCTGTAAAGAAGCTGAACTATCAGCCTAATGCTGTGGCCAGGTCCCTTTCCAAATCTTCCTCAAGAATCATTGGGCTGATAGTGCCCCACATTGCCCATCCATTCTTCTCTGACCTGCTTTCTGCCATTGAAAATGCAACCAGGGAAAGGGGATACTCTCTCCTGGTCTTTGTCTCGAAGGGAGACGAGAAGGCTGAAGTGGAGATGATAAACCGCTGCAGGGAGAATAGGGTATGCGGTATGGTTCTCTGTTCAGGCCGTTTTGCAACCCAGAGCATAGATAAGCTGGAATTTCCTGTAGTGTGCATAGAGCGTAATCCTGATGGAGCCGCCTTCGCCATAGAGTGTAACAACAGACAGGGTGGAAGACTGGCTGCAGCAGAGCTTATAGAAAAGGGTGCAAAGCATCTGGTGAGCCTTGCCGGAATCCAGGGACGGAAGATGCCTGCTGACGAAAGATCCATAGGCTTTGAGGAAGTGTGCAGGGAGAAAGGTGTGGAATATTCTTGCCTTTCCTATCCTCCAGAGCTGTACGACAGACTGGACTACGCTTCCTTAATAGATAAAATCCTTACTGAAAGACCGGAGACCGATGGAATCTTCGCTTCTTCAGATATCATTGCAAGCCAGGTGCTGCAGGTTGCATCCCAGAAGGGTATTAAGGTTCCTGAGGAGCTGAAGGTGATAGGTTTCGATGACTCTCTCATCGCGTCCTACACAACTCCTCCCCTTACTACAATCCATCAGCCCATCAAAGAGATGGCACAACTTGCTGTAGACACTCTCATCAACATCAAGGATGAGAAGAGCTTTGTTTCCGGCTGCACCATAATGAATGTAAGCCTGGTGAGACGGGGAACCACATAATAGAGGACACAATATGAATGAAAGAAAATGGTGGAAGGAGGGATGCGTCTATCAGATCTATCCCCGTTCCTTTGCTGACTCCAACGGAGACGGAATTGGAGACTTGAAGGGAATAACGGACCACCTGGAATATGTAAAGAAGCTGGGCTGCGACATAATCTGGCTTAACCCCTGCTACAAAAGTCCCAATGATGACAATGGATATGACATCTCCTCCTACACTGAAATCATGGATGACTTCGGGACCATGGAGGATTTTGACGCACTTCTGTCAAAGGCCCATAGCCTTGGAATCAAGGTTATCATGGACCTGGTGGTGAACCACACTTCTGACGAGCATGAGTGGTTCATCACTTCCTCATCCTCCCGGGATAACGACAAGGCAGACTGGTACATCTGGCGAGAGAAGAAGAACAACTGGGGAGCCTGCTTCGGAGGCTCTGCCTGGGAGTGGAACGAAAAGAGGGGAGAATACTATCTCCACTCCTTTTCCAGAAAGCAACCTGACCTGAACTGGGAAAATGTTGATGTAAGGAATGCTGTCTATGAGATGATGAGATACTGGGGAGACAAGGGCATCGACGGCTTCAGGATGGACGTGATCACCATGATAAGCAAGGACCAGAACTTCCCTGATGGCGTCAAGACTGGAGAATATGGAGACTCTTCTCCATATACCAACAATGGCCCCAGGATCCATGAGTTCCTGAAGGAGATGAACAGGGAGGTCATATCCCGATACGACTGGCTCACAGTCGGGGAGGGAGCAGGAGCAAGAGTTGAGGATACTCTTCTCTATACAGATCCGGAACGGAAAGAGCTGAACATGATCTTCTCCTTCGAGCATATGAACTACAATAAGCCCAGCGGAGAGAATGGCTGGATAGAAGCTCCCTTCTCTCTTCCTGGATATAAGAAGATATACAAAAAGTGGCAGGAAGGACTATCTGGGAGAGGGTGGAACACTCTCTACCTGGAGAACCATGACCAGACAAGGAGCGTCTCCCGATATGGAGACACTTCCACTCCTGAACTGTGGAAGAAAAGCGCCAAGGCCCTTGCTGTAATGTATTTTCTCATGGAAGGAACCCCCTATATCTATATGGGACAGGAACTTGGTGTAACAAATACCGATTTTCAGGACATTACGGAGTTTAGGGATATTGCGGCCCTCAATGACTGGAAAGAGCTGAAGAAAAGTGGAAGAAGCGACGAAGAGGCACTCCATCTGCTCCGCCTTGTTTCCCGAGACAACTCCCGTACTCCCTTCCCTTGGAACGGAGGAGAGAACGGAGGCTTCTCCACACATAGTCCCTGGATCAGAATGAACCAGGACTATGGCTTAATCAATGTGGAAGAGGAGGAGAAGGATCCTTCCTCAGTTCTTAACTTCTACAGAAAGCTCATAGCATTGAGAAAAGAGAGCGATACCCTGATCTATGGAGACTTCACTCTCCTGGAGGAGGATGACGAAGACCTCTTCATCTATCAGCGGACTATGGGTGATGAGAAATATAGAATCATTGTGAACATGAGCGGTAAGGAAAGGGAATACCAGTGTAAGGGTAAGGTGGTGCTTTCCAACTACAGCGATTGTCTGCCATATCTCAGGGCCTGGGAGGCCAAGGTCATAAAGGAGGAGTAATTATGGATTTTCTATCATTCGGAGAGATTCTTTTCGACGTTTTCCCGGATAAGGCTACCTTGGGAGGAGCTCCTCTCAATGTTGCTGGCCATATGACAAAGCTGGGACTGAAGGGAGCCATCCTTTCAGCTCTAGGAGATGACGACTATGGCAAGAGGGCCATGGAAGAGATCAAGGCCCTGGGCATGGACACTTCCTTCATCTCAACTACACCCTTCGAGACAGGAAAGGCCATGATCACCCTTAATGGAAAGAACGCAGACTATGAGTTCAATTCTCCCTGTGCCTGGGACAACATTCCCTACCTTCCTCTTCCTGAAAAGGTCAGCCTTATCTACTATGGAACCCTTGCCCAGAGAAGCGAAGGGTCAAGAGAGACGCTGAAGAGAGTATTGAGGGAAGTTTCCTCAGACCACCGCTTCTTTGACGTGAACATCAGAAAGCACTTCTATTCTGATGAAATCATCAGGGAAGGAGTGGAGGCGGCTACTATCCTGAAGCTTAATGATGAAGAGGAGGAGATTGTGCTTTCTTCCCTGGGCATCAAGGAAAGAGGCCTGTCGGGTCTGGAGAAGTTATATAGAGATTATTCCTTGGACCTTATTCTCCTTACCTGTGGAAAGGATGGCACCATGTGCTATAAAGACAAGTGGTACAGAGTTCCCTGCGCTTCCGTTCCTGTTGTTGATACTGTAGGCGCCGGAGACAGCCTTTCAGCAGGCTTCCTTGCCCAATACATCAAGACTGGAGACCTGGAAAGGTCCCTTATTGCAGGTTCCCACATTGCAGACTTTGTGGTGACACAGCGTGGAGCCATTCCTGAATATGACGAAGAACTGAAGAGTTACCTAAGGAGCATGGGAATTCTATGATCGGATACATTGACGGACTATTTACCATCTCCACTTCCTCCTTCACCTACGAAATGAAGGTGGATTCCTTCGGTCGTCTACTACATCTCTACTATGGAGCTCCGATAGAAGGAGACGCTTCCTCCCTTCTTTCCCTTCGGGACAGAGGCTTTTCAGCTTCTCCCTATGAAGCTGGAAAAGACAGGACATACTCCTACGACTATCTTCCTCTGGAAATAAGCACCTTGGGGGAAGGAGACTTCAGGACTCCTTCCCTTATAGTGGAAAGGGAGGACGGAACCCTTTCCTCCTCCTTTATCTATAGCGGCCACAGAATCTATAAGGGAAGTGAAAGGATCAAGGGCCTGCCATCTGTGGAGATAGCTGACGCAGAGTGCCTGGAGATAACTCTCTCCGATTCCCTTTCCTCTTCTTCTCTTATTCTTACATACATTGCAAAGGACGCCACACTTCTAAGAGGAATGCAGATAAAGGGAGGAAAGGAGAAGATAACTCTTCGTAAGGCTCTCTATTCCATGGATGAAATATCATCTCGCCGTGATGTGATATGGTTTGACGGAAGACACTGCAGCGAAAGGAACATAAAGAGGGAAAGATTGGATACAGCAACACTTACCTTCTCTTCCCGTAGAGGCGCCACTTCCCATCAGATGAATAACTCATTCATCCTTGCCTCTCCAGAAACCACAGAAAACTCTGGAGAAGCCTTCATCATTTCCCTGCTCTGGTCAGGTTCCTTCACCTTCTTTGCTGAGAAGGACCAGTACGACACAGCCAGGTTTGCCTTAGGTCCTGGAAGCGAATATTTCTCCTACAGCCTTACTGAAGGAGAGACGCTGACTCTTCCTTTCCTTATCCTTACCTACTCGGAGAATGGACTGGGGGATCTGTCTGTAAAGCACAGCAGGTTTGTCAGAAAATATATAGCAAGAAAGAGAAGGGGAGGCCTCAAGGACCCAGTTCTTCTCAATAACTGGGAAGCCACCTATTTCGACTTCAATGGAGATAAGCTTATGGCTATAGCCAAGGAAGCGAAATCCCTTGGCTGTGACCTCTTTGTTCTTGACGACGGCTGGTTTGGACATAGAAATGACGACCTCTCCTCCCTTGGAGACTGGAGTGAGAACAGAGATAAGCTTGGCTGCTCTCTGGAGACTCTGTCAGAGGGAATCAGAAAGAATGGAATCTCCTTCGGCCTTTGGGTGGAGCCTGAAGCCATCAGTGAAGACAGCGACCTTTACCGCTCCCACCCGGAGTGGGTTCTGAAATTGGAAGGAAAGAAGCCTGTTAGGGGAAGATATGAGCTGGTGCTGGACCTTTCAAACAAGGAAGTGACAGATTACCTGAAAGCTGTTCTTTCAAGCCTGATAGAGAGAGGAAAGCTAAGCTACATGAAGTGGGACTATAACCGGTTCATCACAGATTTCCACTCTTCTGTAACTCCTTCAGGAAGAATCGAATATGACTATATCCTGGGACTATACTCTGTCCTGGAGTACCTTGAAGAGAAATATCCGGATCTCCTTATAGAAGGATGCTCCGGTGGAGGCGGAAGATTCGACCTTGGTCTTCTCTACTATACTCCTCAGTCCTGGCTCAGCGACAACACTGACGCCATAGAGAGAATAGACATTGAGCTGGGCTCCTCCTACATCTATCCTGTGTCATCTTTCGGCTCCCATGTGTCTGCTGTACCAAACCATCAGACACATCGTACCACTCCTCTCTTTACCCGAAGCTCAGTGGCAATGATAGGCTCCTACGGCTTGGAACTGGATCCGGAAAAGCTTAGTGAAGAGGAGAAGGACCTTATCAGAAGGGAGATAAAGGAGTATAGGAAGCTTTGCCCAATAATCAAGGAAGGAGACTTCTACCGTCTTTCCCATACTCCGGAGCTGGGCTGCGCTTTTGCTGTGTCTCAAGACGGAAGGGAAGGAGTGCTGATAGCTATCCGCCGTCTCTCCCATGGTAACCCAAAGGACCACTATGTGAAGCTGAAGGGGCTTGATGAAAAGGGAAGATACAGTGTGGAAGGAAAGGAATACTCCGGCTCCATGCTGATGAAGGCGGGGCTTCTTCTTCCCTTCACATACTCCGAAGACTTTGAGGCAGTAAGGCTGAAAGTCAAAAGGCTTGATTGAAGACACCAGAAATGGTGACGGTCCCGTCATCCTTTCTGGCCCTGTAGGCTTTTCTCTTTAGAAAAGGAACAAAAAGGATCTTCAGGCATAAATGTGGGTAGGAAGTGAGCAGTAATACTGCGATAACTTCCTCCTCAGGCCTGTTCGGAAGTGGTATCTTCAGATCAGAACATGTCAGGTATATCATATT
>JAEDOD010000049.1 GCA_016302165.1 Sphaerochaetaceae bacterium
GAGAGTGAAGGAAGCTGTTTCTGCCTCCACTGGAGCCACTTCCTCTACCACAGGAAGGTCTTCAACAATCTCCTCTACCTGAAGGAGGGCATAGGCTGTGCTGGTAGCGCTATCTGACCAGATTTTTCCATCATAGGTGCACTGAAGATAGAGAGTGTAATCCTTATATGGATCAAGGCCTGTGGCCTGATAGGATGATGTAGTTCCATCTACAACTGTCCAGCCATCTTCACTTTCTCCATCAAGCTGATAGCGATATGAGGTTACATAGGGATCATTCAGAAGCCAGGACCATGTAACATTCATGGACTTTGCTGCTGAAAGTGGGAAAGCGATGAGAAGAATTACTGCAAGAGCAAACAGAACTTTGGAAAGCCTCTTCATATTGAACTCCTTATCTTCATCTTTTGATTATAATTCCTTCCAAGTCTTCAAGCAATACGGACAGTTTCCAAAAGTTTTTTCCAAAGGAGAGACTCAGGCAAAAAGCAAGACAAAGTCCATGGATTGTGGAAGAGTGAAAGATATGGCAACATCAAGCTATGGATAAAATTGAAGCTATTGCAGTATTCTGCGGATCCAGCTATGGAAAAGACGAAAGCTACAGGAAAAAGGCGGAAGAGCTGGGAAAGGCTTTGGCTCTGCAGGGTATTACCCTTGTTTATGGCGGAGGAAACAGAGGCATAATGGGAACCATCGCCCACTCTGTACACGAAAATGGAGGCAAGGTCATAGGAGTGCTTCCTGAAGCTATGATTAAGGATAGCGTCACCAAGGGCGCTGTCCAGGATGAGCTATATGTGGAAAAGGATATGCACATGAGGAAAGCCAGGATGTATTCCCTATCCCAGGGCTTCATCGCCATGCCGGGAGGAATCGGCACCATGGAAGAGATTCTAGAGATCTTCACCTGGAGACAGCTGGGGTACACAAAGGCCAACGTGGGGCTGTATAATGTAGGCGGATATTGGGACAGTTTCCTGGATATGCTGGACAAGGCGGTGACCGAAGGCTTTCTCTCTCCTGAGGTCAGAAATGCCCTGATAGTTGAAGATAACCCGGAAATTCTTCTAGGAAGAATGGAAAAGGAGGAGACTTCCCTTCCAGATAAGCTTAAGTGAAGTATGAAGAAGACATCGACTAACAGGCAGTCAGTCATAGACTGGATCTACATTGTTCTAGGAACATTCCTTACAGGCTTCGGAATCTCTACATTCATGAATCCTGCTCGTCTTGCTCCCGGCGGAGTATCCGGCTTAGGCACCATACTCTTCCACATTATCCAGGACAAGACAGGAAGGACCATGGAGCTTGGTCTAATAATCCTTTTTCTCTCTGTTCCTGTATATCTGTTGGGAGTTGCAGTCTTCGGCAAGGAATATGGATTCAGGACCTTGGCAGGAACTCTTCTCCTGTCTCTGTTCACCTTCCTTTTCGACACTCTCTTTCCTTCAGGAATCCTGGATTATTCCAAGGAATCCTCCCTGTGGCTATGCACCTTCTTTACAGGCTTGACCAATGGATTGGGAATCGGGCTTGTAATGAGGACAGGAAGCAATACAGGTGGAACAGACATTCTCGCCCAGATTCTGTCCCGTTTCACTCCCCTAGGCCTGGGCAATGCCCTTCTCCTGGTGGATGGGACCATAATTCTCTCCTCAGCCTTCATCTTCGGCATAGAGAATGCCCTCTACTCCATAATCGTATCCATTATGATTTCCTTCATTATCGACAAAGTGATCGTCCCCTTCGGCACCAACTATGCCAAGACAGTATTCATCATCTCGCCTGAAATCAAGGAAATCGGGGATTTCATACTTAAGGACATGAATAGAAGCGGGACCATCATATCCTCCAAGGGCCTGTTTTCCGGAGAAGAGAAGGATATGCTTATGACAGTTATCCCAAAGAAGGACCTTACTAGGCTGTCCAGGTGTGTAAAGAAGGTGGATCCCAGAGCCTTCCTCATTATCCAGGACACCTACCATGTGCTGGGAGAAGGATACCAGAGTATCGACCTGTTGGCAGAGAACAAGGATGTATCCCAGAGCTGAAAAGTAAAGGCTGCAAAAACCTTTGTCTCTGCAGCCTCTTGAAAAATGGAACGCTTATTTCTCCCAAAGCTTCTCAGGATAATATCCGCTTTCAATCTTTGCCTTCAGGGCAGCCATGACAGTGGGCTTATCTTCAGGATAGGTCATGCCGAACCACTTGTCGTTGGAGGAGAGGACCTCAACGGAGCCCTCACCCTTTTCAATCATTTCCGATACTCCATTTGGAAGGAGGCACTCCTTCTTAGGCTCTGTCACATAGTTCCTCTTGAACTCATCCCAATAGCTCTGGAAGCTGTCGAAGGCCTTTGGAGTGAAGCCGAAGAAGTTCATGCTTACCAGCTCCTTACCTGTCAGGATCTCCTCATGGTCATCGAAGGCAGAGATCACCTTTCCGTCTCTCCAGAAGATCTTGAAGGTCTCCACAAGCTCTGTAAGCTTACCGTCCTTCTTTGAGCAGATGGCTCTTGTGACGGAGCCTGAAGGACTCATGGTGTTCTCCAGTACAAAGCCCACCATTGCATGGGTGGTATCATCATTCTTAAGGCCGGAAAGATAGGAGCCCATGGTTTCGTAGGCACTTCTTCCGTAGTAGTCATCGGAATTGATTACAGCAAATGGAGTCTTCACCACATCCTTGGCGCATAGCACAGCATGGATGGTTCCCCAAGGCTTCTGTCTTCCTTCTGCCTTGCTGATCTCTTCAGGAGTAAGGAGACTATCCTTTCCCTGGAATACATATTCTGCATCCATGTTTCTGGCTATCCTGTCAAAGAGCCTTTCCCTGAAGTCCTTTTCAATATCCTTCCTGATGATGAAGACTACCTTGCCAAAACCTGAGTTCTTTGCATCGTAGATACCAAAGTCAAGAAGAGTCTCTCCATGCATTCCAACGGAATCTATCTGTTTTACGCCGCCATATCTGGAACCCATACCAGCAGCCATCACCAATAATGTAGGCTTCATGTGAAGCACCCCCTTCGTTGTTAGTTAAGACCATTTTAATCCAAAAGACGTAAATTTAGAATATTTCTTTTCATGGGACAATTAGTCATTTTCTGTAATTTCTGCGTTATTATCATATGGAAGAAATCAGATCATTGGTCGAAAGACCCAGAGAAAAGCTGGAGGAAAAGGGCATACAAGCCCTTTCCGACAAGGAATTGGTGATGCTTCTCATCTCCAAGGGAACTCAGAACCACCCCATAGACGAGGTGGCGGAAAATGTACTCAAGGTCCTGGACAAAGGCTCAGGCTGCTCCTTGAATGCCTTGAAGTTCATTCCAGGCATGGGACAGGCCAAGGCTGCTGTAGTCCTGGCGGCTCTGGAGCTGGGACGGCGTAGACCTTCCAGGAAGGGAAAGGTCCTCAGGACTCCCAAGGATATCTGGAACGAAGTCAGACATTATGCCGAAAGGAACCAGGAACAGCTGATAGTGCTATCTTTCAACGGAGCAGGAGAGCTTCTGGACCTTCATGTGGCCACCGTCGGCCTTGTAGACAAGGTGGTGATGCATCCCAGGGAAATCTTTGCCGAAGCCATAAACCTAAGGGCGGTTGCTGTAGCCATTGTACACAACCACCCTTCAGGAATCCTCACTCCCAGCGAGGCAGACAGAATCCTTACAGTGAAGATCACCAAGGCAGGAAGCCTCCTTGGCATCAAGGTGCTGGACCATCTCATCATAAGTCCTACGGAATACTATTCCTTCAGGGAGATGGGAGTGCCTCTTGATTCCTACCTGGACGAGGATGAGGATGACTAGAGGCCAAGATAGCCTTTAAGGACCAGAAGAGTGTTCATTACTCCATCCACATGGCTCCTTTCGTACGAGTGGCTTGCAAATACTCCAGGACCTATGAGGCCATGGCGTATATCATAGCCTGAACGGAGCGTAGTCTCCACATCGGAGCCATAGTGGGGATATACATCCACTCTATACTCTGCGCCTTCCCGTCTTGCCCCTTCAATTAGGGCTGAGACTGTCTCATAGCTATATGGGCCGCCGCTATCCTTGGCAGCTATGCTCACTTCCCTTTCTGTGCACTCAAGGCCTTCCCCTACACAGCCCATGTCAACAGAAAGGCCTTCCGTTACACCCTCTGGAACGGAAGCGGAGGCTCCGTGTCCGATTTCCTCGTAGACAGTCACATGGAGCCAGATCTTCCTTTTTGGCACGATTTTGTTGTCTTGGATATATTTAGCGATACCGAAGGCAATTGCCACACTCAGTTTGTCATCAAGGAAACGGCTCTTGATGTATCCGCTAGGAGTGAGGGTGAACTTTGGATCCAGGGCCACAATATCTCCATTTTCGATCCCAAGCTTCCTTACATCCTCCTTGCTCAATACAGTTTCGTCCAGAACACATTCCAGTGTCTTCCAGCTTCTTTCCGCCTTGTCATATTCGTCAGCCACGTGGACAGAAGGATTAGGAAGCTGGATAGTTCCGGTATATACTTTTCCACTTCTTGTATATACCCTCACGTTCTCTCCCTCCAGTCCTGGAGCATGGAGACCACCCAGAGGACTCATCCTCAGTCTTCCATTGGCCTTTATTTCCGCCACCATGGCCCCTATGGTGTCCAAATGAGTCATAAGCAGAATGGCGTCACTGCTGTCTTCTCCTCCCAGGTCCACCAGAACTCCACCCTTATTGGTGATTCTTGTGGGAAAGCCCAGGTCCTTGAACTCCTTCTCCACCCAGGCTGCAGCCTTGGCTGTATATCCTGTGGGACTGTCGATGGCAATAAGCTTTTCAGCCATCTCTACGCTATATTCAACATATTTCCTGTCCATATGTCCTCCAAAAAATTAGCCCCCATAGCGGAACTACAGGGGCAGAATATCAGGCAATCATCAATTAGAAAAGATTGACCAGCATTGAAACTGCCACTCTTCCCTTCTTTACGAAAGCAACTGTGTCGTCTGGATTGTTGATATGGCTCTTGATTGTGGAGAGAGGAAGCTTATAGTCTGCAGAAACACCAAGTCCACCGAGGTTTACTCCTACAGCAGCCCTCAGGAGAAGATCTGAATTCTGGAAGACTTCAAGGAAGTGGGAGATCTCTTTCTGGTTCTCACCAAAGCCGATGAGAACATCTCCTGTGTCCTTATCCCAGACGATTGGAAGATCGAAGCCTGCTCCGATGCTCAATTCCAGGATTGAGAATTCAGCTCTCAGGTTTGCTGTCATGATGGTATTGAAGGTCCTTGTGTTGCCTTCCTGGGAGAAGAGAGCGTTGGCTGCCACACCAAAGAGGCCCAGATTGACTCTGGCGTCAGCTCCGAACTCATAGTTCTTGATATCCTTCATTTCCTCAACGTCGGTATAACTTCCGTTATATCTGGCTGTAGGACCGATCTGTATGAATGCAGCAAAACATGAGGATGCTGCGAATACGAGAATAAGCAATGCAATAATTGTCTTTTTCATGGCGTTTTCCTTTTTTGGTTTACTTAAAAAACACTAAAACTGAACATTAGTTACAAAAGAGTCTAATATTGAAAAGCCCAGTTTTCAATATTTTTCTACACCGTGACCTCTATTCCCATAAGGCGGGCTGCATCCAAAGCCTGGCTGACATCCAGTTTTGCTCCCCTTAACTCCTTACAGTCACTGGAGATGAATATGCCTGATATATCTGAGCCACAGAGAGAGATATTCTGCAGTGGAGTTCCCTTGAAGATAGAAGAGGCCAGGGAGCATCCCGTCAGGGCCATCTTCTCTACAGATAGATCTGAGAAGGAGCACTCTTCCACCTCGCTCTCCTCCATCCTCATTTTCTTCACTTTTCCTTCATCAAAGGAAGCATACCTCAATGTGCAGCGAGAGAAGAGGGTATCCTTGAACCTGGCTTTCGGAAACATGGTCCCCTTGAAGCGACAGGATAGAAAAGTCACATTGGTGAAGGAGGAAGAAGAGAAGTCTACCTGTGAAAAATCGCAGGACGAAAAGGTGCAGTCAGAGAAAAGAGCGAGGGAAAAGTCTGAAGAAGAGAAGTCGCAGGAAAAGAAGGATGAGGAGGAGAGAGTGTTGGAGGAAAAGGAAATGGAGGAAAAGTCCTTATCCCTTTCCTCCACATATTCAATGTAGTCTGAGCCTGAAGTGAAAAGGCTCATCTTGAATGGCGTTCCTTCAATACATCAATCACTTCACCCAGTGAGCTGTCCTTCTGGGCAAGAAGCACCAGGAAATGATACATAAGGTCTGCAGCCTCCCCGAGGAAGAGGTCCTTATTGTCATCCTTGGCGGCGATGATAAGCTCCACAGCCTCCTCTCCTGTCTTCTGTGCGATTCTGTTGAGGCCTCTTGAGAAAAGGTGGTTTGTATAGCTGCCTTCAGAAGGATTGAGTCTTCTGTCGTTGATTACAGATTCCAGATAGAAGAGGAATTCTGAAGAGGAGAAGTCTCCAGGCCTGTTGTCTTCCCCGAAGCAGGTATCTGCTCCTGTGTGGCAGACAGGACCTGAGGGCACAGCCTTCAATAGCAGGGTATCTCCATCACAGTCCACCAGGATCTCCCTGACCTTAAGGTAGTTTCCGCTGTTCTCTCCCATAACCCTGATTCTTCCCTTGGAACGGGAATAGAAGGTGACCAGGCCTCTGTCCACTGTAAGCCTGTAGGCCTCTTCGTTCATGAAGCCTACTGTCAGCACTGTCCTGGTCACAGAATCCTGGACAACTACAGGTACCAGACCATCTTTATACTTGGAAAAATCGATTGTCATCCTTAATCTCCGCCGAATTAGTAGTCAGATACTCTATAGTTTTCTTTACTTTATGCACCAGTGTCAATAAAGGCTCAGCTTTCCTTCTCCTTCCAGACCGCATCCTCAGCCTTTTTTCCTGCTACGGCTCTCTGGGCCTTCACCAGGTACACGCCCCAGGCAAAGAAGATGGCACCGAAGGCTGTAATCAAGGCTCCAAGGATATTCATGAACACATTTCCTATCAAAGACGGGAAGACAAAGAGGATCAGGGCCACAACCAGGAGAAATAGTGACTTCTCACCGATTTCTCCTGCCATTCCTTCCCATTCCCTCATTCTTCTGTTCTCCACAAACCCGGCCAAGGCTGAAAGAAGGAATCCTGATGCAACTACATACACCATTATCTTCATTATTCCTGAGCTGCCCTTCAAGAGAGCCACTAGAGAGGCAACAAAGGCCACCAGACCCAGAACAGCTGAAAGAAGAGCATTGATAAGCATTGTGGTCCTGACCTTACGTCTGGAATCCAGATTAATCTCCACTCCATTTACAATGACCTTTTCTGCAACCTTATCAAAGCGCAGGGTATTGATGAGAGTCCTCATTCCCCTGACAAGAAGTACAGCAGAAAAGAGTGTAGCCGCCACATTCACCATGGCAGAGGGACAGATTATTACCATGAGGCCGAAAATGACCAGAAGGGTTCCTGAAATAAAGTAGTATATGGCTTTCTTCATATTATTCACCTTACTTCTAATTTCATCTCTTCTTGAGAAAAAGTCCACCCGATACTCCCTTCTTTCCTTCACTTCTGCTATTGTCTAAACATGTATCTTCTATTTGACGCAGACCAGACCATATGGGATTTCAATGAAACGGAGCGCATCTCCCTTTCCCTTCTCTTCTCTTCCCTGGGTCTTCCAGACACACAGGAGACCAAGGATGCCTACATGACAGGTAACCTCTGGTGTTGGGATGCCTTCGAAAAGGGAATCATCACCCTGGAGGAGCTGGAAGAGAAGAGGATGTCACTTTTCTTCCAGAATCTGGGAAGAAAGGACCTGGATGCATCCAGGGCTGCAGAAGCCTATGCCACCTATCTCTCAGAAAATGGGATCCTCCTTAAGGGAGCAAGAGAAATGCTGGAAAGCCTCTCTTCCTACCCGAAGGCCCTCATAACCAATGGAATTGCCAAGGTCCAGAGAGGAAGGCTAAGGGATACAGACAGCGAAAAATACTTCACTCATATATTCATAAGCCAGGAGATTGGAGTGCAGAAGCCCAAAAAGGAGTTCTTCTCCATAGTCCTCTCCACCATAGGCAAGACCAAGGATGAATGCATTGTCATAGGAGACAGCGAGAAAAGCGATATAAAGGGAGCCTACGACAGCGGCATCAGAAGCATCTACTTCTCTCCAGAGGGAAAAGTCTCAGATAAGGCTACCTGGTCAGTATCCAGCTACGAGGAAATGGTGTCTCTCATCAAATCCCTTGGCGAGTAGACATCTCCTCTGCTGTCGATGATGCAGACGGTGGGAAAATCCTTGACTTCCAGCTCCAGAAGAGCTTCAGGTCCCAGAAATGGATAGGCCACTATGCGGGAGGATAGGATTCTTGAGGAATACAGGGCCCCGCAGCCGCCGAAAGCCTGGAGATATAGGCCTCCGAAATCCTTTATGGCCTTCACCACCTCTTCGCCTCTCGGTCCCTTTCCAACCATTATCTTCAGTCCCTTGGAAAGGAGATATGGAGAAAAGGGATCCATTCTTCTGCTGGTGGTGGGACCGGCAGAGCCAATGGCGCATCCTTCCCTTGCAGGAGAAGGCCCCATGTAGTAGATGGCGTTGCCTTCAAAGGAAAAGGGCGGAAGAGTTCCCTTCTTCAGCTCTTCTGTAAGAATTCTATGGACCTGGTCCCTGCCCACATATAGCTTTCCTGTAAGATTCACCTTATCTCCAGGGAAAATATCACTCCAGTCATTACTGGGCAGAATCAGCGTCTTCTCCATCATATCCTCCCTTCAGAACAACTTCTGTCTTTCTTTCAGCCCAACAGTTTACGGTAACAGCCACAGGTAGGCCTGCAATATGCGTGCACTCCTCCTTCAGGTAGACTCTCATGCAAGTATTCCTGCCTCCCAGTCCTCCCGGTCCGGAGCCCTGGGCATTGATCCTTTCCCTGATTTCCTTCTCCAGGGAGCTTTCCTTACGTCTGATGAAGAAGGCTTCCTTGCTGATGAGGGCTGCCTTATCCATGGTTCCGCCCACGCCTACGCCAAGGAATACCGGAGGGCAAGGCTTGGCTCCAGCCTTGGCCATGACATCAAGTACAGCCTCCACAACTCCTTCCCTTCCTGCTGTAGGATTCAGCATCCTTACTCCGGAGCAGTTTTCGCTTCCGAAGCCCTTGAGAAGGAAGTGGAGCACTATGTCGCTGCCATCGGTAAGAGAATAGTTCTTTATTATGGGCATGTTGTTTCCAGTATTCTTCCTTTCCCCCATCACATCAGAGACTACAGAGGTGCGGAAAAGTCCCTTCCTGAAGGCCTTTTTTGCAGACCGGTCAAGCATTTTGTCCAGCTTTGCCATATCAAATCTGGCTTCAGTCCCCACTTCAATCCAGCACCAGAGCATTCCTGTGTCCTGGCAAAGGGGAATTGAAAGGGACCGGGCATAATCCAGATTAGACAAAATGGCATCCATCACCACTTTTCCGTTTCCTTCCTCTTCCCTTCCCTTCTCCCTCAATAGCTTTTCTGTCTCCTCTCCAAGGGTCCTGGATGCAGCAATAAGTGCATCGACTATGATATCTTCAGCCTTCATATAGATCTCCCTGCCTTGTATCACAAAGAATCATTCTCTCTTCGAGAGCTGTAAGGAACTGTGATTTATCCAGAAAATGCCGTGGAGCCATAAGACGGTGGGATGGTGTTTCACACAAAAGTCTCTCCACCACCATATTGGGATTAAGGCGACGGAGAAAGTTTTCCGTCTCCCTGATATACCGCTCAGTGGAGAAGGCTGCAATCTCTCCCGAAAGATAATCCTCAGCCATCCTTGTTCCTCCTGGAATGTGAAGGTTATGGATCTTTACAGCATCACTCCCACATTCGTTCAGCACTTCCGCTGTCCTTTCATAATCCTTCCTGGTCTCTCCAGGAAGACCTATGATCACATGGGTGCAAACCTTCAGATTCCTTTCGTGGAGCCTTGTTGCAGCATCAATGTAATCCTCCACAGTGTGTCCTCTGTTGATTCTCGCCAGCGTCTCGTTGTTGGCGCTCTGAAGGCCCAGCTCCACCCAGACCTCCCTCTCTTCATTCATGTAGGATGAAAGAAGCTCCACCACATCCGGGCCCACCTCATCGGGCCTGGTGGAGACTATGAATTCCCTGAAGTCTCCACAGGAAAGAGCCTTGTCGTAGATTTTCTTCAGATTCTCCACAGTGTCGTAGGTGTTGGTCCAGGACTGGAAATAGAGGGCGAAAAGGGAAGCCTTATATCTCCTCTTCACAAACTCAAGGCCTTTTGAGATCTGGTTCTCAATGCTCTGGAACCGGAGAAGGATCTCTTCAGAAACCTCCTTTTCAAAGGAGGAGTCATGTCTGAAGCCGCTTTCGCTGGTTCGCTGATACACAGCAACGCTTCCCGTTCCGTCACAGAAGGTGCAGCCTCCATGCCTTTCCTGAGTCCTGTTGGGACAGCTGAAGCCTCCATCCACTCCGATTCTGTAGAGGGAGGTTCCATATTTATCCAACAGATATTTCCTGTAGTTGTTCCACCTCTGGTATTTCAATTGAGCACCGCCCCGATAATGGTTCTGGCACCATTGACGAAGGAGGCGGCATCCATTTCCTTCTTCATGGCAGGAAGGACCCTGGTTACATATAGGTATCCGTCACCTGTGGCCACCTTCAGTCCCTTGCCCTTCACCAGAGCCACTACAGTTCCCGGCGCCTCCTGGGATTTCTCAAAGCTGTCGAAAGCTGAACCATAGACTCCTGTAATCAGAAGCCTTTCCCCATTGAAGTGGGTCTGGGCCTTAGGCCATGGATACATTGCACGCACAAAGCAATGAAGTTCCCTGGCGCTTTTATTCCAGTCAACAACCGATTCATCCTTACTTATGAAGCCTGTGTATGTCGCCTCCCCTTCCTGAGGCCTGGGGGAGATGGAATCCAGATTATTTAGGGTATCAAGAACCAGCTGAGGAGCCAAATTGGCCACCCTGTTTTCCAGGCTTTCCACTGTCTCGGTTCCATCCAGGTCCAAGGACAGTGTGGAATAGATATCCCCTTCGTCGATTCCTTCAGCAATTCTCTGGACAGAGATTGCTGTGGAGGAATCACCATTACAGATTGCTCCAAAGATAGGGGAGCATCCCCTGTATTTAGGAAGAAGGGAGGGATGGACGTTGAAAGTTTCCTTGAAAAGGGAAAGGAACTTTGGACCGAAGATCTTTCCATAGCAGAAGGACAGAAGCACATCCGCTCCCAACTGTCTGACAAGTTTTCTCTCTTCTGTCCTGAGATGCTGGGGCGTATATACTTCAAGACCCAATTCCAGGGCCTTTGCCTTTATAGGAGTGGGAAGAAGTGTCTTTCCTCTCTTACCGGGAGCATCAGGCGCTGTAAACACAGCCCTTACCAGATTTCTGGAAGCTAGAGCCTCCAGAAGAGGTACTGCAATGGTATCTGTTGCAGCATAGAGAATCTTCATTTTCTCCTTCCGCCTCTCTTCTGCCTCTTTTCATAGGCCTTAAGGACCTTTTCCTTCTCTTCCTTATCCAGACGGTCCACGAAAAGCTTTCCTTCCAGATGGTCATACTCATGCTGGATGACCCTGGCAAGAAGTCCATCAGCCGAGAGATTGAAGAGCTTTCCATTCTCGTCCCTGGCCTGGACCTTCACCTTCAAGGGTCTAATTACTTCATGGTACACCCCAGGAATTGAAAGGCAACCTTCTTCATATGGGCCTTCCTCAATGCTGGTCTCAATGATTTCAGGGTTTGCAAAGACATATTTCTTTCCGTCCCTGATATCCACAACAAAGAAACGCTGGGGAATACCTACCTGGGGAGCGGCAAGCCCGACTCCATCAGCCTCAAGAAGCTCATCAAGCATGGCGGAGGTAAGCATCTTGAATGCGGAATCGAACTCCTTTACAGGAGTACACTTCTCTCTCAACACATCGTCGCCAATCTTTACTATTTCCAATATTTCATCCATATGGTCTATTCCTTTTTTGTCTATGATATTTCTTTTTCTCTTCTCTTGATAGTCCAGGCCTTCAGACTATTTCGTCAGCCCTTTCCAGCACAGATGTGGCGGCGATATATGCCTCCTCCAAGGGAATCCATCGGGTCCTGAAGGCTTCCAGCTTCTCAGGGCACCTTTTTTCCAGTCTCGTTATCTGCTCCTCCCTATCCACATCAAGGAAGAAGGAATGGTCCCAGTACTTGGGCATTTTATAGTGGAGGGCATAGGAGCCTTCCACAATTACAGGCTTTCTTCCATCTATATGTACAGAAGCACCATAATCCATGGTGGAGCAGGAGAAGACTCTGTAGGAAAATGGCAACCCCAGGGAAAGAGGCTCAATGACTTCAGAGATGAATCTTTCATAATGCACATTGCCTCCCGGCTCAAGAAAGCGCTCCGGAGTCCTAAGCTCCTTGGGAAGGAAGAAATCATCCATGTGGACGATATCCACGTCCATCACTTTCCTTACGTCCTCCGAAAGGGTGCTCTTACCTGAAGCGGCCCTGCCGTCCAAGGCTATTACCCTGGCTCCCTTCCTGAAGAGATAGAGGACCCTGTCTCTCCTTTCTTCTCTATCCATAAAGCCTCCTCTTCCATTGTACTACAATACTTCATCCCCACAAAAGCCCCA
>JAEDOD010000050.1 GCA_016302165.1 Sphaerochaetaceae bacterium
AAGCTTGAAGCTATGGAAATAGGAGACGATGTGTGGCACATAGGCACAGGCCAGGCTTCTGATTCCCTCCTTCTTGGAGACGACTATGGCACCCTTTCTGCCTTGGCCACATTTGCAGAGAAGCACCCAAATATAGTGCTGGAAATGAAGAGCAAGGCTGGGCGGGATGTATTCAACCGTCCCTGGCCAAGGAACATGGTCTTCACCTGGTCATTGAACGCTCCCACCATCATAGAGAAGGAGGAGCACTTTACAGCATCCCTATCCGAGAGGCTGAGGATGGCCCAAAAGGCAAGGGACAACGGAAACCTGGTGGGCTTCCATATCCATCCCATGTTCTACTTCAAGGGCTGGGAGAAGGAATATGGGGAAGTTGTTGAGGCCATCGTTTCCTCCTTCCGTCCGGAAGAAATATGCATGATTGGAATCGGAACCCTTACATTCACCAAGGCTGTAATAAAGAGACTGAGGGAAATGGGCCAGGAAAGCAAGGTCCTGCAGATGGAGCTGACGGAAGCTGCCGGGAAGTATTCCTATCCTTTGGACAAGAAAGAGAAGATGTTCCGTCACATCTACGCCTCATTTCCGGAGGAATACAGGAAAGGTGTCTTCTTCTATCTCTGCATGGAGGATCCCTCACTATGGAAGCCTGTACTGGAAAGGGAATACTCTTCAGACAAAGAGTTTGAAATGGATATGAAGAAGAACTATCTCAGAAAGATCTGGGGAGATAAAGAATAGGCCGCTCCAATGGAACGGCCCTAGACAGAAGAGACTGGTTCTATTTCTTCAACAGCTTCTTTCTCTCAATGTTGGATACTACGATTGCACAGGCTGCGTCACCAGTGATATTTACAGTTGTTCTTCCCATATCGAAGATTCTGTCCACTCCTGCCACCAGAGCGATACCGTCCACAGGAAGACCTACGGAGGTGAGGACCATGGCCAGCATGACCATACCGGCTCCTGGAACACCGGCGGTTCCGATGGATGCAAGGGTAGCTGTAAGGACGATTGTCAGCATCTGAGGAAGAGTAAGGTTGATGCCATAGCAGGCTGCGATGAATACAGCGCATACTCCCTGGTAGATTGCTGTTCCGTCCATGTTGATTGTTGCGCCAAGAGGAAGGACAAAGGATGAGATCTCCTTGTCTGCTCCAAGCTCATCCACACACTTCATGTTGATAGGAAGAGTTCCTACAGAAGAAGCTGATGAGAAGGCGAACATGATTGCAGGCATCATGCCCTTGAAGAACTTTATTGGACTTACTCCACCCATGGTGAATACTGATACTGAGTATACCAGTACAGCGTGGAGGATGTAGCAGATATATGCAACAAGAAGAACCATGGCCAAAGATCCGATGATCTGGCTTCCGTTCTGTGCAATTACCGGACAAAGAAGACAGAAGACACCGATTGGGGAAAGCTTCAGGATCATCTCCATACACTTCAGGAAGATTTCATTCAGGTCCAAAAAGCCTTCAACAACCTTGATGTCCCTCTTTTCGCCGATAACTACAATTGCAAAGCCGATAAGGATTGCCATGACGATGATCTGAAGCATGTTGGCGTTCAGGAGAGGTGCAAGGAAGTTGGATGGGAAGATTCCCACTATGGTATCCATGAAGGAAGTGCTGGCTTTTGCACTATAGGTAAGGTCAGTGGTTGCAATCATCGGGAAAAGGCCCTTGGCCAGGGAAGCTACTCCAAGACCGATGATGATGGCAATTGCTGTGGTGCAGAGATAGAACACAACCGTCTTGAGACCGATGGATCCCACCTTCTTCACATCTCTCATGGACACGATTCCACTCATGATGGAGAACAGTACAATTGGACATACGATGAACTTGATAAGGTTCAGGAAGATTGTTCCGAAGGGCTTGATATAGGAGGAAGCGAAAGCTGCTCCCTTTTCTCCAAGAATCAGGCCGACGATTATTGCAAGTACCAGAGCGATGAATATCTGGATTGCCAGGGACATGTCCCCAAGCTTCTTTTTAGCCATAGATTTCCTCCTTAAAAAATGCACGGCTAAGGGCGAAAGTCCCACAAGGAAATTGTGGGAAAAACCAATGAAACTCCTTTTGTGGTGTAATTGTATCACGAGCGTGGAAAAACAAAAGAAAAAGTAATAGGTGAATAAGAAAAAGTTTTAAATACTTATAACAGGAAAACTATTTTCCCTCTTCCCTTCCCAGGTATCGCCTTACATACATCAAGGCGGAGCGGTTCATCTCAGCCATGAAGGCGGAAGTGTATTTACGGCTGTAGTATTCGTCAGCCACACTTCCCTTTCCGCAGAGAGGAACCCTATTGTGTTCTTCGTTGTATTTTCTGTGGCCGGAGTACTCATCCTCCAATTCTTCCAGGCTCCTCTCCCTATATCCATCCTTCATGAAAACTGTGGAAGAGATGTTAGGCCTGGGAGTGGACTGGTGCCTATCTTTACTTTTAGGGTACCCGAATATGACCATGGCTGCAGGAATCACATGAGGCGGCAGAGAAAGAAGGGAAATAAGCTTCTCCCCATTTTCCAGCACGTCTCCGATATAGCAGGATCCAAGGCCCAGAGCTTCAGCGGCTATTACGCTGTTCTGGGCTGCAATTACAGCGTCCTCGAAGGAAAGAAGCATATCTCCCAGTCCCAGCTGAGGAAGGGGGATGGAGAACTTCTCCGGACTCTTTGAAAGAATGAAGTATCTCTCCCACTTCTCCATATCGCTTAGGAAGATCCAGACCAGCGGGGCATTCTCAATCATCTTCTGGCCGTCGCAGATTTCAGAGAGAGCCCTTTTCTTCTCCTTGTCCTCCACCTCGATTATGGTATACATCTCCATATTCCCGGCGCTGGGAGCACGGAGGGTCATGGCCTTGAGAGTGTCTACAGTCTCCTTGTCGATTTCCCTTCTCTCAAAGTCCCTTATGCTCCTTCGGCTCCAAATTAGCTCCAGTGTCTTTTCTTCCTTCATATAAGGGCCATCCTTGTAAGGGCCACAGCAGGGCCGGCAACTGCAGCAGTCTCTGTTCTAAGAATCCTACTTCCAAGAAGCACAGGAGAGAAGCCTGAAGAAAGGAAGATCCCTCTCTCCCTTTCCGACCAGCCCCGCTCTGGACCGATGGCGAGAATTACCCTTTTACCCTGAAGAGAAAGGGAGGAGAGATTGACTGCTCCAATCACATTGTCCATCAGAAGCTTCTCTCCTTCTCCCGCCTCCTCTATGGCCTTCTCCACACCTTCAGTGAGGATGCATTCACTGACACCTGTCTTTCCGCTTTGGGCGGCTCCGTCAAGGAGAATGGACCTATACTCACCGTCCCTATAGAGGGAAGAGGAGGAGTAGCTTTTCTCTCCCAGGTCAGAGATCGGGAGAATCAGCTTCTCCACTCCCATGGATACCGCCTCCCTGAGAATACGCTTCATGCAGATGGGCCTGACCTGGGCCACTATGACTGTCAAAGGATATAGGGCTGAGGAATCGAAGGAGGGAGTGAACTCCAGTTCCATTTCTTCGTCGCTTAGAGAAACTATCCTTGCATTTCCTTCAAAGGAGTTGACAATTCCACAATGGAAAGAGTCCCCCACTCCTTTGTGGAGGACCTTTCTTATGTGCTGGAACCTTTCGTCTCCCCGGGAGAGGGTTCTTTCATCTTTCTCAAGAAGGACGATATTCAACTGCCGCTCCTTCCGTAAAGTGATGAGTAGTACTTGATTCCACCGAAGGAAGGGGAAGTGATATCTTCCGCTCTCATCTTCCAGGACCAGTTTGAGGTGCCGCAGGTTGAAGGCACATTCATCCTTGCCTCCTCCCCAAGACCCAGAATATCCTGCATTGGAATGATCACCCACATTGCATTACTCATGAGAAGGGCCCTGATCATCTTCCACAGCACTTCCTCGTCGCTGCACTCGAAGTATCTCCTGACAATATCCTTGGTTCTGTCGTCAAGGCTTCTGTACCAGCCTACGGTGGTGTTGTTATCGTGGGTTCCTGTGTATGCCACGCTGACTTCACCAATATTGTGGATCAGATACTCGTTGGTGGTATCGAAATCCCCATTTTCGTTGAAGCCGAAGGCAAACTGGAGGATCTTCATTCCCGGCAGGCCATTGTCATCCCTGAGAGCCTCGACTTCTTCCGTTATCACTCCCAGATCTTCAGCAATGATCGGAAGGGATGGACCCAGCTCCTTCTTTACTCTATCGAAGAACTTCTGTCCAGGCCCCTTAATCCACTCTCCATTAATGGCTGTCTCCTCACCCTGAGGAACACGCCAATAGGCTTCGAAGCCTCTGAAGTGGTCGATTCTGATTACGTCGGAGAGACGGAAGCTGGCCTTGATCCTCTTGATCCACCAGGCGTATCCATCCTTCTCCATCCTGTCCCAATCGTAGAGAGGATTTCCCCAAAGCTGACCTGTGGCAGAGAAAGCATCTGGGGGGACTCCTGCTGAAGCTGTCTGGACACAGTTTTCATCAAACTGGAGAAGCTCTGTATTGGTCCATGCATCCACGCTGTCTGAAGCAACGAAGATTGGAATATCTCCCACAATCTCCACGCCCTTTTCGTTTGCATACTTCTTCAGCTTGTCCCACTGGGTATAGAAGAAGTACTGAAGGACACAGTAGATATCCATAAGGGTCTTCTGCTCCTTCTCAGCCTTCTTTATGGCCTTCTCCTCCCTGATCCTAAGTTCCTTGGGCCAGGTCAGGAACCATCTTGAATCGTTGTACTTGGCGCAAAGTGCCTGGAAAAGGGCATAAGACTCAAGCCACCAGCCTTCTTCCTTTCTGAAGGCTTTGAAGGAAGCCATCTCCTCCTCAGAAGCTGAAGAGAGGAAATTTGTTGCAGCCTTAAAGAGAAGAGGCATCTTCATCTTTCTTGCTTCCCCATAGTCCACTCTCTCTGAAGGCGGAGCCTTCTGAAGCACATCCTCCACTTCCAGCCATCCTGCAAGATACAATGCCTTTGGAGAAATGAATAGCTCATTTCCTGCAAAGGCGGAGCGGGCTGCATAGGGGCTGTCTCCAAAGCCTGTGGGACCTGTGGGCAGAATCTGCCACAATGAAATGCCGTTGTCGCTGATGGAGTCTACGAATCTGTATGCTTCATCCCCAAGGTCACCTACTCCATACTGGGATGGAAGGGAGGTGATATGCATGAGGACACCTGTCTTTCTTTCTCTATGTTTCATGCCTCTATTATAACCTTTCCCAGTGCTTTAAGGGAACAGAAAAGAGGCTTTTGAGGAAAATTCGGTCCTTATGCTCTTTTGACTAAATTTTTCTTTTCTGATAAACATAAATATATGACATATACAGAATTATCTAAAAACTTTGATGTTGGGGAGCTGGCTATCTACCGTACCTACGGCCTATGTACAGTAGAGGGAATGGAAGAGATGAATGGTCTTGAATACCTTCGTCTCCACTCAAATGAAGATGATTCTGCGGTCCTTGTGCCACTTACAAACGCTGAGGAGCTGGGACTGAGACACCTTTCCTCCAAGGATACTGTAGAGAAGGCTCTTACCATCCTTTCAGACTCATCCCTTCCTGTAAGGGAAGACTGGAAGCAGAGGCTCAACGAAAATAAAAGCCTTATGAAGACAGGGACTCTCGACAGCGTAGCCAAGGTGGTCAACTGTCTCTATAGACGCTCCAAGGTAAAGGCCCTTCCTGCCATGGAAAAGAAAATATATGAATCTGCTCTCTCCCTTCTTCTTGAAGAAGCATGTATAGTATTGGGTAAAGACAACAGGGAGATGAGGAAGATAGTTTTTTCCAGATTGGAGAATGTCTAGAGATTTTGCACTTATATTGACAGCTGGAGGCCAGAGCACACGCTTTGGCGGAGGAAAGAAGGAATACATTGAAATTGAAGGTGAGACCATAATCAGGCGCTCCCTTCGCCCGTTCCTTTCCCTTCCCTATCTGAAAAGAGTGGTGGTCACCTACCCAAAAGGCCAGAGGGAAGAGATGGTCAGAGCTCTTGGAAAAGTGAGTAATCACATACCACTCTCCCTTGTGGAGGGAGGAGAGACCAGGACCCTTTCCGTGAAGAATGGAGTCTCCTTCCTTTCTTCCTTCTCAGACTACTCACTTATTGCAGTCCACGATGGAGCAAGGCCCTTCGTTTCCGTAGCTACCATTGAAAGATGTCTCTCTGCCGCTGAAGTGACAGGAGGGGCCGTTCCAGCCTTGAAGTTCCCTGATGCCGTGAAAAGATGCAGTGCGGAGGGTGAAATCATCGAAAGTGTGGACCGTAGTGGCCTATTAAGAGTCCAGACACCTCAGGTCTTCTCAAGAGACACTCTCATTTCCGCCTACGCTTCCCTCAGCGAAAGCGAAAGCTATGACGATGACGCTTCCCTCTTTCTCTCCCGGGGAGGAAGGGTGAAGGCTGTGGAAGGAAATGAAGAGAACATAAAGATAACCTGGAAAAGTGACCTGAAGAAGGAAAGAGATATGAGAATCGGTTTCGGTAACGACATACATCGCCTTGTTGAAAATCGCCCTCTCATGATGGGAGGAATTGCCCTGCCCCACTCCAAGGGAGAAGAAGCACACTCTGATGGAGACGTTCTCCTTCATGCTTTAATCGATGCCTTACTTGGCGCAGCCGCCAAAGGCGACATCGGATGCCTCTTTCCTCCTGAAGATAAGAAATGGAAGGACAGGGACTCCAAGGAGCTACTTGCCACAGTGCTTTCCATACTGGAGGCGGAAATCATAAACATAGACGCTGTCATAACACTTGAAGGCTTCCGACTCAAGCCCTATACAGCAGCAATCCGGGAAAGCCTCAGCACACTTCTCTCTCTTCCTGTAGACAGAATCAGCGTAAAGGCCAAGACAAACGAGGGGCTGGACAGCCTTGGAAAGGGAGAGGCTGTAAAGGCTGAAGTGGTGGTGCTAGTAAAGTGACACAATATGTTTAACTACATATAGGCAAAATAAAAACCCTCGATAACCGAGGGCTTTATTCTGTCTTTGAAGACTTAGTTATGCTCAGCAATAAGCATTGTCTTAGGGTTCAGGGCAACCTTTGCCGGCTTTGGTACATTCTCGCCATGGGCTCTTACCACTGTCATGTTGACCTTGTCTGCCTTGTCGTCAAACTTCAGGGCAACCAGGACGTCGATAAGTGGGAAGTACTTCTCGAGAGTGTTTGGTACGCCATACTCGTCAAAGACAACATCAGGACGAACAGGAGATACAGCGAACCATACCTCGATATTCATCTTCTTTGCGAATTCCTTGATCTTTGCAATGTCATCCTCGCTGGCGATGGTGAGCTTGAAGCCGTCGAAGAGCACAGCGTCAGCGCTGAAGGCGCCATGGCTGATGAGAGCTTCCAGAGAGGAAAGGACCTTCTCGATGGAAACCTGCTCCTGGGAGAAGTTCATGACAACTCTGTTGGAGAGGATCTGCTCGTAGACTTCATTTGCATCGTCAAGGGAGTTGTTCTCAACGATTTCCCTATATACTTCCTTATACCAGTTGATCACATGCTCCACGTTGCCGGAGAAGGAAACGTGAATGACGTGCTCACCCTTAAAAAGCTTGTCTGTTGCGATGTGGACAAGGCATGCTGTCTTTCCGACACCCTTCTTGGATACGATTACTCCAAGATTGCCCTTGCCAAGTCCGCCATTTATAGAGTTCTCGAAAACCCTCAGTGGGCTTACGCTGTTAAGCTGCTTTAAATCCATGTAGTGTTCCTCCGGATAATCCAATTCTACCACACACAGCCTAGGCCGTGTGTGGAAAATGAATTATTTCTGGTTCTTCTTCTTTTCTTCGTACTTCTTCTTCAGTTCTTCTGCCACACCCATTGGAACCTTGCCATACTTGGCAACTTCCATGGTGAACTCAGCCTTACCCTGGGTAAGGGATCTGAGGACAGTGGAGTAACCGAACATCTCTGCAAGAGGTACTTCAGCAATGACTGTGCACTGGTTGTTGTCTTCTGTGGAAGAGATGATCATACCTCTGCGCTGGTTGATGGAACCGAAGATATTTCCCTGGAACTCGCTTGGACCTTCAACTTCAACCTTCATGATAGGCTCGAGAATTACAGGCTTAGCCTTCTCATATGCTTCTCTGAAAGCGTTGAGGGCAGCTGTCTGGAATGCCATATCTGAAGAGTCGACAGGATGCCATGCACCATCGTTTACACAGACCTTGACGCCGATTACAGGGAAGCCAAGCTGTGAGCCCTTCTTAACTGCTGTCTGGAAGCCCTTGTCACAGGAAGGGATGTACTCTGTAGGAATGGCACCACCCTTTACTTCGTCCACAAATACGTAGTCTGGAGCTGGTTCATCAGGATTCTCGCTGACTGTAGGCTCGATATATCCTGCAACACGTGCATACTGACCGGAACCACCTGTCTGCTTCTTGTGGGTATAGTTGAACTCTGCCCTCTGGCTGATTGCTTCTCTGTAGGCAACCTCAGGCTGTCCAATTGTAACCTCAGCCTTGTACTCTCTCTTCATTCTCTCGATGTAGACGTCAAGGTGAAGCTCTCCCATACCCTTGATGATTGTCTGGTTGGACTCTGGGTCAACATATGTCTGGAAGGTTGGGTCTTCCTTTGTGAATCTGTTGAGAGCCTTAGCCATGTTGTCAGCAGCCTTCTTGTCAACAGGAGTGATGGCAAGGGAGATGACAGGGTTTGGTACGTACATACTTGTCATGGAGTAGTTGAGCGATGGATCACAGAATGTGTCTCCGCTGGCACAGTCGATGCCGAAGAGAGCTGCAATCTCACCACATCCACACTCGCTGATATCCTCCATGGTGGAAGCATGCATCTTTACAAGTCTTCCCACAAGGAACTTCTTTCTGCTTCTTGTGTTATAGAGAGTATCACCCTTCTTGATTCTTCCCTGATATACACGGATGTATGTAAGCTGGCCGTACTGACCATCCTCAAGCTTGAATGCAAGGATAACAGGCTTTGCGTCTTCCTTGGACTCCAGAACGACTTCCTTCTCTCCGTTGTCCAGGTCAAGAGCCTTGTTCTCAACATCTGTTGGGTTTGGAAGATAGTCGATGACACCGTCCAGAAGTGGCTGGATACCCTTGTTCTTATAGGCGGAACCCATGAAGACTGGGCAGAGCTCAAGGTTGATTGTTGCTCTTCTGATGCATTCCTTCAGCATCTCTACAGTGACGCTCTCCTCAAGCATAGCTTCCATGAGGGCTTCGTTACCGGAGCACATTGATACAGCATCAAGGAGCTCTTCCCTCTTCTCGTTGGCTTCATCGAGAAGGTGAGCAGGAATCTCTTCCTCTCTGACGCCGTCGCCGCTTGGACCTGCATCGAAGTAGAGGGCCTTCATGTTGACCAGGTCAACTACACCCTCAAGCTTATCTTCAAGACCGATTGGGATTTCCATCATGACAGCGTTAAGGCCAAGCTTCTCAATAAGCTGGTCCTTTACCTTATATGGATTTGCACCTGTTCTGTCGCACTTGTTTACGAAAGCGATACGTGGAACGTGGTATCTCTTCATCTGGCGGTCAACTGTGATTGACTGTGACTGTACTCCACCTACGGAGCAGAGCACCAGGATGGCTCCATCCAGAACTCTCAGTGATCTTTCGACCTCGATTGTGAAGTCGACGTGACCGGGAGTATCGATGACGTTGATCTCGTGTCCCTTCCACATGACGTTTGTAGCTGCGGAGGCGATGGTTATTCCTCTCTCCCTCTCCAGCTCCATGGAGTCCATGGTTGCACCGACGCCGTCCTTTCCGCGGACTTCGTGAATTGCATGAATCTTGTTGCAATAATAGAGGATACGTTCTGACAGTGTTGTCTTACCGGAGTCAATGTGGGCACTGATACCGATGTTTCTCATTCCAAGAAGATCGTGGATCATTTGTTCTCTTTACCTCTTAAAATAGTTTCCAGCGGGGTATTCCGCTTCAATTTATGTTCTTAAAATCTAGACCTTCTGAATATTATGGATTTTGATGTTTTTGTTCAAGTATTTTGTTCATCAAACGTGAATTAACACATACATTACTTCTCCATTTTTACATACTGCTCCTCTTTTTGGACACTTTCCCTTTCCCATTGAGTCCACAGCGTGATAGAATCCAAGTATGGCAACTGTATTTGAAATGATTAGGGATGGAGTCATTCCATCCGTGAAGATTTATGAGGACGAGCTATGCTTCGTCATCCTTGACCTGAGCCCTGTAAACAAGGGCCACGCCCTTGTAATTTCCAAGGAATGCAAGCCTACATTCACCGAAATTGAAGACGCCACCCTCCACCACATGATCAATGTGGCCAAGAAGGTGGATGGCAAGATGAGGGAGGTTCTCAAGGCTGACGGCACAAATATAATGATCAATAACGGTCCTGCCTCAGGACAGGAAGTACCACACCTCCATATCCATGTGATTCCCAGGTTCAGCGGAGACGGAAAGACCTTCGTCTTCCCTTCCAAGGAAAAGTATGAAGAGGGTGAAATGGCCAAATATGGAGAGATTCTCAAGATATGAAGCGCCTTCTACCCCTTCTAATCTCCTTTCTTCTAGTCTCCTGCGCTTCCTACACCATTTCTGAAGCAAGGAATAAAATCCAATATCCGGAGCCTGTCTCCATTTCCACCCGCTACAGCGAGATAAAGGAAGCAGAGGAAAAGGAAGAGGAAAGAATCAGGATGATTGAAGAGGAAAAGGCGAGAGAGGAAAGGGCGAAAGCTGTAAACTATTACCCATCCCTTCTGGCAGACCTTACCTATCCCTTCTTCTTCAACCCTGTGAAGAACGCTAACGCCGATATTTCAGACAATCTATGCGTGGTTCTCATTCCACTGGGAGAAGAGAAGCTGACACAGGAGACTCTTTCTTCCATCTACGCTTCCATTTCCGACCTGCCCTTCCATATTGCAGCCCTGACAGGAAGCCTGGAGAACCAGACCAATTTCGCTTCTCTCCTTGGTCTTGATGCTGTCACAATGGAGGGCGGAACGGTCATTTTCCGTTCCTCTGTGCCTTCTGTCATATCTTCTGACCGCATGAGCCTTACATTAAACGAAAACAGGAAAGTGGATATCCTTGTAATGGACCAGAAGCCCCTTCTTCCAGAAGGAGGAGATACAGAGGAAGTGCTGACACTGGTGGAAAACCTGGAGGACAGGGACATTGAGGATATAGTTGGATACGTAAGTCAGGGAGGAAACACGGAGAAGATCTTCTTCCTTTCATCCTACTCACCATCATCCACCGACTGGAGCGACTGGAGCGCCTACAGTTATCGCCGTGACCAGAGCTTCATGATTTCCGATATCCTTGAAGACCTGAAGTGGCAGGATGCATACGATGTCACCAGGTTCAGCGTAGAGACAGAAAGCGGAGTAACAAGAAGAAATGGGGATGTGGAGGAAAGGTTGGACTTCATATGGTCCAAGGGACTTATAGTTTCATCATCCTTCACCCTTCCTCTGGAGAATAGCACCAGCTCTGCTGTAGTTGCCAACTTCCTTATTCCATAATTATATTTACTGTATGGAGGATAATTGGATGATTTATCACATCACAGAAGATAGCTTTAAAAGTGAAGTCCTGGAATCAAAGATTCCTGTGCTTCTCGATTTCTATGCAGACTGGTGCGGTCCCTGCAGGGCCCAGGGAAAGATTCTTGAAAATCTGGACCCAAAGTTTGAGGGAGAAATCAAGATCTGCAAGTGCAATGTAGATCAGAACCCGGGTCTTGCCTCAACCTTCGGCGTCATGACAATTCCAAACCTTGTATTCTTCAAGAACGGAGAGAAGGTGGGACAGTATTCAGGTGTCATGGAAGAGGCTGGAATCAGGAGAATGTTCGCCTGATATTGGCTATCCTTATTTTACGGGGGAGAGAAAACAGCTCTCCCCTCTTTTTCACCCCAATACCTTGAAATAATCGTAGACGGAAAACTATGAATTCTACTATTAGAGGTAATGTGAGTAGACTCTTTCTGGAACCTGATATTCCATGATCCTTGATAGTGGCACACCGTCTTGAGAATCTATGGCCTACCCATTTGCTTCTTTACTCTTCAATGAGTTTTGTAGTTTTAGGCAATATAAAATAGCTTTGCAACCAGGTCAGGTATTACTTCTCCTTAAGTTTTCCTTTTCAAGAATGCAAATACCAGACAAACCACTCTATGGTTCCGCTTCTTCCCAGACATGTGACTGTGATATTTCCCAAAGAAACAGAAAACATAAGATTAGAGAGGGAAGCTCAACATATCTTCCTCTGAAACATAGGGATATTTACGTTCTTCCCACTCTGTGAATCATGACCATATGGACGAATCAAGAGCGGCTCTCCTTAGCTTGCCTTCTGACTGCAAGGAAGGAATTCACCGCTCTTATCTTCCATCCCTAGTATCTCTGTAGAGAGGATTTCATAATTATACGTGATTGTCTTTTCCCTTTCAGGAGAAGAATCTCTCCTCCCTCCTGGC
>JAEDOD010000143.1 GCA_016302165.1 Sphaerochaetaceae bacterium
GACAGAAAGAATTGCATCCACTACGAGGAGACAGGGCTGGGAAAGAAGGCTCTCTTCCTTCCTTTCCTGGGAATAGGAAGAAGGGCCTATATCCCTCTTTCCTCCATAGATCGGGTCTACAAGAGACTTTGCGTAAGTAAGGGCTTTTTTGAGGAAGGAAAGATCTATGGCTCCCTTTCCTACCTTGTAATCTGCTTTGAGGGAAGGGAGAAGGCATTCCGCTTCTTGCGGGAAGAGAATCTGGATGCTCTCCTGGATGCCTTCAGAGTGAAGACAGATATTCCTGTGGGAAAGAAGAATTGAATCTGGGACAAGAACATATAGACTGCTCCTAGGTCCTTTTATTTGTTGTAGATTGAAGAGTCTTTGTGCTAAAGTTTCCATATGGTTGGAGAGAACATAATCTTCCTGAGAAAGAGAAACGGTCTTACACAGGAAGCCTTAAGCGAAAGAATCAACGTGTCCCGTCAGACAGTGGCAAAGTGGGAGAGAGGAGAGAGCGAGCCTGACTGCTCCTCCCTTATGAGATTGGCTTCTCTCTTTGATGTGACCATAGATTCATTGGTAGGCAACGTGGAAGAGGACCAGAAGATAGTGGGAGTAGCTCCTAAGGGTAAGTATTTCTTCGGTCTTGCCACCATCAGGGAAGACGGCTCTATAGTGCTTCCAGAGAAGGCCCTCGAGGTTTTCCAGCTATCCAAAGGAAGCCAGGTGGCGATTCTTGCTGATGAAGACAGAGGCTTTGCCCTTGTTCCAAAGAAGCAGATAACAGATATGTTCTCTTTGATGGGCAAAAATTGACCTCAATTTTGCCCATACTTATATTGTGTACATAAAGGCTTCTGCGGTAGCAGGAGCTGTTAAGGAGAATCTGAGAGATGGATTCAGATAAGAATGAACTAGGTACGGCTCCCATCGGGAGTCTTCTTTTCCGCCTTGCTGTCCCAACTGTAGTGGCCCAGGTCATCAATATGCTCTACAACATTGTAGACCGCATATACCTTGGACATATTCCTGGGGAGGGAAGTCTTGCCCTTACTGGAGTGGGAGTATGCCTTCCCATCATTCTTGTGGTTTCAGCCTTTGCATCCCTTGTATCCTCAGGGGGCGCTCCCAGGGCTTCCATCGCCATGGGCCGTGGAGACAACGATGAAGGGGAGAGGATCCTGGCTGGCTGCTTCACTCTTCTCATTCTTGTTTCCCTGGTTCTTACCTTTGTGCTCCTCTTATGGAACAGGCCCATGCTTCTTGCTTTCGGAGCAAGCGACAATACCATAGGCTATGCTTCCTCCTATATGTCCATCTACGCCTGTGGCACCATCTGTGTCCAGCTGACCCTTGGCCTCAATGCATTCATTACAGCCCAGGGCAAGACAAGAATCAGCATGCTTACTGTCCTCATAGGAGCTGTGCTGAACATTATTCTTGATCCAATATTCATCTTCCTCTTTGGCATGGGAGTGAAGGGAGCGGCTTTGGCAACCATACTAAGCCAGGGAGTATCGGCTCTCTGGTGCGTATTCTTCCTTTCAGGAAAGAAGACCATACTGAAGCTGAGAGTGAAGAATATGGGAGTCTCTCCTTCAGTGGTGCTTCCCTGTATTGCCCTGGGAACCAGCTCCTTCATCATGCAGAGCACAGAAAGCCTTATAAGCGTATGCTTCAACTCCTCCCTTCTGAAATACGGCGGAGATATTGCTGTGGGAGCCATGACCATCTGTACTTCCGTAATGCAGATGGGAATGCTGCCTCTTCAAGGCATAAGCCAAGGGGCCCAGCCTATCTCCTCATATAACTATGGAGCAGGAAATGTTGATAGAGTAAAGAAATGCTTTAAGTGCCTCCTCCTTACATGCGTCTCCTTCTCCTCCTTTCTGTGGCTTATGGTCCAGCTTTTTCCTTCCTTCTTTGCAAGGATCTTCTCACCGGATCCTTCCCTTATCGATTATGCATCTACAGCCCTAAGGATATATATGGGATCCACCATACTCTTTGGTATACAGATAGCCTGTCAGATGACATTTGTCTCAATCGGTAGCGCCCTTTCCAGTGTGACGGTGGCTGTGGTAAGGAAGATTGTACTCCTCATACCTCTTATCTACATTGTGCCCCTATTCTTCAGCAATAAGGCCATTGGAGTATTCACAGCAGAGCCTATTGCAGATTTCATATCTGT
>JAEDOD010000051.1 GCA_016302165.1 Sphaerochaetaceae bacterium
TATCCGTCATCTTTTCCAGAATCTTTTCCTTATCCATATGACCTCCAGCTGAAACAAAAATGGCCCTATAGCCTAATTCTAGAGTATAAAGGAAAACAACAGTACTAATTAAGAGTTAATTCTTTCTGTCTGAAAACTTCATACTCTTAACCTGCACCTTTCTTTCTGGACGGATATATGTGAAAGTTTTATCTTCTTCCTTTCCATCCTTATCTTTCACCATCTTCCAATAATTGGGCTTACAGAATAGTGTACCGGATGTTTATCTACGGTTAATCAAGAATATGAAAAAAACAATTTCACCAAAGTTAACCTTCTCCCTGGCCATGGCCATCTTCGGAACCCTTGGCATCTTTACACGTATGATCCCTCTTCAGAGTGGAGAGATCGCTCTCTATAGAGCAATATTAGCTTCCTTTGTGTTGATTCTGGTGCTGTCTCTTAGAAAGGGAAAAAGAAAGATTGCTATCAAGGGCAAGACACTTCTGTATCTCTTCCTCTCCGGCTCTGCCATGGGCTTTAATTGGATATTCCTCTTTGAAGCCTATAACTACACTTCCATAACTGCAGCCACCCTCAGCTACTACTTTGCTCCAACCATTGTACTTCTCCTTTCTCCTGTTCTCCTTAAGGAGACCATGACAAAAAGGAAGGTGCTTTCATTCATCATCTCTACAGTGGGACTGGTAATGGTTATCATCAATGGAAATCTGGGAGGAGGAAAGAACGACCTCTTTGGTGTAGCCATGGGACTTATTGCCGCCGCCCTGTATGCTACTGTCATTCTCATCAACAAGAAGACAGAAGGGTGCGAAGGAATAGAGAGAACCCTTCTCCAGTTCATTGCCGCAATCATAGTGCTTACCCCCTATGTGGCTCTCACAGGAGGCTTCAATCTATTCTCACTTCCCTCTTCCGGTTGGTTTGCCCTTCTGACACTTGGAATCTTCCATACAGGAATTACTTACGCAATGTATTTTTCATCCCTTATCCATCTCAAGGGCTCTGAAATCTCAATCCTCAGCTACATCGATCCTTTGACAGCCATGGTGGTTTCCATATTCATTCTCTCTGAGCCTACCACTGTGCTTCAGATCATTGGAGGCGTTCTTATTCTCGGAGGAACACTCTTTAGTCAGGAGAAGTGAAAAACATAGGGCCGCATCGGCAGCCCCTAGTTTCATAGACCAAGAATAGTGGAAATGGGAGGAAGGAGAACAGAATAATCTATTCCGCTTCCCTTGAACACATCCTTTCCTATCTCCAATAGTCCCTTTCCTCCGTAGATTCTCTTACCAACTCCGGAGTTCGCGAAGGCTCTATCTCCAATAACCCTTACGCTATCAGGAATTATCAGGTCTCCCTTAATTTTGTCACAGCCATAGAATGCTTCTTCGCCTATAGTCTCAAGGGATGAAGGAAGATAAAGTCTTCCCTCAAGTCCAGAAGAATAGAAAGCTCTGTTTCCAATGGCCTTTATTGTAGACGGTAGGACCACATCTCCTCTTAAATCGGAGTAGATAAAGGCTTCCTCTCCTATCTTTACTACAGGAACACCATCAATCTCACTCTTGATAATTAGTGTCTCGCCTTCCTGGACTCCTACTACAGAGTATCCAGAAAGGGAGCTGTCATAGGCATAGACTATGCCAAGGATAACAACTCTGTTGTCCTCAGTAATGGAAGCATCCGTTTCTTCCATTACTACTTCAGATAGGGCGACAGGGCTTTCTTCCTTCCTTTCATAGGACTCTACTGTAACAGAGACAGGACGCTCCAGAGCTCCCTTCAGATTCTGATTCATCATAAGGAGAGTTCCTTCAACCCTCTTCACTTCACTCGTCAGGCTTGTGACACCTTCCTCGATAGTCAGAAGAGTTGAATTCATCTCGCCAATTATAGCCTTATCTTCATCATGGATAGAGGAGAGAGTACCGTTGATTTCGTCTACACTTCCCTTTATTGCCTTTTCCTCATCATGAATAGAAGAGAGAGAAGCGTTGATATCTTCCATCTGACTCAGATCCAGCTCCGTGGAGTTGATAATAGGTGTCTCAAGTCTCACGATGATTTCATCAGGAAGGGTTCTGTCTTCCACACTCAGAAGCTCAACACAGGTGGTGGTAGGAGAAAGCTCTTCAACTCTTGCCTTATAAGCCTTCTCTGCCATTCTCTTCTCGACGGCGTCTTCCAGGGTTTCATCTGGATCCATGGCTGTCTCCACCAAAGGAGAAGCTGAATCCATTCCACCCTGGATAAACACCTTCCCAAGTACCTCCCTATCACAGGAAAAGAGAAGGGGAAGAATGAGACATATGATAAGTATTGTTCTTACTTTCATTTTTACCCCCAGGTACGGCAAAGCTGCCGTACCCTTTCCTTTCCTTAGCGGATAGAGAGAGAATCAAGGTCGATCTTCATCAATACCCAGGTTCCGCCGTTGCTGTCCTGCCAGTATTCAACAAGTTCAGGCATGGAGACGAGAGTAGAGTATTCAATACCACTGGTTGCGTAGGTAGTGCCGTCTACTGTCTTATCAGCCCTTTCGTATGTTGTTCCAGCCCAAGCAGCCATAAGGGCAGAGCACTTCTCCCTTCCGTCCAGAAGAGCAGAGAAAAGATCAGCTTCCACTGAATATGCCTTTTCATAGTGGACTCCAGCCTCTTCAGGAACCTTGACCACCCAGTCTGGGCGAGGAATGTTGTTCTTTCCATACTCTAGGGCATCAATCTGCATTCTTGTGGCAACACCTACGGCTACAGTAACCTTATTCCAGATAGCGTAGAGCTTTACGTCTCCAATTGTACCCGGAGCTATGACAGTGCCCTTTCTCAAGGTCTCAGTTCTGTCACCACCCATGATCCAACCCTGGAACTCATAGCCATCCTTTACAGGATTGGCAAGAACCACTCCATTACTTTCAATGTTATAGGTGGCTGGGTTGGAGTTGTCAAATCTGTAGGAGCCTCCGTCCAGGTCATAAGTAATCTTGTATTCCTGAGGAGTCCACATAGCGTAAAGTGTTATGTTCTCACATCTTGAAGTATCCAGAGTATACCTGAGGGAATATGTTCTGTAGCTTGCCTCTGGATCTTCTGTCCAGCCGGAGAACACATAGCCTTCCCTCGTAGGAGCAGCAAGAACCATATCCTGATCCTCAACTGTGTAGGAAAGAGGATTCTTCACACCAAGAGCAAGTGCTCCACCACCAAGATCATAACTTACGCTATAGACCTTTGGCTGCCACTGGGCAGTAAGGGAGACAGAAGAAGAGTAGAATCTGCCGATTCTGCAGTTTCTGATGAATGCAGATTCCGGATCATCCATATTCTGCCAGCCAAGGAATATGTAGTTATCCCTTACAGGATCAGGAATTGTGACACCGTCTCCACCATAGGTGAATGTAGGTTCATACTCAAATTCCTCTCCGCCGTTGAAATCAAGGGTAAGAGTATAGGTGCTTGGCTTCCACACAGCCACCAGGCTCTTGTCTCCAGTGGTGCCCTTAGCTATTTCGTAGACGCTTCTTGCATCCTTTGTGGTTTCGCCTTCCACTATCCAGCCCACAAAATCATGGCCCTTTCTCTCAGGATTAATGACGCTGAAGGCATCCTCTACAGTATATGTAAGAGGATTCTTCACTTCCTCCACATCCGAACCGAAGATAAGACCAACTTCATCGTAATCCAGGCTGTATTCGATTACATCCCACACAGCCATGAAATGTCTGTCACCAGTCTCTCCCTTCTCTATTGAGATTTCTGGAAGAATTACTACGCCGTCGTTAAATACAGCTTCAATATCCATTCCCAGGAATTCAACAAGGTCCATTGTCAGGAGAAGGTTGTCTTCAAAGCTGTCGGAATCGAAATGGAAGGAGTAGACACCATTCTCTTCAGAGAAATCTATTTCAGCTTCCTTCAGTCCTTCTTCCAGTTTTGATTTGAAATCTTCATCGTAGAGAGATGCAAAGAACTGGATACGGTCACTCCACATGTTAAGGATGGACCTGACACCACCATAGGAAAGGGAAGCGGAATAGACAGTCTTCTCTTCCTTGCTGTCAGTGTCTACCCAGCCTACGAAGTCATAACCTTCACGGAGCGGAAGAGGGAGAGTGAAGCCTTCAGACTCAACTGTATAGACTCTAGCTGCAGATAGTCCGTTGAAGGTTCCTCCCTGAAGGTTGTAGGAAATCTTAAACTCTTCAGCCTTCCACTGTGCCACAAGGTATACGTCCCTAGCTGTCTTGGTGTTGAAGGAGAAGGAAGGAGTTCCGTCTTCACTGTCCACATCCAACCAGCCCTGGAAAACGTAGTTCTCCATAACAGGAGCAGCGATTACAGGCTCAGAAGCGCCATAGGTGAAGGAGGAAGCCATCTCTCCACCCTTCTCTCCACCCTTAAGTGAGTAGAAGATGGAGTACACATTTGGTTTCCAGACAGCGCTAAGCTTTCTGTCTCCAAAGGAGCCTGGAGCCATGATATAGACCTCATTTGCTTCATAGGTCTCCTGGCCTTCCTCAATCCATCCCACGAATGTATATCCTTCAAGTGTAGGATTATAGAGTGTGAAGCTGTCTTCAACTGTATAGCTGACAGGGTTTTCAGGAATTATCTCAGGGCTTTCCTCTACCTGGGTTTCCTTAGGTGAGTAGAGGACCAGGTTATCGTTGTAGGTAATTGAGTATTCCTTTGGTGCCCATAGGGCAGTAAGGGAGAGATTTCTTGGAACTCTTGTGTTTACAGTGTATTCAACAACAGGATCCTTATCTCCATCCTTCCAGCCAAGGAACACATAGTGGTCCTTCTCAGGAACAGGAAGAGTGAAGGAAGGGGAAGCAAAGGTGAATGAAGACGGAGCATCCTCAAGCTTTCCACCATTTGGATCCAGGGAGATGGAGAATTCATTAGGCACCCAAACGGAAACATATTTCAGGTTTCCTGTGGTTCCTTTTGCTATCTCTTCAATTCCTCTTGCCTCTTCAGGCTCCTCACCTTCCAGGATCCAGCCTATGAAGGTATAGCCTTCCTTCTCTGGATTATTGAGGACGATATCGTCTTCAATTGTATACTCAAGAGGATTGAAAGGCTTTTCTTCCTCCACTTCCTCCACAACCTCTGGAAGAGGAACTTCAACTTCCTCTGTCTCAGTTTTAGGTATATATGTGACACCCTCTTCGTCATAGCTGATTGAATAGACGATTGGAGTGAATGAAGCCTTGTAGGCCTTTGGAGAAGAAAGGGACACGATATCGATATCCACACTTTCTTCGACCTTTCCTGTGGCCAGATCCATCCAGCCATCGAAGGTATATCCCTTATAGGAAAGAGAAGGAAGGGAAACGATCTTCTCTTCAATAGCCTTTTTGATGGCCTCTTCACCTCCGATTACATAAGAGGAGAGAGGAGCCTTGAGAGTCAGCTTCCTTCCAGCAAGTTCTCCACGAAGTGTAATTTCATCCCCAATTATTGAGTAGTAGACCTTTGTCTGGGACACATCAAGACTGAATACAGGCTTTACACTTGTCTCTCCACCCTTATTGAGATCTATTGTGAAAGTTTCAGAGATTTCACTATTTCCTTCTTCCTGCCAGCCTAGGAATGTATATTCATCAAGAGACAGGGATGGAAGAGTGATTGTTTTCTTATCCATTGCCTCCTTCAATATATCGCTGACCGTTACAGAAGGAAGGGATGCCAAAGGAGCTGAGACCTTGACGGAGAATGCAGGATGGGTGAAGGATATGACTCCCTCCTCTCCTTCTTCGATAAAGGAGTATTCAGCCTTGGATAAGTCAAGGGAGAAGGACGGAATCAGAATATAATCCTTATCCACAGAAGACACAGCAATGGTCTTGGAATCAAGAAGGCTTTCTGTGGTGATATTGTACCAGCCGTCGAAAGTGTAGCCTTCCTTTGATGCATCAGGAAGAGTAATCATTCCGGTGGCATTACCTTCCTCAGCAATAGAGGCAAGGTCAGCATCAATAGATCCATCACCATTTAATAAGGTGAGTACATGGCCAGACACCATAATGCGTCCGTCTTCGGTAATTGATACAGGAAGAACTTGCTCTACGGCATCTTCCTCTTTCACCATTTCCACTGCACCCTTTGTAGAAGAACAGGAAATGGTCAACAAAACTAGAAAAACAGCAAAAAGTGATAGAACAAAACGTCTACTCATTTTAATCCCCCACTTTTTTTAGAATATCACCCTTGCCTACCCTTCTCAAGTATCGTAAAGGCGGTGATGGGTAAAGAAGAAGAAAAAATATCTACTTTGATTCTCTGCCGATTTCCAGCACATTTTGCCTGTTAAAAGACTGCAATCTCTTATTGAGAAAGAATATATCTTCATCCAATCCCTTTCAAAAGGAATAAGGTATGGCTTTATTTCCATCTTTTCCTTGACAGAGAGAAGCCATAGAATTAGAGTCACCATATAATTAAAATATTTAAGGAATAAATCCATGCTTCTTTCACTTTTTGCTGTAGTAGTTCTTATTGCAACCATTGTAGGCTCCATAAGCGGAATCGGAGGCGGAGTCCTCATCAAGCCTGTAATGGATGCCATCTTCCCCATGACAACCTCTGAAATAAGCTTTTTAAGCGGAACCACTGTGCTGACAATGACAGTCGTCTCTCTTCTCAGAAGCAGAAAGGAACTGAAGCTGGACCTGAGGACATTTACATTGGCTCTAGGAGGGGCTTGTGGAGGAGTACTGGGCAAGCAGGTCTTTGATATTGTGAAGAAGGCTGCCGGCAACGATGCCATGGTGGGCCTGGTGCAGAACATCATCATGGTTCTCCTGACACTTTCCGTCTTCATCTACACCATGAAGAAGGCAAAGATAGCTACAAAGAACTTCAAGTCTCCTGTGTTCTCCCTTGCCATAGGACTCCTATTGGGAATCCTTTCATCCTTCCTTGGAATCGGTGGAGGCCCAATCAACATCATGGTCCTCTCCTATTTCTTCTCTCTGGATACCAAGAGCTCGGCCATGGCTTCCCTCTTTGTAATATTCTTCTCCCAGGTCTTCTCCCTCTTTACTTCCCTCATTACCAATACAGTTCCGTCCTTCGACTGGAAGATGCTAATTCTTATGATGGTTTCAGCTGTAATCGGAAGCACAATGGGACGCATGTTCAGCAAGAAGATGGACAACAAGGCTGTAGATAAGCTCTTCATGGCCCTTATGGCTGTCATTATAGCCCTCTCTCTCTACAACTGCTTCAAATTTGGCATGGCACTCTGAAGTAAATCAATAGCTGTTTACGGTCCTCTTCGGAGGACTTTTTTTGTAAAAAGAGGGCCATGCTTTCACATGACCCTGGGTTTCACTATTCTGGATCTCTTATCTCATGATTGTGGAATCACCGGCGTGGCCGTTGGTTCCATCATAGACCTCATTCTTCATGGAAAGGTGGACAGCACCTACCTTGAATGTAAGAGGAAGAGCCAGGATGTTCGGGTTCTCAGGAAGATACTTTCTCTGAGCATCAGCGAGTGCTTCCTCGAATGTAGCCCTAGTCTTGAGGCCCATTCCTCTTGCGATTCCAGGCTCTCTGGCTCCTACGATGTAGATTGCAGAAGTGTTCATCTCTGCAATGTGGCCGCAGCTCATCATGGAGAAGCCATGGAAAGGATGGAAAGCATTGCAGAAGCGATACTTCCTGATGTACTCCTCGTTTGTAGCGAAGTACTCGCCGTACCTGTTCATGTCTGGAAGAATGTTGTTGTAGTCATGCTGGAACATGTTGTACAGCTCCCTGAGGTATGGCCATCTCTCATCATGGAAGTAGCCGTCACAGATTGAGGAGACGATGAACACGCAGCGGTCAGACATGATCCTCTTATGTCTGATGACCTGGGCAGAAAGAGCCTGCATCATCTGGATTGGGTTTGTTCCCATTCCGTTTCCATAGTGGAAGTTTGTAGGCATACCGAAGACTATGCAGTCATACTTCTTCTCAGCAAATGGCACGTAGGTGCGCTTGTCTGCACAGGCCCAGGATACTGGCTGCATCTCCTTGGCGTAGCCTGAGAATATGGCTATCTGACGGGATGAGGAGTCCAGGACAGCGTCAACACAGAAGAACTTCTTTCCCATCTTCTCTTCCATGAACATACCCTGCTCGTCGAACTTGTTCCTCATTTCAGACTTTCCTGATACAGGCACAAAGTCCTTCCTGTGCATGACGGATGGAACATGGTGGGCAGCAATGCTCTTCCAGTGGGTTATACCACAGGAGCAGTGCTTATAGCCGCCGCTGTATCCGCCGTATGGGTTTCCGGAAGTGTGTCCGATCATGATGGCAACGTCAGAGTCGTAGACATACTTATTCATGATCACATGGTCACCGCCGTCTGTGTATCCAAGGTCCACAAGGTGCTCATAGTCTTCACTGTCGTGGCTGGTCAGAAGGCCATAGGGATAGAACTCGTTGAAAAGATCCTGGCCAAGAATCTGCTTCATCTCAGCTTCTGTTGCCCTTGGATGAAGGCCGTTGGAGATTATGAGGAGAATATCCTTCTTCTCTACACCAACGCTGTAAAGCTCATTAAGGATACAGCGCATGGCCACCTTTCTGTGGCTAGTTGGCTGGCATCCACCCTTCACGATGTCAGGGATGATGATGGTGACCTTGCTTCCCTTGTGGGCAAGCTCAGTGATTGTAGGCATTCCGATAGGGTTTCTGATAGACTCCATGGTTGCCGCATACAGGGAGTCCCAGTCCTGTGGAAGTGGCTCGGGATCCTTGATTGTCTCTCCAGGAATGAAGACGTCGGTGTAGTCTGGCAGTACTGCAGACATGGTTCCTTCGCCGTACTCGAAATTCAGCTTCATTTTGTTCCTCCCAGGTATGTCCTGATGATGTCGATGTATTCGTCGGGATAGAATCCGATCTCTCCCTTGAACCTTGTAAGAGCGATGAGGCCGCCGTCGATCTCATCGATGGATGCCAGCATCTCAGCGTTATCTGTCTTGAGGCCGCCACCGTAGACTACGTCCAGTCCTCCTGTGGTCTCCTTTACGAACTTGGCAACCTTTGTGATGTAAGGCTTATCTGCAGGAGTCTTTCCTGGACCGATAGACCATACAGGCTCATAGGCCACAGCCACCCTCTCCTTATCTGCCCCATTGAGGCCGATGGAGAGCTGCTCACCTAGAACTTTATCCCACTCTGCAAGTTCAGTATCCTTTTCACCGATGCAGTAAAGCACCTTCAGTCCTGCCTTCTGGGCTGCAAGCACTTCTTTATTTAGGATTCTATTCACAGCAGAAGTGTCAGTAACACCAGCTTCGCCAAGGATTGCAGCAAGCTTGTTCCTTTCCTCGCAGTGGCCAATGAGAGCATAAGTGCAGCCAATCTCTGCTGCAGCGTTTCCTGTGAGAGAAGTTGTGAAGGCTCCAAAAGGTCCACCGACAGCTGTATCTGCCCAGTGGAGGCCCTGTGTGCCCACTTCTATTGGGGAATCCTCGCCCTTCGAAGAGCATGCTGGAATCAAGTGAGCTTCCGGAAAGAACATTGCGAACTCAGTTCCAGTGAACTCCTTAAGCTTCTCTTCTGTGGCTTTTACGATGTAAGAGCCCCATTGCCGGATGGGAGAAATGGAGTTTACTCCACCCTTCTCCCTAGGAATATCAAATCTCTTTAGATTAAGGTATATGTGCTTCATTTCTTTTCCTCATCTGAAGATAGCAAAGTCCGGAGCGCTTCCCATCAGCGGAGAGCAATACTCGAAGAACTTGTCTGAAATCTTGTTTGAACCCTCTATCCATTCCAGAGGGAACTTCTTCTCCACGTTGGCAACAAGGCTAAGTGGCACCAGGTCAAGGGTGAACTTGAAGCCCTCTGTTCTGTCTGCAACAATGCTTACCATACTTCCAGTCTTACCTGCTGCAGCAGCTTCAACAGCCCTCTTTCCTACAGCATAGGCCTCTTCCCTATCTACCTCAGACTGATAGGCGATGGAAGTGCGTCCAATGAGACCAGGCTTTTCTGACCTGGACTTCAGGCCCACCTTATCCATGATCTGACGGGAGATGAACTCTCCAACTCCTCCAGCAACCTTATGGCCGAATCCGTCAACGATGCCTGTGTCTGCCAATGGGTTTCCGTCCAGGCCACATAAGCCTTCGCTAACTGTAACAAGGCATCCCCTGCCCTTGCTGTAGGCCTTCTCGATGTCACGAAGCATCTCGTCCACATCCACCAGCTTTTCAGGAAGGTATGTAAGAACTTCGCAGTTTGTGACTCTGGCTGCCAGAGCGGAGGCTGCTGTTACCCAGCCTGCGTTTCTTCCCATCAATTCCATTACAACAACATGTATTGGAAGGCCGTTGGCGTCTAAAGCAAGCTCAGAAGCGTTGATGGCTGCATAGCGGGCAGCAGAGCCGAAGCCTGGGCAGTTGTCGGTATGGGCCAGGTCGTTATCCATTGTCTTTGGAATTCCGATGACCTGCAGGTCCAGTCCTTCCTTCTCAGCAAGAATGGAAATCTTGTTGCATGTGTCCATGCTGTCATTTCCGCCATTGTAGAAGAAGACTCCGATGTCATTCTTCTTCATGCACTCGATGACAGCTGGATAATCCTTATCGCTAAGCTTCCTGCGGCAGCTTCCGATGGCTGTTGCAGGAGTATGGGAAAGCTTTCCTACAGTTGAGGAAGGGATATTAGTCAAATCCAACAGGTCGTTCTTCAATATGCCTTCAGCACCGAACTTAGCACCATAGATCTTACCGAAGCCGCCGTTTACCCTGGCTGTCTCTATCACACCCTGGAGGGATGTGTTGATTACAGCTGTAGGGCCGCCACCATGGGCTACAAGTATGTTCTTTCCCATCAGATGCCTGCCTTCCTGTATCTTTCAGCCATTTCGTCAAGTGTAACCAATTCAATGAGAGGAGCCTTTCCATAGGAACCGAACTGGATGATCAGGGAACCTACAGCTTCCTTGACACCAGCTTCCATTCTCTCAAAGAGAAGTCTTGTGTCATCATCATTGATGTTGCCATACATGACAGCGTCCATCACTGGAGGAAGGAATACTCTTGGGTCGAAGGCAGATGGATTCTTTACCATAAGCTCATATACAGGTCCGATGGATGGACTGTTCTTCAGCTCAGGCTTATCCCTGAAGAGCTCACGGAAGTTTCTTGTGACAGCAAGGCGGATATCTGTATCAACGTTGATCTTTCCGATTCCGCACTTGGCAACTTCCTGAAGCTGCTCGATCTTGATTCCATATGCGTTCTGGACATCTCCGCCCAGGGCATTGATTTCCTTGACAATGTACTGTGGAACTGTGGAAGAGCCGTGGCTTACCAGTACTCCCTGGATTCCTTCATGCATCATGCACTCTTTTGTAGCGATGGCAATCTCTTTTCTGATGACAGTGTTTGCTCCCTTGTTGGCGCCATGCTTGGTGCCGTAGGAGATTGCAAGAGCGTCAACCTTAGTCTTTTTGAAGAACTCAACAGCATCCAAAGGATTAGTGTATGTGCTTGTGGCGGCGAACACATGGTCCTCTACTCCAGCCAGCACTCCCAGCTCTCCTTCTACTGTAACACCTCTTTCGTGTGCATACTTTACAACTTCTCTTGTGAGCTCAATGTTCTCCTCGAAAGGCAGAGAGGAACCATCGATCATGACAGATGTATATCCGCCGTCGATTGCAGCCTTACATGAATCGAAGTTCTTGCCATGGTCAAGATGGAGAGCCACAGGGATAGGGGAAGATACTGCATACTTCTTCACTGCTTCCGCAATGTTCCTTGCTCCAACCTTCTTGTCTTCCAGAGTAGCGTTCTGGAAGTCTGTCCTTCCGCCCATGAAGCCATTGGCGAGGTCTGCTCCCTGCAGAATCGCTGCGCTCCTGAACATTTCGTGGACTTCGATGACCGCCTTTGCCTGTGCAACTGCGTTCACGTTGAATGCTCCCTGTGCATAGCAGTACTTGTCTGTTGCATCGAGGATGGCTTTCATAGGTACTAGTGACATCTTCTTATCTCCTTATTGTGTATATAGTTATAAACAAATCATCCCTTTATGAAGAATTAGGAACAAGTTATTTGTTAAATCATTTAATTAAATACTATCATCCTTTTTCCTATATAGCAAGTAAATAACTCAGCAATTGAATCACATAGAATTCCAACTTAACATCCTAAACTCTCTTCAGCCTTTATCTTCTTGGCTCTTTTATCCAGATTAATAACTTCTTAAAGTATTAAAGATTATCCAACATAAAGCATATATGGGCTATTCCAGTTTCATCTGGTCTTCCTTTGCCCTCCTGATTAGGGCCATCAGCATCATACCTCCCAGGCCTTCCTTATAGCGGCGAAGTATATCTGTCCGGGTCTCCTCATCCAGCCCCGCTGTAAGCTTCTCTACCAGGCTGAGGCGGATTCGGTTGTCTACCTTCCTTG
>JAEDOD010000003.1 GCA_016302165.1 Sphaerochaetaceae bacterium
CCATCTTTCCGTCATCGGCAAGCTTTGCAATTCCGTTGAGGACAAAGAGCTGCTGTCCGTCGCTGATTTTTGGCAGACCCGGAGCAAACCTGCCTTGGTCGCCTTTCTTTGCTTCCGCCTCTACGGCTTCCTGCTCACGTTTCCATGAAATACCGAAAGGTGGGTTGGAAATGATTCTGTTGAACTTATAGCCGGTGAACTGGTCTTCGGAGAGCGTATCGCCGAACCTCATGTTGTTGGGGTCTCCGCCCCTGATCATCATGTCGGCCTTGGCAATGGCGAAGGTGGAGGGGTTGAATTCCTGGCCGAAACAGGTGATCTCCATATCGGATGAAAGCTCCCTGACACGCTCTTCCATGCATGAAAGCATCTGGGAAGTACCCATGGCCATGTCGTAGACGGTCATAGAGCCTGTGTTGGCGAAATCGACGTCAGAAAGCAGGATGTCTGTCATCAGATAGATGATGTCGCGGGAAGTGAAGTGTGCTCCCGCCTCTTCTCCGAAGGATTCGGAGAAACGTCTTACCAGGTCTTCGAAGATGTATCCGCAATCAACGGTAGAAATCTTGTCCGGCCCCAGATACCCCTTCGGTCCTGCAAACTCCTTTATCGTAACGTAGAGGGTATTGCTATCCACAAGCCTCTTGATCGTTGCATCGAACTCAAACTTGGACAGGATGTCCTGGACGTTAGGGGAAAATCCCGCCAGATAGTCACGGAAATTGGATTCGATGTTTGAAGGATCGGCGACAAGGGTCTCAAAGGTGAACTTTGAAGTGTTGTAGAACTGGTAGCCGGACGCCTTCCTCAAAAATCCGTCGATGACGGCAAGGTTCTTTACCTCTTCGTATCTCTTAAGTACGGCGTCCCTGGTAGGGAGAAGACAGTCGTGGAATCTCTTGATGACTGTCATTGGAAGTATGACGGTGCCATACTCATGTGGCTTGAAAGGACCCACAAGCCCATCCGCCACATTCCATATCATTGACGCCTTTTCAGAGATATTGGTGCCTACTACGCTGAATCTGTCTTTATCCATAAAATTGATATTCCCCCATTATTATTCGTCAAACGGTTGTTATTACTATATTATAGCACGAAATAATCGACCAAAACATTGGATTGCCTTTTATATGGACCGAATATTTATTGATGTTGGAGCGAAGAGGAATTTGAGCCTACTATACTTCAGTTAGTAAATGTATCTGATTACATGGGACTATCTGTCATCTGACATATCATGTGCAACGTGCTATAATAATGCCAATTCGAAATGCCCCTTGGTCCCGTTTAAATGCTTTACCAGGGGGCTTCTATTTGTCCAGGACCTTAGATTCCAGCATGATGTCTACAAGGTCGGAGATGATCTGCAGGTACTTCTGCGACAGTCTGCGAATTCTTACGGAGAGAGACGAATCCTCAATCCCATTTTCTGTTATCACTGATACTACAGTGCCTACGGACAAGTTGAAAACCTGGCAGATATAGCAGTGCCTGTAGAAAGGAAGAGAACGTCTGTAACTTCTGGCTGTGGATATGGTGGAACGCTTGATGCCGGTCTCCCTTGCAACATCCTCCCAGGACTTATTGTACTCCCTCCTGATGACGTCTATCACAGTCCAGAACCTTGAAGCCAAGGATTCGTCGGCGGAAAATTCAACCGAAGGAATATCCGCATCGTTGATATAGTTTGAGAAGAACGGACAGAGATCGTTTACGTGAAGATCGAGGGCTAGGCATATCCTTACCGTCTCCTCAAAATCCATGGGCCTCCCTTCCCCCTTGGCAATGGCTAGAGTAGGAGTATTGCAACCTGACACGATTGGGTCAATGAGCAGTGCACCATCTGTCCCAAAGCAGAATTGACGAAATAAGCCTGGCTTTCGACCAGGCTTCTATATTGGATTCATGCTGTAGCATTTTATTGTAATTTTACTTACCGTATTTTAAATTTCTGTTTCGTTTTAGTGTAATTCTAACGTCGAAAAAGAGTTCTGTTTCATTCTAACGTAATTTGATACAGATTCCTGTTTCAATTTATTGTAATTATCAGGGGAAAGACGATAAATGCTGTTTCAATAATTTTTGTAAATGTACGTCCTTGATTCATTTCATTGTAATTTTTCAACTAAAAAAAGGCCCTTTCAGGCCTTTCCGCAAAATCTGTTTCAATAATTATTGTCTTGTTTCAATAATTTTTGTACATCGACAACGATAGTCAAAAAAAATACAGCCAAAAAAGGGAATCGAACCCTTGACCTACACTTTACGAGGGTGTCGCTCTACCAACTGAGCTATTTTGGCATCTAGTAGAGAATAGCAAAAATCAGGCTTTTTTTGCTATACCCTTTCCTACATATTGAAGCTCTCCACTGGTAGCCCAGATTGATAGGGCTCCAACAATAAAAGACAATACAGAGAATACCATATCCATTCCTGAAGGGACACCTGGGAATACCTGAGGAAGGGATCCCAAAACAAATCCCATAATCAGAGGGAAAGTTATGGATGGCCAGGATTCCATGGCCTTCTTCAGAAATCCTGAAAGAACAAGGATTCCAATACATAGGCCGATGCAGAGAGGAATCAAGGGGAGAAAATCCAGTGCCGATAGGTAAGTTATCAGGCTTTCATATATTCCCAGCACCACCAAAAGATAACTGAATGAGATTCCGGGAAGAACAAAGCCAATGGAAACTCCGATGCCGGCAACTATCTGAATAAGGAAATTGCCCTCCCCTAGCCTAACTACTCCTTCAGGGATAAATGAGATCAGGACCACAAGAATAATTCCTGGAATAGCAAAGAATACTTTAGGCCAGTTGGCCTTTGTGATTCTGCTCTTCCTTACTATCATTGGAATGGATCCGATTATTGCACCAAGAAAGAAATACATGACAACGGTGTAGAAGTTCTGGAGAAGATACTTCAACAGCGGGGAAGCACTTAAGGCACCCAAAAGCCCTGAGCATCCTGCAACAAGTAGGAAGATGAATGCCTTCTTGAAGTTCTTCGAAAGAAGGGATGGCACAGAGCTGATGATCTGGTCATATATTCCAAGCACCATGGCCATGGATCCCCCGCTTACGCCAGGAACAGTCATGGTTGCTCCGATTACATAGGATTTTGCTGCTGTAATCAGCATGTTTCTATCTTTTTCTTTCACAGTGCCATTATTACCGAAAAGGCTTTAACTAGCTACCCCCTTGCCCTAATCTTTGAAATTCCTTTCTTTACAACAGGAAGACTTAGGATAAGTGTGACAACGACACAGATGAAAAGGACCACTGTTATTGGACTGGAGAAGAGATAAGCCAACTTATGCTCCTCGCTTTCAAGTAGTGATACTGTACGACGGAAGTTACTGTCCATCATACCTCCCAATACTATTGCAAGGACCATTGGAGCTGTGGGGTAATCATGACGGCGCATAATATATCCGGCAACACCGAAAAGGAACATCAGAATCACATCAAAAAGTCTATTGTTGCAGGCAAAGCTTCCCACAATGCATAGAAGTGTAACAACAGGAAGAAGTATCCTCTTAGGAACAAGAATCAGATGGCTTAATCTTGGTGCTACCAGAAGTCCCAGGATAAGAAGGAATATACATCCAAGGAAGCCTCCGGCAAGGACGGATGCGAACATCATAGGCTGGGTCCTGATGAAAAGAGGGCCTGGCTGCATTCCATGTATTACAAATACACTGAGAATTATTGCTGTGACAGCATCTCCCGGAACAGCTAAAGTCAGCATAGGAATCAAGGCTCCTCCAATACATGCATTATTGCTGCTTTCGCTGGCCACGATGCCTTCCACGGCTCCTTCTCCGAAGGGCACTGAAGGATTCTTGATGATCTTCTCAGCTGTGGAATAAGCAATGAAGGAAGCAACAGGTCCTCCTGCTCCAGGCAGGGCTCCTACTAAGGTTCCGATTACTGAATACACCATGGAAACTGGAAGATGACGGAGAATATCCTTCATAGGAACCTTCTCCTTCTTTATCTGGCTTACCACAGCCCCCATTCCACCTTCTGCTATGGAACATATGACTTCAGTCATTCCAAAAAGTCCTACCAGGGCTGGAACCACATTGATTCCTCCCATCAGGCTCCTTATTCCAAGGGTCAGTCTAGGTCTACCCATTACGCTATCCATGCCAACCATTGCAACAAAAAGTCCTAAGGCGGCACTGATAAGGCCCTTGGTGAAGGACTTGCTGGTAAGGCTTCCTACAGCAAGAAGGCCGAAGAAGGAAAGGAGGAAATAATCTATAGGATGGAATTTGATTGCAATTGAAGAGATGGGACCAGAAAGGAACCAGAGGGCTATAAAGCCGAAGACAGACCCTACAAATGAGTAGATTGTTGCATACTTCAGAGCCTTCTTTGCTTCTCCCCGACGGCTCATAGGATATCCATCGAAGGCTGTGACCACACTGCTGGGTGCTCCAGGAATGTTGATAAGTATGGCAGAAAGTGCTCCAGAAAAGACTCCTACAACATATAGCCCCATAATGGTGGCCATGGCATCTGATGTGGTCCAGGAATAGGTGACAGAAACAAGGAGGGCTGTAGCCATGGTGACAGATAGTCCAGGAATGGCTCCGATGAATAGGCCTAATACAGATCCAAGGAGAACCAGAAGAACAAACCTGAAGTCAGTGCAGAATGAAAGAATTGATGTGATGTTCATGACGCCCTCCCTATAGACCCAGATAATATAAGATTTTTCCCTTCGGAAGCATTACAGATAAGTAGGATGCAAAAAGGACGTAAAGTATAAGGGAGACAGAAATAGACAGAAGAAGAATGAACCACCACCTTCTCTCTCCTAGAAGCAACATCACTGAAGCAAGAAGAAGGATGGATGAAATGATGAATCCAAGAAAGTCAATTATGAATAGATAGATTATGCAGAAAAGGGCAAAGAAAAGGAGAGTTCTATAGTCTTCCTTTACTTTCTTCTTATCCTCAACATTTCTATTCTGTATAAGAAGAAATATGGATAGTACAAGGAGGAAAACTGAAATAAGAAGAGGAAATAGATATGGAGAAAGCTTCCATTCCACATTAAAGCTATTGTGGCTAAGAATAGACATCACTATTCCGAATACCGACACAACTAGAAGTATGATTGCTTCTCCTAGGGCTTTTCCCACCTTCCTTTTCATCAATTGTCCTCCTTTCGTGACTTAAGCCGCAGAAGTACCCCTCCTGCGGCAGATAAATGCATTTACAAGCTTATTTTTCGATTCCGAAATCTGATGGGCTGAACTTTGTCACACCAGCATCATAAAGCATCCAGCTTACCATGCTTTCCCAGCTCTTGTAGAAGGAAAGAGCATCAGCTTCTGTTGGATACTGGAGATAAAGCTCCTCAAGGGCGTTGTCTTTGACAAAAGCTTTCCAATCGTCACTTTCAACAATTTTCTTTGTAGCTGCTCTCAATGTCTCAACAACACTGTCGCTGACTTCTTTTGAAACAAGGAAGTTAAGTGGAGTGAAGGCATTCTTCATATATGGAGCTGCAGCTGGGTCAACTTCTTCGAAGAGAGGCGCATCTGGATAGATGCTGAGCTTCACGTTGGAGCTTACTCCAAGAAGCTTCAGGTCTCCGCTTTCGATGAGAGCCTTAACTGTAGAAATGTTGGAGTTGGTGAAGTCAACTTCTCCGCTGAGTACAGCAAGGAAGCAGTCACTGCCACTCTTATAGGCTGTCATGGAAGGAATATATCCAAGCTTCTCCATAATGAGCCCCTGGACATGGCCTGATCCGCCAGGACCTGTGTAGCTCATCTTGATCTTTCCAGGATTAGCCTTCATATCACTAAGAAGATCCTGGAGAGTGTTGTACTTGCTATCCTTTGCAACGACGATGACCTTTGGGTCATTGACCATTGGAGAGATGACCTTATAGTCAGCATAGCTGAGATCGCTAAGTCCCATGACACGCTGGGTGCCAAGGCTTTCAGCTGTGAAGAGCACTGTATAACCATCTGGAACAGCATCCAGAGCTGCCTGACATCCGATGGATCCTGAAGCTCCAGCCTGGTTTACTACTGTTACAGGAACGCCCAGCTCATTCTGAAGAAGAGCTGCAAACTTTCTTCCACTGACATCTGTAGTTCCACCTACACCATAAGGAATGATCATGGTGATGGCCTTGTTTGGATAGGAATCCGCAGCTGCTGCTTCCTGAGCTCCATTAGCGAAAAGAGACACACAAAGAAGAAGCGCCAAAAGCGCCAGAACGATTTTTCTTTTCATAATTTCTCCTCTTTGTCAGAATTGAAACACTTGAAGAAAGAAAAATCAACAACTATTTGTATATTATTTCATTTTGTATTCCAAAATCTAACATTCTTATCTATACATAGCTTCAATTTCTTTACTGTACATCTCCGCAACTGTCTTTCTCTTTACTTCCTGCTTTCCGGAAAGCTCCCTTCCCACCTTGAAGGACTCAGGAAGAAGAGTGAATCTTGAAATCTGCTCAAAGGCCTTGAAACCCTTATCCTTGGATACCCTCTTTGCAATCTCGCTGTTGATCAGAGACTTCACTTCTTCAATGGTCTCAAGATGGTCTCTGTTGATGTATGGTATTCCAGACTCCTTAAGATACCTTTCCGTATTCTTCACATCTATTACTATGAGACAGGATAGGGCTTTTCTGTCTTGGCCTATGACTACAGCAGACTCAATATACTCGCTTTCCCTTAAAGCTTCCTCAATTGGAACAGGTTCAATATTCTCACCACCACTGAGGACTATAGTGTCCTTGACCCTACCCACAAGGGCAAAGTCACCTTCCTTGCTCATTACAGCCAGGTCTCCGGTATGAAGCCATCCTTCCTTATCTATTATACCATTAGTCTTCTCTTCGTCCTTGTAGTAACCCTTCATCACCTGCTCGCCTTTCACAAAGAGTTCACCTTTCTCCCCTACGCCCAGAGTTTTATGGGTATCTGGATCCACCACCTTGACCTGGGTTTCAGGTAGTGGTGCTATGAACACCTTCTTAGGGCAAAGGGCATCGCTTATTCCGATTACAGGACCAGTCTCTGTCATGCCATAGCCGTTGAGAAGCTTGATGTCGATGGCTGAGAAGAAATCCTCCACGTCCCTGCTTAAGCTTCCGCCTCCGCTGATTCCGAACCTGAAATTCTTTCCCAGCTTACTCTTCACAGCTCTGAACACAATTTTCTGACCTAGAGCATTGAAGGGCTTCAGAATGATATATGGTACTAATCCCTTGATTTTGTCCAAGGTGACGCTACCGCTTCCTGTATGTGCTGTGGAGCCTAAGACCATCTTCCTTGAGTTTGAGTAATGGGTACCAACCTTCAGAAAGAATGAGAATAGTGCCCTCTTACTTTTGCTCATCCCCCTAAGGTTCTGATATACACCACTCTTCACTGTCTCCCAGATTCTTGGAACAGAGCCCATGTAATGGGGATTCACTCTCTGGATATCATAGAGCATTATCTTTCCTATAGGCTTACTGTAGCATATTGTATGGGAAAGGGAGATGAACAGATACTGGATGATTCTTTCAAAGGAGTGCCATACAGGAAGAACACTAAGCCACTTCTCTCCCTTCTTGAAGGGATAAAGGTCATGGCCTACACGGCAGATATAGAGAAAATTTCCATGGGTTGTCATCACACCTTTTGGCAGTCCTGTGGTACCACTTGTGAAGATTATGGTTGCCGTATCATTCTCGTCCCCTAGCATCACTTCCCTTTCTATCTCTTCTCTGACACCTTCCTCTTCCAAAAGCTTCATTCCTTCTGAGAGGAGTGAAGAATAGGTAATGTCACCATCCTTCATCGCAATGCCCTTTTCATCGATGAGGATTACATATTTCAGCTCCGTAAGCCTATTTCTTACACTATCCAGCTTTCTATATAGCTCAAGGTTCTCGACTACGCATACGGAGACTGAGGAAAACGAAAGGATATACTCGATTTCATATTCCATTGCATCACGGCCACGGGGAACATCTGCGGCACCAAGAGAAAGGATACCAAGATCAAGGGCAAGCCACTCAGGGCGGTTATCGGATAGAAGACCTATCCTGTCTCCTCTTCTTACTCCCAGCTGTTTCAGGGAGGCAGCAATGGCCTTGGTCTTTTCCAATAACTGGATATAGGTAGTAGGAACAAAGAGTCCCTTATCATTTTTTCCCATCTGGCAAGTGAGGAGCGGATCCTCTTTCGCCTTCTCATAGAACATTTGGACAACTGTACGATACATGTCCTTATTATTTTACACCTTTACACTTTTTGTAAAGATGTAAAATTAAAGTATTTTCATATCCTATAAAAATTGGGAGGGCAACCATTGGTCGTCCTCCCTGAGTATAACACAGATATCTTAGTTCTTCTTAGCAGAAATTGCTGCCTGAGCCGCTGCAAGGCGTGCAATTGGCACTCTGAAAGGAGAACAGGAAACATAGTTGAGACCAGCACTCTGGCAGAATGCAATTGTCTTTGGATCTCCACCATGCTCACCACAGATACCCATCTGCATATCTGGTCTCACACTGCGTCCAAGGCCAACTGCCATCTTCAGAAGCTTACCTACTCCATCGAAGTCGATTGTTGCGAACGGATCGTAGTCGTAGAACTGCTTATCGCTGTCGCCTACATAGTGTGTAAGGAAGGAAGCAGAGTCGTCACGGGAGAAACCACATGTCATCTGTGTAAGGTCGTTGGTACCGAAGGAGAAGAACTCTGCACTTCTTGCGATCTCGTCAGCTGTGATTGCAGCCCTTGGAACCTCGATCATTGTACCGATCTCATATGGAAGTACGAGATTATTCTCTGCAAAGACCTTCTCGATCTCTTCCACAGCCTTAGCCTTACAGTAGTCGAACTCCTTGTAGATGCCAACAAGTGGAATCATGATCTCTGGATTTACCTTGATGCCCTTCCTCTTTGTATTGATGGCAGCTTCCATGATTGCCCTGACCTGCATCTTCAGAATCTCTGGATATACGACAGCAAGTCTACATCCTCTGAAACCAAGCATTGGGTTGAACTCGTGAAGAGAGTTGCACTTCTTTGCAATGTCTTCAACGCTGATACCCATGGTCTGGCTCATTTCATGACGGGAAGTATGGTCATTTGGAAGGAACTCATGGAGTGGTGGGTCAAGAAGTCTGATGACGACAGGAAGACCGTTCATAGCCTCGAAGATACCCTCGAAGTCACTTCTCTGCATTGGGAGAAGCTCGGCAAGTGCTGCTTCCCTGGCTCTTGTGTTGTCTGCAAGGATCATCTTTCTCATGGCGATGATTCTGTTGCCGCCGAAGAACATGTGCTCAGTTCTGCAGAGACCGATACCTTCTGCTCCAAGCATGATTGCATATCTTGCATCCTTTGGAGTATCTGCATTGGTCCTGACGCTCATGGTCTTGATCTCGTTGACGTAGTCCATGAACTTCTTGTAGTCCTGATAGAGCATGGATTCGGACTCTCTCATTGTTCCTTCAAGAACCTGCATGATTTCACTTGGCTTTACAGCAATCTTCTGGGCATAGACGTTACCTGTGAAGCCGTCGATTGCCATGTAATCACCTTCGTGAAGCTCCTTGCCGTTTACAACAAGAGTCTTCTTTGGCTCATTGATGGTAATCTCGCCACAGCCTGATACACATGGGCATCCCATACCTCTTGCAACTACAGCTGCATGGCTGGTCATACCGCCACGGCATGTTACGATACCACGGGAGACTGCCATACCACCGATATCCTCAGGGCTTGTCTCCACTCTTACAAGAAGGACATCCTTTCCTTCTGCAGCAGCTGCTTCAGCATCCTTAGCATTGAAGTAGATCTGTCCGCAGGCTCCACCAGGAGAAGCGTTAAGGCCCTTAGTATCTGGTGAGATGTTCAGGTCTCTGATGATCTTGTTGTCAAGAATAGGAGCGAAGAGCTTGGAGAACTCATTTGCTGGAACTCTGGAGACAGCTGTCTCCTTGTCGATGAGACCCTCCTCCACCATTTCAACCTGGCTTCTGATCCAGCTGAAGATTGTTCTCTTACCATTTCTGGTCTGGAGCATGAAGAGCTTGCCTTCCTGGATTGTGAACTCCAGGTCCTGCATATCGTGATAGTGCTTCTCAAGCTTCTCTCTGATATCGCAAAGCTGTCTGTAGGCTTCTGGGTTAACCTTCTCAAGAGTAGATATCTTCTGAGGAGTCCTGATACCTGCAACAACATCTTCACCCTGGGCATTCATCAGGTATTCGCCGAAGAACTTGTTCTCACCTGTGGATGGGTCACGTGTGAAGGCGACACCTGTACCGCTGGTCTCACCCATGTTTCCGAAGACCATGGCCTGGACGTTGACAGCTGTTCCCAACAGTCCTCTGATGTCGTTCATAAGTCTGTACTTGATGGCTCTTTCATTGTTCCAGCTGTTGAATACAGCGTCGATGGCCTTGAAGAGCTGATATCTTGGATCCTCCGGGAAGTCTTCGCCTGTGTGCTTCTTGTAGATGATCTTATATCTCTTGATGACTTCCTTCAGGTTTTCTACATCAAGCTCTGTGTCAAATGTCTTGCCGTTCTCATCCTTAACAGACTGGAGTGCATCCTCGAACTTTGCATGAGGAACACCCATTACAACGTCTCCGAACATCTGGATGAAACGTCTGTAGCTGTCCCAGGCGAATCTCTCGTTTCCTGTCTTCTCGATAAGTGCATTAAGGGAATCTGGATTAAGACCAAGGTTAAGGACAGTATCCATCATGCCTGGCATGGACTGGGCTGCACCGGAACGGACAGAAACAAGAAGAGGATTCTTCTTATCACCAAGCTTTGCTCCCATAAGGTTCTCAAGTCTTATAAGGTTCTCGATGACTTCGTCCCTCATTCCATTTGGGTAGGAACCCTGATGCTTATCAAAGAAATCACAAGCTTCTGTTGTGATTGTAAATCCAGGAGGAACAGGAAGACCGATACTTGTCATGTCTGCAAGATTGGCACCCTTTCCGCCAAGAAGATCCTTCATGTCGCCTCTGCCTTCGGCCTTTCCGTCGCCGAAGAAGTAAACATACTTTTTGTCTGCCATTAAGATTTTCCTATTTTTATAAAGTTTTTTTATTATTTTTGCTTTCTTCGCAACCTTTATGTTACAGGACAAACATATGACCGTCAATCTAAATTGAGTCCAATATAATTAATAATTCTGAAGTAAATGACGTGTATAAAAGAAGTAATATAAAAGAAAAACGAATGGGTCCATTATGATTATACACAAAACTGATAAGGACCGGAAGTGCTTCCGGTCCCTATGATGGATTTTTTATCTCACATTGCCTGGCTGTAGTATTCAAGCCCTACACTATCGCCGTTATTTCTCAGCTTCTCCAATGCGCTCTTTTCAATCTGCCTGATTCTTTCCTTAGTGAGATTATACTCGTCACCAATAGCCTTCAGGCTCATAGGCTCCCTACCGTTGAAGCCATATCTTTTCTCTATGATGTCCCTTTCCTTGTCTCCAAGAACACCCAAAAGTGACCTTACATCCTTCTCCATCATATGGTTGACCACATCTTCCTCAGGAGTCTGGCTCTTATCCTCAACGAAATCGAAGTAGCTGCTGTCTCCTTCCTCGTCTCCCTTGATAGGACTATCGAAGCTGATCATCTCCCTTGTGATATCCATAAGGCTCTTTACCAGATTTCTTTCAAGACCTGTCTTCTCAGCAATATCTTCTGCACTTGGGTCGGAGTTCTCTCCGCTTTTTAACAGCTCGTTCTTTGCCCTGACAATCTGGATAAGCTCATTGCTTCTATTCAAGGGAAGACGGACAGGTCTCGACTGCTCTGCAAGAGCCTTAAGGATTGCCTGTCTAACCCACCATACAGCATAGGAGATGAAGTGATATCCCTTCTCAGGCTCGAACTTGTCAACAGCTGTCATAAGACCGATGTTTCCTTCATTTATAAGGTCCTCAAGAGGGATTCCCTGACCTCTGAACTTCTTTGCAACGGAAACAACGAATCTAAGATTGGAGTTGATCAGTCTTTCCCTGGCCTTCTTGTCCCCATTCTTTGCCTTGAGGGCCAAGTCATACTCTTCCTCATAGGTGAGAAGAGGAATCTTGTCTATTGCCTTCAGGTATGTAGACAAAACCTCGTTATCGGAATCTGAGTATCTAAGAGCATTGTTATCAGCCATTTTTATTTCTCCTTGACCTATAGCATGAAAACAGTATGCCAAAATCAAGTAATTCTTTATTGGATAAGAAATAAATGGATTATAATTAAATGAAGAAACAATGAACTATGAGACTTTTTGACACTAAAGGTAAAAAAACCTTGAAATCCATGTCATTTTGACACTACCCCTTAATCCAGGTCACATTCAGTGTCATTATGCCACGGAAAGATAATTTTTGCGCTAAGAAGAATGTTGACCCTGCCTTCTCTGGAGATAGGAATCTCAGAGTCATCTATGGACTTCTCGATTTCTTCATATGAAGAGAGAATCAGGTCAGACACCATGTCTCCTTCTGGACGGGAAAGATGGTAGTTGGGTTTCTCTGCAAGATACTGGGCAAGCTGATAGCGGAAGAAGGCACGGAACTCATCGCTCCTTGGACACTTCATTCCAAGCCTAGGCATGAAGATGGATACATATGAATCAAAGAGATCGAAAAGGATATCTGACGCCTTTTCACACTTTGAAAACTTATCATCAACCTTTATAGCCGCTTCCATCTCTTACCTCATTAATCTGTAAGATAACTAATTATGTGTAGGAGACAAGGGGAATATGTGAATTTTTCTTCATTTTTCTTATTGTTCTTTTTTTCCATTCTCACTTGTCGACAATATGAACTGTTGTTATATTCTCCTTTGTGGGTGACCACATAAAAAGGTTATAACTTTATTGAAAGAGGTATAGAAATGAAGATTATTCCACTTGGAGACAGAGTTCTTCTTAAGGCTAAGGAAGCAGAGACCAAGACAGCAGGCGGCCTCTTCATTCCTCAGACAGCTCAGGAAAAGACACAGATTGCTACTGTTGTAGCTGTAGGCGATGACGAATCCATCAAGGTTAAGGTTGGACAGCAGGTCCTCCATGATAAATATGCAGGAACACAGATCAAGGACAATGGAGAGGATTTCCTTATCCTTGGCGCTGGAGACATCCTTGCAATCATCGAGTAAGATAGACTTAAGTGTGTCATGGAGGGGGAAACCCCTCCATTTTTCATTGCTTTGTCCTGAGAATCAGATAATCATAAGCTTCACGGATCTTCATGAACCTCTCAGAAGCGAACTCCATGTATTCCTTTGGAAGATCCAGGCTGGAGATGGTGTCGGGATGGAACTTTCTAACTTCCCTTCTATAGGCCTCACCTATCTCCTCCTTGCTCTCTCCCCCCTTAAGGCCAAGGATGGAAAGGTATTCCTCCTTCTTGGGGTCTTCTTCCCTCTTCTCTTCCTTTTTTCCACTGAAGGCATTGACCCATCTTCCTTCCCTGTCCTTTATATATAATATGGAATCTTTCCTTATGCCCCGGTTCCAGTGCATGCCAAACTCTATCCTTCTGAAATCCTCAGCGCTTCCGTCATACCAGATTTTTCCGAGTCGGCGGCAGGAGGAGAAGGCTGAAACACCAATACGCTTTACTGAATATGGAATGTAGATAGACTCAATGGCTGAGCCTAGAAAAGCACCGTCTGGTATCTCGAGAAGCGAAAAGCCAAGGTCGATGGACCTTAGGCTTTCTGTTCCACTGAAGGCCATAGGGCCAATAGACTCCAAGGCCTTAGGCATAGATACAGAGTATAGTCTCTTGCAGTCAGAGAAGAATTTGGAAGGAATCTCCTTTATGAATGAAGGAAAAGAAAAAGTCTTTATGCCGGAGGAGGAGAACACTCCTTCCCCGAATTCCAGATATGTGGAAGTAAAGTTACAGGACTCCAGACTTGATGTGCCAGAGAAGGCATAGGGGGCCACATACTCCAGGTTTGAGGAGAAGGAGATGGTCCTGAGAGAAGAGCAGGAAGAAAAGGCCCTTTCCCCTACTTCAATAATCTGGATGCCTTCACTGGAGGAAGGAAGAAAGGCATAGAGAAGGGAGGAAGGGTTTGTAACACCAAGGATCTTTCCCCTGCCGTCTGTCACCACCTCAACCTTATCCTTGAAGATGGAATTCCTATAGTGGGGCCAATTGGTTCTGAAGGCGGCAAAGCCTGCCCTTACAGGATCAAAGTCATCTCTATCCACATATCCTCCTAGAATAGAAATCTTTCTATCTTATCTGGAATGTTGTCACAACTTGTATCATCTGGGAAGTAGCCTTGAGGTAGAGAAGACAATAAAGTATGACGATAGCCCTTCCGGACTATCCTTCCGTCAAGAACCATTACAATTCCCTTGTCATCCTCATTACGGATCAGTCTTCCTACCCCCTGCTTCATCCTTATGACAGCATTAGGAAGAGTAAGGGTCATGAAGGAGCCCCTCTCCTCATGGGCATTGATGTATTGGGACCTGGCTAAAGTAATTGGATCAGATGGAACTTCAAAGGGAAGCTTTACGATTATTACCAGGCGCAGGGTGTTTCCAGGAGCATCGATCCCTTCCCAGAAGGAGGAGGTTGCAAAGAGGGAGGAGTCTTCATTTCTCTTGAATGTGGAAAGGAGCACATGACGCTCTGTCCTGCCATCCTGAATCAATAGCTCATTCCTCTCTCCTATCTCAGCCTTCACCCTTTCATACACCTCCTTCATCATGGCAATGGATGTAAAGAGCACCAGGGCACCTCCAGCGCTGGATTCAATGGACCTGGATATTATGGACACAGCATAATCTATGTATGAAGAGTCTCTATTCACCCACTCCTTTCCATCCTGGGGAATGAGATACATAAGCTGCTTCTGGTAATTGAAGGGACTCATGAATATTCCTTCCAGCACTCTCTTCTCCTCCTTCAACCCAGCTCTGGCGGCGAAGAAGTCGAAGGAGCCTGCAACGCTCAAGGTTGCTGAGCAGTAGAGCACAGAGGAAAGAAGCTTTATGATCCTACTGTTTATGATGGGTCCAACAGCCATGGGAGCAAGGCTGATTACAGGATTCCCGTCACCGCCATCAGTTGCATATGGAATCAGGGAATCCCAGTCATTGAAACGTATGAAGGCTCTCAGAACATCAGAAAGATAGCATAGAGCTGAGCCATACCTGGCGGCTCTGTCGATATATTGCTTTATGTCTTCGCCTTCCCACTCCCATAGGTCCATCACCCTGTTACCAAGGGAGGAAAGTGAAATGGCAAGCTGCTCTCCATTTCTCAGAATATTCCTATATCTATCATAGTAGAGCGGAGAAAGGAGCATCCCTCTCCTGTCAGAGAACATGGTAAGTGTTGTCTTGATTATCTGGTTGTACTCCTCAGCTTCCCCGAGAAGGGCATCAAGTTCCCTGATTATCTTTCTTCCCTCTCCTCTCCTGTCTTCCTTTTCATAGGGGGAAAGGAACTCAATGAGACTGAGATTGCCATATCGAGACATCTTCCTTTTCAGTGAATCCACGTTGTATGCAAGGGCTGAAAGGGAGTATTTATCGCTGAAGGCTTCTGTAGCTTCGCTTTCAATGTGATGGGCTTCATCGATAATCAGATGGGTATAGGCTGGAAGAATTGCAGCTTCAGTGAAATCCTCCTTGTTCTCCCATCTTATCTGGGCATCGGAAAGCACTATGTGATGGTTGGTAACAATAAGTCTTGCCTTCTGGGCATTTCTCCTTGCCTTATAGAAGAAGCACTCCTGGTAATGGGGGCAGGAGCGTCCTAGACAGTCATCCTCGTCGCTCATCATCTCTCTCGTCAGATATGCCACAGAACGGTCCTTCATATCTATTCTGGATCCTGTTTCAGTGGTGGCTACCCAATTTTTCAGCCTTCCCTCCGCTGAATCCTCATCAGTTGAGATCAATGAAGTTTCAGCTTCAGCGATCCTATATTTTCTGAGGCAGAGATAATTTGCCCTACCAAAAAGGATTGCTACCGATGGAGACATTCCCAAAGCATCAATGAGGAAGGGAATATCCTTGTCATATAGCTGCTTCTGGAGAGGAATGGTACTTGTGGCTACGACTACTCTGCTGTCGCTATCCTTACTTAGAAGAAGGAAGGCAGGAAAAAGATATGCAAAGGATTTGCCTATCCCAGTACCGGCCTCCACTACACAGGGAACACATTCATCAAAGGCCTTTTCCACTAAGGCCGCCATCTTCTCCTGATCCTCTCTGTAGGAGTAATGCTGAAGCTTGTTTCCCAGGATTCCATCTGGAGAGAAGAAAGACTCAATCGTCATCGCCTACCTTCCATTCCGCCAGTTTCCTATGAAGAGTCTTCCTTCCTATTCCCAAAAGCTCTGCAGCCTTGGTCTTGTTACCGCCAGAGAAGGCGATGGTCTCAAGAATCAGAGCCTTCTCAGCTTCATCCATTGTAATTGGGAGGGTAAGGGAAAGAGCCTTGTCCTTATCCCCTTCCCCTCTGATATGGGAAGGCAGGTCCTCAACTTCAATGGTCTTTCCTCTTGCCATGACCACAGCGCTTTCTATGCAGTTCTTCAGCTCCCTTATATTTCCTGGCCAGGAGTAGGAGAAGAGAATTTTCCTTACCTGAGGTGAGATTCCTTCAATCTGACGGCCATCTTCAGCGGCAAAGGATTTCACAAAGGAATGGGAGAGTAGATCAATGTCCTCCTTCCTTTCCCTTAGAGGAGGCACACATATCTCTACAACAGCCAATCTGTAGTAAAGGTCTTCCCTGAAGTTACCTTTCTTCACTTCTTCCTTCAGGTTTCTGTTGGTGGCTGCAATAACCCTTACGTCCACACTTATGGTCTTCTCTCCTCCGACCCTTTCAAACTCCCTGTTCTGAAGTACCCTCAATAGCTTGACCTGGGTCTGGGCGTCAATCTCTCCAATTTCATCGAGAAAGATTGTTCCTCCGTCAGCAAGCTCGAATCTTCCCTTCTTCTGGGATGTAGCTCCTGTAAAGGCACCTTTCTCATGGCCAAATAGCTCAGATTCAAGAAGTGTGGAGGAAAGGGAGGCGCAATGGACCTTGATGAATGGCTTGTCCCGTCTCTGGGACAAAGACTGGAGAGCATCTGCCACCAGTTCCTTACCTGTTCCGCTTTCTCCTGTTATAAGAACAGTTGCCTTGGTGGGGGCCACCTGGTTGATTGTTTCCATGAGAGAAGCAACCTTACCGCTCTGACCGATGATTTTGCTATATTTCTGCTGGCTCTTCAGCTTCTCTAGCTCTTCAGTAAGTCTTCTGTTCTGTTCCTGCAGTAGGCTGTTGGCAAGACACTTCTTCACCACCAGCAAAAGCTTCTCCAGGTCCACAGGCTTAGTGAAGAAATCAACAGCGCCTCTACGCATGGACTCTACAGCTGTCTCGATGGTTCCGTGACCTGTAAGGACAATGACAGGAAGGGTAGGATATGCGGCGCTGATCTTCTCCACCAGCTCGTCTCCAGACATCACTGGCATTCTAAGGTCAGTGACCACCAGGTCCACATCGTTGGAGTTGACCTTTGCCCAGGCTTCCTTTCCGTCGTAGGCTGTAAGGACAGAGTAACCTTCATCCTGGAAGGCCTCCTCCAGTCCACTGACTATATACTTTTCGTCATCAACAATAAGTATGGTGCTCATGACTTGGCCTCCAATGCCTTTCTTTCACTGACAGGAACAGGAAAGAGGAGAATGAACTCAGTACCCTTCCCCACTTCGCTCTTTACATGGATATCTCCATTATGCTCCTTCATGATCTTATAGACCAAGGTAAGGCCAAGGCCTGTACCGCTGGCCTTTGTGGTGTAATAGGGCTCGAATATCTTACTCAGCTTCTCTTCCGGAATACCGCTACCGTTGTCCCTGATTATCAGGGCCTGATAATCTCCATCGCTTTTGCTGATTATGGTAAGCTTTCCATTCTCTGCCATGGCAGCAAAGGCATTCTGCACCAGATTCAACAGAGCCTGCTTAACCAGGCGTGCATCAAACTGGATGCGCGGAAGGAAGGAATCAAGCTTGGTCTCGACTTCAATTCCCCTTTCCTCAGCTTCAGGAAGAAGGAAGGAGACCACCTCCTCCACATTCTCGTTAAGGCTTCCCAGTCTAAGCTCCACTTCCATAGGCTTTACAGCAAACAGGAAGTCAACAGCTATCTTATTCAGGTGTGCTGTCTCCTCCTCAATCACATTGAGGTACTTTTCAGCCTTTTCTTCGTCCAGAGATCCATACTTCTGGAAAGCCTTCCTCATAAGCTGGGTATGTATCTGCATGGCAGCCAGTGGATTCTTTATTTCATGGGCCACACCTGCAGCCATGGTGGTCATGCTGGCAAGGCTTTCACTGCGGCGAAGCCTTGTCTCCTTCCTGATGTCTTCAGAGATGTCGGAGATTATGATGTCCATATATTGGTTCTTGTCTGTACAGAGCCGGAGAAATGAAATACGGAGTGTCCTAAGCTCAGAGCCCACCTGAAGTGTAAAGTCCCTATCCTCACCCTTCTCCTTTCCATTGAGTACATTCTCTATGTAGGAGGAAAGATCCTTATCGGATATGCACTCCTTGATAGACATCCCTTCCAGGGGCCTATTTCTGTATTTCCTCTGATAAGGCACCAGTGTAAATAGCCTTCTGTTGGCCAGCACCACTGTCCCCTTTTCATCAATAATTACATGTCCATCCTGAAGATTGTTGAAGAGGGAAGCATAGAGGTCGCTTTCTTCAAGGGACTGGGTAATAAGATTCTTCAGCTCTCCTTCGGGACAGGAAGAGAGATCTCCGGCAAACTTTTTTAATAATCTATTAGACATTCAAAGCCTCCCTTAGCATCAGGTCGAAGGCCATCCTTTGACTCATATTGTAGATATCGGTATTTTCCTGCCAACGGGCAAGGGCATTTGATATCCTTTTTGCCTTAAGGGAGTCGATTTCTCCCTTTTTCCATCCTTCCTCTATGGAAATGGAGACCATTTCCCTGAAATATCTCCAGGAAGAAAGCTTCTCAAGGGAAGAGAGAATCTCCTCTTCCCTGTCCTGAAGCAATGGCCGGGAGGAAAGGATAGATGACGTGACAGCCAGGATATTCTCATCCATCTCCTTCCGTTTCTCTTCTCCGCTACCCTTCTGGAAAAAGAAGGAATCGAAGGATGTGTAGTTTTCATAAAGGTTGAACCTTTTCTTCAGTAGTTCCGTTATTACCTTGCCATTCAAGGCTGGGAACTGGAATTTCCTTACTCTGGAAAGAATGGTCTGGAGCATCTTCTGGGAATTGGAGCTTAAGAGAATGATATGGCAATTCTCTTCTGGCTCCTCCAGCATCTTCAACAGGCTGTTTCTTGCTCCTTCCGTTGCATCTTCAATATCCTCCAGTACCACCACCTTTCCGTCTCCCTTGGAAGAGAAGAACTCCTGGATTGCCCTAATCTGGTCAATGGATGGAGTGGAAGGACCCTTCTTTCCCTGATATAGGAACTTGGGATTCAGACAACGCTCAGCTATTTCCACCAGTTCACCCACTTCCTTTTTTGAATATGACCTGGAATCTTCAAAAGCCATGACCACAGAGTCTACTTCTGAAGAGAAGGAGAAGCTATCTGAATTGGATGACGACACTATGGAGGAGAAGGCAGGATGATACTGCATCAGCACCAGTCTCAAGGTCTCGATGAGAAAGAGACGGGAAGAGTCTGTCATATCCTTCTGGAAAAGCTTTATGGCTGCATTAAGCCTTGAAGACATCTCCCTATGAGGAAGGAAGATGACAGAAGGAGAGCGAAGTACGGGCCTCACATCTTCCTCTCCTGTAAGGAGAAAAGACAGGTCCATGGCTGCAGTCAAACGGGATGAACCTCTTGGGCCGGTAAATAGAAGGGACTGGGGAAGAAGAGCATTGCGGTAGTTGTCTTCCAGCTCCTTTGCCACTCCTGGCTGGGTCTGAATCAGGAAATCAAATGGCAACGAGGGCTCCTTTCAGCGCCTTGTCGATGGTGGGGAAGATGGCGCAGAAGAATCTTGTGTAGATGATGCTGTTCTCCTTCAATGGAGTCAGGTCCACAAAGCTCTGAAGGGAAGCAAGTTCCAGAAGGATAAGCAGCACCATTGCTGCAATGATGATGGAAAAGAAGAAACCCAGGACTGAGTCCAGCCATCCAAGGGAAAGGGTCTCAAAGGCAGAGCCCAGAAGATTACCCAGCATCTTTACAAGTATGAAGATGAAGACACAGAGCACTACATAGGACAATAGACTTGCCCATACTGTGGTGAGACCTGTCTTGGAAGTGACAAATACAGATAAAGGCTCCACAAACAACAGGGCCAGGGGAAAGGCTACGAAATAGGCAAGGATCTTCAGTACGGAACGGGAGAAGCCTACAGCAATTCCACTGATACCAGAAAGCAACATTACAGACACCACTATGATGTCGTAGATACCAAAATTCAGACTACCTATGGCCAAGGTCCAATCCATAAAGCCTCCTTGTGTCATTTTAACCCAATCGCAAGGGTTAATCTACTCACTCTTAAAACAAAAGAGTTGAGTTGAGGTTACCTTCCTACACTTATGAAAGAAAAATTGTTACACTTAACCTATGGCAAATATACTGGCAAAGCTGTTTGGAGGAACCAAGCAGCAGAAAGATATCAAGAGATTGACTCCTATTGTGGAGGCAGTGAAGAAAGAGTACAGCTGGGCTGAAGGCCTTAAGGATGAAGATTTCCCTATAATTACAGAGCAGTGGAAGGAAGAGGTTAAAAATGGCAAAAGCCTGGAGGAGCTTCTTCCTAAAGCCTATGCCCTGGTCCGTGAGGCATCAGGAAGGTGCATTGGCGAGAAGCACTATGATGAGCAGATAATGGGAGCCATTGTCCTTAACCAGGGCTCAATCCTTGAAATGAAGACTGGTGAAGGAAAGACACTCACCAGTGTACCTGCAGCCTATCTTAACGCCCTGTCCTGTCAGGGAGTCCACGTGGTCACTGTCAACGACTACCTGGCCAAGAGAGACGCTGAGTGGATGGGGAAAATCTACCGTTTTCTTGGCCTTACTGTAGGCGTTGTAGTTCCTGGCCAGGACGAAGAGTCTAAGAGAAGAGCCTATAAGGCCGATATAACATACGGAACAAACAATGAGTTCGGCTTCGACTATCTTAGGGATAACATGAAGCAGTCAATGGATAGAAAGATCCAGCCTAAGCACCACTTCTGTATCGTCGACGAAATCGACTCCATCCTTATCGATGAAGCCAGGACTCCACTTATCATCAGCGGCCAGGCTGAGGACGACAGTCCCAAGGCAAAGGCTGCAAAATCCATAGTCCCATTCTTCAAGGAGTGCGAGAAGGATCCTGAAACAGGAAACTACTATGAACTTTCCCAGATAGAGAAGATGGATAGGGAGCTCTACGCCGCCTTCGATGAACGAGGAGACTTCAAGCTGGATGAGAAAAGCAAGAACGTAACCTTCACAAAACAGGGTATGACCAAGATGGAGGAGCTTCTGAAGAAGACAGGAATCCTTGTTCCAGGAAAGGATGAGGAAGGAAATACTGTCACTTCCCTATATGACGGCGAAAACTTCGAGATGGTCCACTATGTTACCCAGGCTGTAAGGGCCCAGTATCTCTATAAAGCCGATGTAGATTACATCGTAAAGGATGGAGAAATCCAGATTGTAGATGAATTTACAGGAAGAGTACTTCCTGGAAGAAGATATAGCGAAGGCCTCCATCAGGCCATAGAGGCCAAGGAAAATGTAAGGGTCAAGGGAGACAGCAAGACCTTTGCAACCATCACCTTCCAGAACTTCTTCAGAATGTACGACAAGATTTCCGGCATGACAGGTACCGCAGACACTGAAGCCCTGGAGTTCAAGGAAATCTACAACCTGGACGTTGTGGTCATCCCTACTCACCTACCTCTTCAGAGAAAGGACCTGGAGGACCTGACCTTCTATAATGAAGAGTTCAAGTTCCAGGCAATCGTTGAGACAGTAAAGCGCGTCCATGCCACAGGTCAGCCAATTCTTATCGGTACTGCCAGCATTGAAAAGTCTGAGCTATTGTCAAAACTGTTGATGAGGAACGGCATCAGACATGAAGTGTTGAACGCAAAGAACCATGAAAGGGAAGCCTACATCATCGGAGAAGCAGGAAGAAAGGGAGCTGTAACCATCGCCACCAATATGGCTGGACGTGGTACAGACATCAAGCTTGGCGGCTCTCCTGACCATCTGGCCATGAAGAAGGCTGGAACTGAGGCAACTGATGAAGAGCTGAGGAAGGCAAAGGAAGAGATAATGCCTCTCTGGAAGGCAGCCAGCGACGAAGTTAAGGCTCTTGGAGGCCTATACATCATTGGAAGCGAGCGCCATGAATCCAGGCGTATCGACAACCAGCTGAGAGGAAGAGCAGGTAGACAGGGAGACCCTGGAACAAGCCAGTTCTATGTATCCCTGGAAGACCCATTGATGAGGCTCTTTGCCAAGGAAGGCATGAAGGAGATGCTTGGGCGTCTTGGCATGAACACAGGAGAGCCTATCCACCATAAGATGCTGGACAATGCCATTGAGAATGCCCAGAAGAAGGTTGAGGAAAGGAACTTCGCCATCCGTAAGAGACTTCTCGACTACGACGATGTTCTCAACGAAGAGAGAAACTTCATCTATTCCCAGAGGGATGAAATCCTTACTGATGAGCATCTTACTGACAGAGTCAAGGAGAAGAACAGCGCTCTTATCGATGACCTGTTTGAAGAAGCTGAAGGCAACAAGGATAAGTTTAGGGAAGGCCTCCAGAGGGTGTACTCTGTACAGTTCCCTCCTGAAGACACAGAAGACAAAGAGATCCTGAAGGGTAAGCTTGACACTCTTCTTGACCAGAAGAGGGATTTTGCAGGAGAAAAGTTCTTCAACGAATACCTTAGATATATGTATCTGAAGAATATCGATAAGAGATGGATCGACCATCTTGACCAGCTTGATGAGCTGAGGGATGCTGCCTCCCTTATGAGCTATGCCCAGAAGAATCCTCTTGTGGAATACAAGAATACAGCCTCCGACGCTTTCGACAATATGCTTTATGAAATAACTGAAGCTGTGTGCAAGGCTGCTGTTCTGGTACGCTTCCAGGTAAAGGGACCAAGACCTAATCCAAATCAGAATGGCCCAAAGCTTAAGGAAAGCCATGTGGATGCCGCTTCCCTGCTTCAGGACAGAAGAAAGGGCACAGCTGTTGCATCACAGGCTGTAGCTGCAGGAACCACAATAAAACGTGAAGGAGTAAAGGTCGGAAGAAACGATCCTTGTCCTTGTGGCAGCGGAAAGAAATATAAAAACTGCTGTGGAAGGAACTTCTGATGGTGGCCGCATCTGCGGCCATCTTCTTATATTGCTTTCAGGACTAAAGAATTACTGTTGCTATCCTGCAGCGAAATCTCAATCATTGAGGAGTTGATGGCCCCAACTGAGCCCAGCACGGTTCCAACTTTCACGTTGTCTCCTCTCTTAATGTCTACCCTCTCGAAGCCGGAGAAGATCCACTTCTCCCCTTCCTCTGTCTCAATGGAGATTGTCTTCTTTCCATCAACCCAATTGGAAGCTATCACCTTTCCCTCCACATTGGATCTGACAGCACTGCCAGGCTTGGCTGAAAGGAGGATTTTTCCGTCTTCACCACTGACTGAAGTGTAATCGAGAATAAGGGATGGCTCTAAAAAGAATTCAGGCTGAGGCTCTTCTTCAATCACGGACTCCGCTTCAGGTATCTCTTCTTCCTTCTCCAGTGTGCTTTCCTCACTGGTCGACACCTCTGTCGGATCCTCTGATATAGGTGTATCAACAACTCTAAGTTCTTCCTGGAAGACTTCCTCTAGAGGAGCTATTTCAACAATAGGAGCTTCCTCCTCTACTACGACTTCTTCCTCCCTAGGGCTTTCTTCCATTTCAGGTTCAACAATTTCTTCCTCTAATGAACGGAAGGCAAAGCTTAAGTTTGAAAGAATTGTTTCAAGACCTTGTCTGAGAATTTCAGCTTCACTCTCCTCCAGAGGTGGAACAGTTACTGTCTCTTCAAGAAGGGTCTCCTTTATCTCTTCTTCAACTATTGGAGCTTCTTCTATCACCATATTCCCTTCTTCAGGAACTTCTGGCTCCATCTCTTCTTCCTCAATGGATATTTCCTCGATTGGAGTCTCTTCAACTATCGTAGAGAGCTCTATATTTGGAGTCTCTTCCAAGGCACCGACAGTAGTTTCTTCAGTAAGGGCCTCACCTGGATTCTCTTGGCTTTCTAGAGGTGTACTCTCAAGGGAAAGATCGACTGAAACCTCTTCTGTTTCCCCTTCCATGGAATCATCCCCTACTCTTTCCTCATCTACCAGGTTAAGTGTTGACTCTTCACTATGGGCGACACCACCATCGGTTTCAAAATCTTCTATGGAATCTGGTGAAGTATTCTCCTCTTCCTCCATAGCCGCCAATACAGGAGACTCTGAAACTGTCTCCTCCACTATAGACTGGGAAGAGACGGGAGGAAGAGCTTCAATCTTCTCTTCTGGTGACACTATGAGCTTCACTACAATAATGATCAGGATAACAAGGATAGCAATCAGTAGGCCTACAGCCATATTCCTGCTTCCTTTGCCGTTTCTCCTTCCATTTCCAGAAGGCATATCATCATAATCGCTTCTACTCACTATCGACAAAACTCCACTCTCAAAACTATTATGTTTCATATGGAAAACAAAGGCAACAAGGCTAGAGGCATCATTCTTCTGCTCTTTACAGTTCTGCTCTCAGCATGGATTCTGTATGGAGCAATATCCATCGCCCTATCCAAGGACCTGGAAACCTGGGGGTATAAGGACCCAGTTGTCTCAGATTCCAACATAAGGGGTACTATCTACGACAGAAATGGAAAGATAATTGCCATTTCTGTTCCTCAGTATGGATTTGAAATAATCAATGGCCGAGGCAGCGCCCAGCACATTTCCTCTGTAATCTACAGCTTCACAGACTATAATCCTGTATATCTGGCATCATTGATCAAGGATGGCTTAAGCTTTGTGCCCGCATCCAACGGGCAATATGTTACATCCCCTGAGTTCCTGGACATCTTCCTGAAGGATGCAGATATAGACCACATGGTCTCCTTTACCAGGAAGGAAGTGAGAAAGTATCCATATGGCATTATGGAAAACATTATTGGCTTCTCCCCTTCGCCCTCAAGTGGGGAAGGAGGAATAGAAGAGATGTTCAACTCATATCTTATGGCATATCCAGAGATAGACCATAAAACTGTCTATGGCTCCTCCCTTACCCTTACCATAGACACTGAAATGGAGATGGTATTGGAAAAGACCATGGAAGACCTGATGATTGAAGGGAATGCTGCAATATACAGTAAGAGTGGAGAGATTCTTGCATACAAGGGAGAAGCTGATGAATCTGTGGCAGCTTCACTGGTCAAGACAATCACTACCCCTACAAACCTAAAGGAAGAAAGGAGCATCAGGCTTCCAGACACCTTTCTTGATGCCCTCTCCCTAGGTCCGTATTTCTTCTACCATGATGGAGACAGAAGCGAAATTCTCCGTAAGAGCCTGGAAAAGGTCCTTAAGGAAAGCGGAAAGATCTAGAGCTGACCTCTATATGCCCTCATATCCAGGCCGAAGCCTCTCAGATTTCCAAGTATCACTTCCGTTGAAGCCTTCTCCAGATCTTCTGGAACCTTCTGTCCATCGGTGAAGAAGAGGATAGGCTTACCGACTGAGTATGCAAAAGACAATGCGTTACCAATGGTTATGGATTCATCCAGCTTTGTGACGATGATGGAAGTGATGTTGAAGTCATCCTTGTATCTTTCGTAATGTCTCATCATGTCTTCCTCCTTCATTGAGGCAGACACTATGAGAGTGAATGTGGTGTTCATCTTCATAAGCTGGATTCCAAGGCCCTTGAGACGGAGATTCAGCTCCAGGTCCCTGCTGCTGAGCCCCATGGTATCCACAAGAATCAAGTCAAAGTAGGCGAAACGGTCCATGGCAACTATGAGCTGGTCTTCACTTTTTACCATTTCCACAGGAATGGAGAGAGCTTCAGCAAAGGCGCTTATCTGTTCATATGCCCCTACCCTATAGCTGTCGAGAGTGATTATTCCAACCTTCTTGCCGCTGTTCTTGTATAACCATGCAACCTTGGCAAGAGTTGTAGTCTTGCCGGAGCCTGTAGGGCCCAGGAATACCATGACCCTTGAAGGATGGACCTGGGCCTCATAATCCATTCTTGTGTTTTCAAGGATCCTTTCGCTCAGCTCCCTGGCGCACTCTGATTCAGGATATGAAAAGTCTTCAAGAAGCTTTATGCGGAGAGGTCCGGAGATATAGTTTTCGTCCAGAAGACGCTCAGCCTCCCTCAGTCCATCCTCTGTTCCTCTGTGGACTTCAGTGTTGAGCCGCTCCTCCCTGGTAAGATTCTTTGGATCGGGGGTCTTGGCCTCCTTCTCAAATTCATTCATATCCTTCTGGGCCACATAAGAGCTGTCTCCTGAAGAAGAGGAGATGTAGCAAGTGATTTCGCACTTCTTCAGTTTCCTGGTAAAAAGACCTCCAGGAGTGGTGAAATCACGGCGGGAGTGTATGCGGATCTGGTCCCCATACTGCTCCCTGGCCTTTCTGGTGGCCTCTTCATAGCTGTCTGCAACAATGGTTATATACTGCATGAACTGATACTAACACAATATCAGAGAATATACTTGGAGAGATCCTGATTCTCCACAATATTCTTCAGTCTGTCGTTGACATATTCTTTGGTGATAGTCACTTTCTGACCTGATAGCTCATCAGCAGAGAAGCTAAGTTCCTCCAACAGCTTCTCCATTACAGTATGAAGCCTTCTGGCACCGATGTTGTCATTGGTCTGGTTCACATCATAGGCTATCCTGGATATCTCCCTCAGAGCCTCATCCTCAAACTCTATCTCCACATTCTCTGTGGAAAGTAGAGCCTTGTACTGCTTGGTTATGGCATTCTCAGGCTCAGTAAGGATTCTGTAGAAATCCTCCTCACTAAGATCCTTTAGCTCCACATGGAGAGGGAATCTTCCCTGAAGCTCAGGAATAAGGTCGCTGGGCTTGGAGAGACTGAAGGCTCCTGCGGCAATGAAGAGGATGTTTGTGGTGTCGATGACACCATAGCGGGTGTTCACCTTTGTGCCTTCCACAATTGGAAGTATATCCCTCTGGACTCCTTCCCTTGACACCTCTGCACCATTCACGTTTCCTCTGGAGGCCACCTTGTCGATTTCATCGATGAAGATGATTCCCATCTCCTCTGTGCGCTCCTTGGCTTCGTCGATGGCCTTGTCGTTATCCACAACCTTATCCATCTCCTCTTCCCTGATGATCTCCCTGGCACGCTTTATGGTAAGCTTTCTCATGTGTCTTCCGCCTTGTCCGCTGAAGATTGAGCCAAGGGAGTTCATTGCATTCTGCAGGTCTTCCATGCTTCCCCCGCCAACAATATTCACGCTGGGCTTTACAGACTGGACGTTCATCTCAACTTCCTTGTTGTCGAAGATGCCGTTACGGAGCATGGTCCTGAACTTCTCCCTGGTTTCCCTGGCGCTTTCGTCATCCTTTACGTTCAAGGAAGGAAGGAGAAGATCAAGAAGACGGGATTCCACATTGCTTTCAACTTCGCTTTCCCTGGCCTTGGCCATCTCTTCCCTTACCATGGCCACAGCTGTAGCCATAAGGTCCTTCACCATAGATTCCACGTCTCTTCCCACATATCCCACTTCTGTGTATTTTGTGGCTTCAACCTTAATGAAGGGAGCATCTGCAAGCTTTGCTATTCTTCTTGCAATCTCTGTCTTTCCCACTCCTGTGGAACCTATCATAAGGATATTCTTTGGACTTACTTCGTCCCTGATCTCCTTACTCAGTCTCTTTCTTCTTACTCTATTACGGAGGGCCACAGCAATGGTCCTCTTTGCGTCATCCTGTCCGATTACATATTTATCCAAACTAGATACGATCTCCTTTGGAGTCATGTCATCAAGTTTTCTCTGGGAAAGTAGTTCCATCTTTAGCCTTCCTTTACTTCAGAAATGATTGAGTGATTAGTGTAGATGCAGATATCTGCTGCAATGGATACGCTTTTCCTGGCAATGGTTTCAGCATCCCAGTCTACTCCTGAGTCCAGATATGCTATTGCTGCAGAGCGGGCGAAATCTCCACCGCTGCCGATGGCCATAACATCACCTTCCGGTTCCAGCACATCTCCTACACCGCTGATCATGAACATGGTCTTGCCGTCGGAAGCCAGCATCATGGCCTCCAGGTTTCTCAGCTGCTTGTCCATTCTCCACTGCTTTGCAAGCTCCACAGCAGATCTGGTCAAGTCCCCATTATATTGCTTCAGCTTACCTTCAAACAGCTCGAAGAGAGTGAAGGCATCTGCAGTGCTTCCAGCAAAGCCGATGATTATCCTGTCGTTATAAAGTCTTCTGACCTTATGGGCGTTTCCCTTCACTACAGTGTTGCCCTGTGTGACCTGGCCATCTCCTGCAATGGCAACCTTTCCGTTCTTACGTACCGCTACAATCGTCGTTCCTGTCATTTTCCTTTCCTTTCTCTTTTCCATGTGGATGAGTCTCCACATAGACTTTCCTCAGCTTAGACTGGGAAAGATGGGTGTATATCTGGGTAGTGGAAATACTCTCATGTCCAAGTAGTTCCTGAACTAGTCTTATGTCTGCCCCCTTATCCATAAGATGTGTAGCAAAGGAGTGCCTCAAGGTATGAGGTGTAAAGTCCTTCTGCCATCCAAGTTTTTCCTTTTCCTCATCGAAGATAATATGGGCAGAGGAAAACGGCAACCTTCCTCCTCTGTCTCCCAGGAGAAAAGCCTTCTCCCCCAGTTTTCCCTTTTCCCTTAGAAAAGCTTCCCTCTGAGGAAGATACACATTCCTTATCTCCTCCACAGCGCTTTTGGAAAGGAAAACATATCTCTCCTTATTTCCCTTTCCCAGAATCCTTATCCGCCTCTCTCCCCACTCGAAATCATCCACGTCAACACTTAAAGCTTCGCTGATTCTGCAGCCTGTGTTGTAGAGGAAAAGGAATAGGATATGGTTCCTTTCGTCCTTGAAGTCCTTTATCTCCTGGCCCAACAGCTCCTTGACCTCCTCCCGGGTAAGCACAGAAGGCAATCTTTTATAGGTGCTTCTGAGTGAAATGGAGTCAAAGGCATTATAGTCCACTTCCCCGTTTCTCTCCAGGTAGGCGAAAAAGGTGTGGCAGGACACAAGGATACGGGAACTGGACCGGTCTGAAAGATTCTGCCTCTTCAGCTCCCTCATGAACTCCTTGGCATCAGAGAAGGCAAAGGAAGCGAAATCCAGATTCCTTTCTCCAGCAAAACCAAGAAGCTTCTCAAGGTCAATGGAGTAGTTTTTTCTTGTATTCTCGCTTAAGGCCTTCACCTTCTCTTCATATAGAAGAAACTGTGTTATCAATTCATCGTTTCTCATATCTCTCCACATCCATAAGAGTGAATCTCTCCCCCATTATTGCATATTTTCCATTTTTATCGGGATATGTAATGTATCGAGGAGACAACAATAATCCGCTGAGAGTGGATACAGTCAAGGCTCCATCCCTCACAAGGTTTCTTGCGCTCTTCCCGTTCAAGGCAGATTCCAATACTCCCACGCATCTTCCCTCGTCCAAGGCTGAAACAAGGTAATTTGGCGTTATTCTCAGGTTTTCAGTTGCCACCAAAGTTGCATCTGAGACAGTGGCCGCCACACTACAGGCTCCATTCAAGGCCTCCATGGAGAAGGTTGCTTCATCCTCCACAACAGATATCACTCCCCCTCCTGTCACAAGGCATCTGGAAAGAAGAGACCTGGACACACTTCCCATTCCCATTGGGATGAAGGCAAAGAGTGAGCCTCCTTCCTTTTCATATACCCCCATCTCTATGGCAGCAGAGGATGGGAGACCTGGAATGTATGCCACATTCCATCCGTTGGCCACAGCCTCCAAGGCAGAGCGGTACAGGGAAAGTATTCCCTTCTTTCCTGTCTTCTTTCCTGAACTAAAAAAGATGGTACGGCTGGAGGGGAAAGCTCCACATACCCTGACCGAGAGACCATTGTAGTCTACGCTTTTGCAATCAATGAAATATTTCTTCATATTTCAATAACGCAATTTTTTCCATTTTTGTATTCATTCATCAAAAGGAGAATATTTATCGTAGGAAGCAAGAAGCCCTGAAGTGTCCAGCTGGGTATAGATCTGGGTAGTCTTGATATCGCTATGGCCCAGCATCTCCTGGACGCTTCTGATATCTGCTCCATGGTTTATCATGTGGGAGGCGAAGGAATGGCGCAGTGTATGGATTGTGGCATCAAGGCCCAAGGCATCCGTGCATAGATGGAATCTCAGGTGGGCTGCCTGCCGTGTCAGTCTCTTTCCACGCCTATTGAGAAAGAGGGCCTTCTCCTTAATATTCTTCTTGTCGAGAAGCTTGGGCCGTACAAAGTCTATATAGTCTTCAAGGGCCTTGGAAGCTTCGTCACCAATGAAGACTATCCTTTCCTTATTCCTTTTTCCAATTACGTTTATACTCCTTTCCTCCCTTCTCCAGGAGTTGACATCCAGATTTACAGCCTCACTGATTCTCATGCCTGAGGAGTATATCAGCTCAAAAAGGGCATAATCCCTTCGTCCCAGGTCGTCATCCTGGAACTGGGCCATAAGAGCGTCTATCTCATTTTCGCTGATGGTCCGGGGCATATGAACACTATCCTTTCCCTTCTCCACAAGCTTGGCAGGATTGGACTCTGTAATTCCTTCAGCAATCAGAAAGCGATAGAAGGAGCGAAGGGATGACAGGACCTTACCTGCTGTGCGGTTTGTTATTCCTTCCCTATCCTCCCTCTCCATAAGATATTCCTCAATGAGAAGAGGATCCGCATCCTCTACACTCCTTCCCTTCCTGGAGAGGAAGGAGAGATAGCACTCTGCTTCATGACAATACACCTCCCTGGTCTTATCAGAGAGGCGGAAGGAATAGGTTATGGTCTCGCTGAAGTTTCTCAGTAATTCCGAGGATACTTCATCGATGACTTTTTCACTGGTCATCATCATTCCTCATTCTGAGAATGGAAGGCGTAGTGTAGTCGGAATTGTTGTTGCTCCTGAGATTCAGCTGATTCTTAAGGTCTGTCCATCTGTTGATGCTGATGACTCCTGGATCCTTAGGGCTTTCCTTCTCCCTTGGAGCTTCCTTTCTAACACTATTTTCTTCTATCTTTCTTGGGTATACATTCTGCTCTACTGTCTCCCCTTCACCCTTACCGTTCTTGTTGGTTCCGAAGATTTCAGCGGCATTGGCCCCTGTGCTGACAGACCTATGTTCGAAGCCTGTGGCCACTACAGTTACCCTGATCCTTTCACCAAGGGCAGGATTATAGGACTGGCCAGCTGTAATCAAGGCCTCTTCATCCACATTGGCTGTAATGAGCTCCACCACATCCTGGTATTCCTGGAGAGTAAGGTTATCACCGCCAGCTATGTTTACAAGCACAGCCTTTGCACCCTCAATGGATGCATTCTCAAGGAGAGGATTGTTGATAGACTGCTTTGCAGCCTCCACAGCCCTGTTGGTGCCTTCTCCGAAGCCAAGCCCAATAAGTGCATCTCCCTTGCCCTTCATTACTGTCTTCACGTCAGCAAAGTCAATGTTAATTTCACCTGGCTCAGTAATCAGGTCAGATATTCCCTGTACAGCCTGCAGAAGAGCGGAATCTGCAAGAAGGAAGGCCTTCTTGATTGGAGTATTCTGCTCAACCACATTCAATAGATGCTGGTTAGGAATGATGATAAGGGTATCTACACTCTTTCTCAGCTTCTCGATGCCCTGCTCTGCAAGGCTAAGCTTCTTCTTGCCTTCAAAAGTGAAGGGAGTTGTCACCACAGCCACAGTAAGGGCATTGCAGCTCTTGGCAATTTCAGCCACTACTGCAGCGGCACCGGTGCCAGTTCCGCCACCCATACCGGCAGTAATGAAGACCATGTCTGCATTCTCCAGCTCCTTCTTGATCTCTTCCTTGCTTTCCTGGGCTGCCTTCTCTCCAATTTCTGGCTGACCACCAGCTCCAAGACCTCCTGTAAGCTCCTTACCGATGGCAATTCTGGTCTGGGCATTGGAACGCTGCAATGCCTGAACATCGGTGTTGAGAGCCACGAAGGAAACCTTCTTAAGGCCGTTGGCAATCATTCTGTTGACAGCATTTCCACCGCCACCGCCTACTCCTACAACCTTGATGATGGTTGGTGTGGCCTGCTCACCAGTAGTTGTGTCTTCAATATCAAATAGATTAAAGCTCATGTCGCGTTCTCCTTAAAATAACTTGCCAAGAAGATTCTTCATTTTGGTTCCAAAGCCCTTCTTTTCCTTGACACCACCAATATCTGAATTATCTCTATATTTCTTCGCTTCACTTTTGAACAATCCCAGAACTGTAGCATACTTGGGATCGATATAGGTTCTGTCCAGACCACTTATGGCCTCAGGGAATCCGATACGGGCAGGCAGACGGAAGATCTCTGCAGCCAGCTCTGTCACTCCTCCCATCAAGGCTCCTCCACCAACCAGCACTATGCCAGCTCCGAAGGGCCCCTGGATCTGGTTGTCTTGAAGGTCCTGCTGGATCATCAATAGGATTTCAGCCATTCTGGCTTCGATGACCTTTGCAAATTCCTTCTTAGGCATCCTTATGGCAGGCTTTCCTCCCAAGGATGGGGTGACAATCATTTCATCCTCTCCAATTCCTGGACTGAAGCAGGAGCCGTCTGTAAGCTTCAGAGACTCAGCTGCAGCCTTGGGAAGCTGAAATAGATATGCAATATCGCTGGTTACCAGGTCGCTTCCCCTGTTGATGCCTCCCACATGTACTGGAGCGCCAGAGGAATATGCAATGTAGTTGGTGGAACCGGAACCGATATCAATCAATATGACTCCCATGTCCTTCTCCTCTGGGGATAGGACCACCTCAGAGTCTGCCAGGGTCTGGAATACAACCTTCTGGATCTGAAGTCCTGTCTTGTAGACACACTTCTTCTGGTTCTGGATTATGGGTGAAGATCCCAATACAAGAAGAATCTTGGTATCAAGTCTATGGCCAAGCATATCCACAGGATCCTTGATTCCGGACCGGGAATCCACATAGAAATCCTGGACCAGTGAGTGAAGGATTTCGGTGTTCTGGGGAAGCTGGATATTTCTTGCCACATCTATTGAACGTCGGATGTCGTCCTTGGTTATCTCCTGGTCCTTGGAGTTGATTCCCACTACTCCATTGCTCTTTATTCCCTTGATCTGGTCTCCGCCGATACCAATGATGACAGAGGATATTTCTGTACCAGCCTGTACTTCAGCTTCCCCGATTACGGAGCCGATGACCTTCATGGTCTGTTCTATATTGACGATGGATCCGTTCTTTACCCCTTCGCTTGGTCTCTCCACAACGCACTCTATTACCAAGAGGCCATCCCGGGAGACAGACCCGACGGCTACTCTCGTAGAACTAGTTCCGATATCCAATCCAACTATAGTCTTGTCTGCCGCCACTTTCTTACCTCTTTACCATCAACCTTGAGGAACCAAGGATATATTCCCTCTTTTCTCCAGACAACCTTTCCCTGGAAGTGAGATATTCATTTTCTATGATACTCAACGCTTCCCCTAAGTTTTCACTCATTCTCATATCCTCAACAGTCAATGTAGACTCAAGGGATGGAATATTGATTGTGAGAAAACCAGAAAATATACTGGATTTATTATTGTCATATTCGGCATTTGTTATCAAGCCGAAAGAAGAGAAAGAAGAGCTTAGAACCCCAACAAATGGGGAAAGGACACTGCTCTTCTCTTCAATTGCCGCGTCCATTACAGAACTTGAAACCTTGACAGTCATATACTTCTCTTCAAGTCCCAAGTAATCCTTTCCATCCAAATGAAATGCATTGTCTTCTGTCAAAAGTGCCAGCCTTTCTCCGTCATATAGGAGAAGGGCCTCATCCTTACTCTTGCCATCCACTTTCAACACCCCGTCCTCAATCTTCATTGTCACACTCTCGATGTATGGAAGTGAGGAAAGATAGGAAAGGATCCTTCTTTTTCCGATGAAAAGCGTGTTCTTTCCGATGTTTTTTGAAAGGACACTTTCCACAGACCAGGAGGAAGGAACTCCAGTGATTGAAAACCCTGTGCAGGTGAATCTTCCCACCAGCCTATATGAAAGGATAAGGAAGGCCAAAGACAACAGGGAGAGAATCAGCAAAACAACAAGTCTACTCCTCTTCGTCACTGTATCTTCCACCTTTATAGATTAAGCAGTAGAGAATGACTGAAGAGAACACATAGATAGTCTGGGAAATGGGTGAATAGGAGAAGAAGGGAAGATACAGTCCTCCAAAGGGATTAAGGCCCATTGTATGGAGGATGTTTCCAAAGAATGGAATCACCAGAGCTACAGTAAGGCCGATGGAAAGAGCTGCATCCCTATACTCACCACGTCTGAGAGCCCTGTTCTGGGTCCTGATTCCAACGATCATTATTACTAGAAGGGAGAAAAGAAGCAGGGAAAGACCCAGGATTCCTGTCTCCTCAAAGAGTGTTGCAAAGATATATTCGCCAGAGGGATCAGAGAGGATTCCCAGCTTATACAGGCCCTTACCGATACCGGTGCCAAGGATTCCTCCGTCTGTTATTGCCATCCTTGAATAGAGAAGATCTGATGAATAAAGGCTAGGATCGTTTACAGGAAAGATTGAATAGGAGAAATCCGAGAAAAGGGATGGGGAGTACATCAGTAACAGTAGGAGAATTACCAGTCCTGCCAAAACAAAGAAAAACCTATATCCTTTCCTGGCATTGAACACTGTAGAAATGGAAAGGATAAGGACCATGAGAATCAGGAACCATCCCAGGCCTGAAGCATAGGCTGTAAATACAAGGGAGAAGACAGCTATTGGAATTATGGCCAGAAGAGGAAATCCCCTTCTTTCCCTGGCCTTTACAAATGGAACTGCCCAGCACATCAGGAATATTGTGGAGAATACATTCAGTACAGCTCCCGGTACAGCCAGGAAAGATAGTTGTGGAAAACAGATGGAAAGGGCCATCAGTGTCCATGATAGAGGCAGGGTGACTACATGGAGCATTGAAGTAATCTTCTCTGGAGTGAAACGATATCCCACCCCTAGAAGGATACCGATGAGGGACGCAACCACATGGTCTCCCATTCTGCTCCAGAAGGGACGGCCGGAAAGGATTGCTTCATCCATGGAGGAGGAAAGAAGGACCAGAAAGCCAAATAGAATAAGAATCAATGCAAAGCACAGAAAAGTAAACGGAGAAAAGAATCCTTCCCCGCTTTTCTTTGGCTCAATTTCATAAGCGTAATCATCATATGCGCTGACACTGTTCACATTCATCACCCTTCATTATATGCCAGGCTTAGGTGGTTTGTCTCAAAGAAAACTAATTATTTGCCAAAGCAATTGCCACTTCCTGTGTAAAGGAAACACCATTGACTTCACTTATAGATGAAAGAAGAAGGCGCTCCTCTCCCTGAAGCTGGTCAAGTCTCTCCTCAGCAGCAACAGTCCTTCTTTCAAGGACTCTGGATGAGCCCTTCTGCCAAAGTGGAATCAACATCACAGCAAAGGAAAGAAGGATTCCCATAATGATGATAGCTTTTGCCTTTCTGTCCAATTCATGTCTGACTGATTCTCTGTACTTCATTATATCTTCTCCACTACACGAAGTTTTGCTGATCTGGAAGGTGCATTCTCTTCGCACTCTTCATCTGTCGGTACTATAGGTTTCTTGGTAAGGATCTTGATGTCTCCATACTTTTCATATCTGTCCTTGAAGTACCATTTGACGATTCTGTCCTCCAGGGAATGGAAGGTTATGACAGCTACCCTGCCTCCCTTCTTCACTACCCTAAGAGCATTTTCTAGAGCTGGTGATATACGGTCCAGTTCCTTATTCACTTCAATTCTCAAGGCCTGGAATGTCCTTGTGGCAGGATGAATACGGCCATACCTGTATTCCCTTGGAACGCATGAAGCGATGATGGAAGCAAGCTCTGAGGAAGACTCTATGGGAGCTTCCTTCCTCTTTTCCACAATGGTCCTGGCAATACGCCTGGAGTATCGCTCTTCACCAAACTTATAGATGCAGTCTGCCAGAGCTTCCTCTGAGTATTCGTTCACCACTGTCTCAGCTGAGAGGCTCTGATTCTCATCAAGCCTCATATCAAGTCTTTCATCCTTTCTGAAGGAGAAGCCTCTTTCAGACTCCTCATAGTGGAAGATTGAGATTCCAAGGTCAAAGAGAATGGCATCTGCAATTTCACTGTCTGCCTCCTCCAGATAATCGTTGAACCATGTGTTTACAGGAGTGAACCTATCTCCATAGTCGCGGAATCTCTCGATTGCCTTCTTCTGGATCTCCTTATCCCTATCCAGTCCAATGACCTTCAGTCTTGGATAAGTATCAAGGAAAAGCTTAGTATGGCCACCCTCTCCTGTAGTGCAGTCAATAAGGAGGGAATCAGCATCCTTATCTATGGTCAGGTTTTCCAATACTTCCTTATGCATTACAGGGTAATGAAGAAATTCCATCAGTTCTTCTCCTCTTCGTAGATTCTCTGTGCAAGATCCGAGACACTATCTTCAGCGCTATCCTCTTCCTCATCAAATACTGCAGGGTTCCATACTTCCACAGCGTATCCTGTACCAACAAGGAGAGCCTCGTCCTTCACGTTGATTGAAGCTGCTTCTCTGCTTCTCTGAGGAACATTGATCCTTCCAGCTGAATCGATATCCAGATAGACAGCAGGAGAGATTATCTTTCTCACCAGCTTTCTCTTTTCCTTGTCCATAAGGGCCAGAGGGGAAGAAAGGATCTGGGTGCAGAACTGGTTCTCGAAATAGTCGGGAGTCATGAGCATGAGATGGTTTCCATCCAGTCCCGGAAGCACTACAACCTGGCTGGAGGAAAGGGCTGTACGAAGGCGGGATGGCAGAGAAAGGCGACCCTTTTCGTCAACCTTAGCTGTATACATTCCCGTCAACAATTGCATCCGTCCATCCTCAAAGCGGCATTATTACCCTGTTCTTATATGACACTTTATCCCACTTTATCCCACTTTTCAACATAAATCATAAAAATATGGTGTAAAACCTATATCGTTTCACCATATTTGTCCTATATAAGCTTTTTGGGATAAAACCTGGATTCGTTTCTGCCTTTATCAAAGACACAGAAGAGGAAGGAGCCAATGGGCGTACCAAAGAATGGCCAGAACTATATGACTCTCTCACAATCACATCTGGGCCACCTTTGAAAGATTCTTGACATATTTGATCTCTTCGTCCTTCCCCCTTTCTCTACTTCAAAAAGGAAAACAGGAGGCAAAAAAATTCCACCCCGGTCAAGAGGTGGAAACATTAGAGAGAGAGGACTTAGTTCCATTCAGCCAATTTTGCTTCAAGCTTTGCCTTCTCTTCCTCCATCTTCTCCTTAGCCAGACTTCCGCTGGCCTTAGGAAGCTTATAGTTGATTACAGAGATTCCATACTGCAGAAGGGCAATGGCCTCCTGCCTATCTGAGATGGAGGAGAGGTCAGCTGCAACCCAGAAAGGTGAGCCTTGGGAAGCAAGATATCCTTCATAATACTTGTTCATTTCTGTGTAGCTGGACTTCTGGTTCTTATTCCAGCTCTTAAGCATGGAAGCAAATTCCTTACTCCTCTTCTTTGCATCCCAGTCCCTCTTCCAGAGCTCCTCTGCCAGCTCCAGGAAGTTAGTGCCGTTGGTCCTGTTTTCTGTGTCCTGGGTCATGATGCACTTTCTCATGTAGGAGATAGCATAGTTGTCGCTACCGAAGCTGATGGGCTTACCAGGAAGGGATCGATAGAGAATTGCAAGAACATACCAGGAGTCTGTCTCCAGCGGGAAGGAGGAGAACTCTTCAAGAGCCTTGGTCTCAAGCTTTCTCATAGGGTCAGCCTTACCTAGGCTGTTCAGGGCTCCATGCTCCTGACCTGCCCTACCTACGGCACTGGCCTGCCAGTGGTATGCGTTGGGAGTCTCCTTATACTGGAGAGAGGTGTATGCATAATAGAAGGCAGACTGGGTATCGCCAGAGCTAGGCTTATCTTTTGCGCCATAGTCTCCATAGGCGGCAAGCCTCTCATCTTCTGTCATGCTTTCCTTATTGCTATCTGTAAGAGTAAGTCTTGTGCGGCTCATTCTCCAGAGAATCTCAGCTTTCTCGCTGTCGCTGGAAGCACTTTTCAAGGATTCGGAAAGATAGGCGAAATCTGCCTCATAGTCGTTTTCGTTATAGAAGAGTCTGTCGCTCTTTGCACTATCAAAGGCTGCAGAAACCATTAGGGCCACCAAGAGAAGGGCGACGATTGAAATAGTTCTTTTCATTTTCTTCCTCCACTCCCAATTATTGCACGGAAGCGAAACTCTTTACAGTCATTTCCACATCTTTATGAGGATACTCTCTTTCTCCTCAAAAGATACATTGAGTTCCTTCCCTTCCGTCTTCGCTTCTCCCTTTCCGTATACTATCTCCACTCTGTCACTAGGAAGAGCAAAGAGGTCCAGCTTCACTTCCCTCTTCTCCCCTCTGTTGACCAAAGCCACATATGCGTCATGATCCGTAAAGCGTAAGACAGCAAAGGCCTTCTCATCCACTTCCTCTATTCTGTAGCTTGCATATCCAAGCCACTTCTCCTTTCGTGCCTTACCCATAGCTCTATGGAAGGAGAGCATATCCATGTCCCAATACTCCTCCCTCCATTCCATAGGGAACCTGGCGCCTTCGTTGGAGCCTAGTCTTCCCTTGATCCCCACTTCGTCTCCATAGTAAAGGTTAGGCATTCCAGGAAGCATATACATAGCCATTATGGCTCCCTTATAAATGTCTCTGTCAAAGACAGCCTTATCATTGTGGAACCGTGGAGTGTCATGGGAATCGATGAGGTTCATCTGGAAGAACACATTCTGGTCAGATACTCCATCCAATGCTTCCTTCATGCCTCCTGCCACCTCATATCCTGTCCAGTTCTCCTCCCTTTCTGCGCTGTGGCCACAGTCCTTGGAAAGGAAACGGTCCCTCTGCCCCATCCAGCTTCTGAGAATTCTTCCAGATCCATAGTAGTTCATGGTTCCGTCCCAGATATCTCCATTCATGTATGGTGCGCTGTCGTCCCAGTCTTCTCCCACCAGATACACATCCTTCTTTACACTGTGCATCTCCTTTCTCACTTCTTTCCATACATCCTTGCAAAGCTGGTCACTTCCTCTTCTGCCCACTTCCGGTGATACATCCAGCCTCCAGGCATCGATGGAATATGGAGGAAGAAGGAACTTCTTCATGACACTGTCTGGACGGCGGAACATGTAGGAGCGGAGAAGGGAGGAAGAGTATCTCAGCTGAGGAAGAGTCCTCACATCCTGCCAGCACTCAACGCTTCCGTCACTCTTGAAGTAATAGAAATCGTGCTCGTCGCTATTCTCATCCTCCCTGGCCTTCTTAAGCCACACAGCATCAAGTCCAGTGTGGTTGATGGAAATGTCCAGTATTACCCTTATGCCATTTTCGTGTAGGATCTTCACCATGGAAGCCAAGGCCTGGTCTCCACCAAGCTTTTCGTCTATATGGTTGAAGTCTACAGTGTCGTAGCGGTGGACGCTTCTTGAAGAGAAGATAGGATTCAGATAAACAGCACTTATTCCAAGGCTCTTAAGGTATTCAACCTTATCAGAAATACCTTTAAGGTCTCCGTTATAGAAGTCGCAGCATCTGCTTTCATTCCATTCCTTTGGCTCATCTGTCCACTCTGGAGTGGAGACAGAGCCTCCATCGAACTCATACTCCCCCTTCTTTGCCCCCACATTAGGATCTCCGTTATTGAATCTGTCAGGGAAGATCTGATAGCAGGTGGATGAAGCCACCCACAGGGGAGACTCTAAGCCTGGAATAAGGGAGAATCTATTTATAAAGGATGGCACATACCTTGTTATGCCCTTCTTTGAGTAATACCTTGATACTCCAGAGATAATGTAGGAGAAATACCAGGTGAACTTCTCACCGTCTGTGGTTACAGGAACAGAAACAGAGTATCTATAGGCCCCGTTCTCCATTCCCTCCTCCTTCATTTCCTTACCGAAAACCAGACCTGTATCGGTGTCGTATTTAAGTATCACCACTTCAGGACGGACTGAAAGAAGAATGGATATTTCGACAGTTTCCCCTGCCTTCGGAAATAGAGGAGAAACAAAACTGGAACTTACCTGTGAAAATGCTTTTTCTCTGAACATAAATACACCCCAGACAGATTCTAACGTCCGGGGTGAAAAATGTCATAGGTTAATCGCGTAACTTTTACTTTCTGTCCTTAATGAGGGCAAAGAAGTTATCTTCTGTCTCCTTTGGGTCATTGGTGCAGATAAGATCCAGTACAACATCCTTAGCCTTGTAGTAGTCGATAAGTGGAGCGGTAGCTTCATTATACAGTTCAAGGCGGTGTCTGATGGCTTCCGGCTTATCGTCATCTCTCTGGATCAAAGGCTCACCGGTCTCGTCATCGATTCCTTCAACCTTGGGAGGATTGAAGAGGATATGGTAGGTCCTACCTGTGCTTGGACACATTCTTCTTCCGCTGAGACGCTTGATGATCTCTTCTTCGCTTAAGACGAAGTTGATGACTCCTTCCACATTGCTCATCTTTGAAAGAGCTTCTGCCTGAGGAATGGTGCGAGGGAAACCGTCAAGGATGTATCCCTTTTCACAGTCACTCTCAGAGAGTCTGTTCTCAACCATCTTGATTGTGATTTCGTCTGGAACAAGACCACCGGAGGCGAGTATCTCCTTAACCCGCTTTCCAAGCTCTGTCTCATTCTTGATGTTTGCCCTGAAAAGATCTCCTGTAGAGATATGAGGAACACCCAATGCTTCCTTTGCAACTTTAGCTATGGTACCCTTACCGGCTCCCGGAGGGCCAAGAAATACTAGATTCATTATCCGTTTACCTCTCTTTCCACATATTAGCAAAAACATATTTGGTTTTAAAGGGCAAACGAAGAAAACTATAAGTTTCTCTTATACTTATTCTCTCTTTCCATTATCACCAATATACCCACAGAAGAAAGGAAAAAAGATTTCTTTTCAAACAAATAGAGTGAAATCTCGTTGAGACTCTTTCCTTTACCATATATATTAATTGGGAATAGGAGAACAACCATGAACAAAATAATACTTCATGCACAGGATCTTGACGGTTTCCTTACAGAAGGTGACAAGAAGAACATAGAGAGTGTACACGCTCTATATGAAAAGAGCCTTGATGCCTGCAGAAGGATCGATATTGACAATTCAGACTGTAAGGCGAAGGATGACCTCAGTGCTTCAGCTGCAGAAATCGGCGACAAGCTTAAGGAAATCTGCTCCACCAACGACAGAATCCATGTCTATTCCTTCGAGACACCTAGAGAGCAGCACGGGGAAGCCAGCAGAATCATTGCAAAGCTGAGAAATCCTGAAACTGGACATGAAGAGTTCCTCTACTATATCCAGAGGGCCTATGAGCTTATGTTCGCCCACTCCTTTGCAGACAAGAACCTTAACAACAAGCGGGCCATGATCCAGATGACTCCTGTGACAAATCCTTGCCGCAACTATGCTGTACATAAGATTCCAGATGTGGATGAGCTTGCCCATTCCTCTGTCATGTGTGTCATGCTACGTGGAGCCCTCCTTCCTTCCATGATCATCAGCAAGGAGTTCCAGGACTACTCTTCTGACGACACGATCACTCCTTTCGCCCTTTTCAAGATCAAGAGGGATGAAAGCAAGAAGGAATCCAATATGGACTATGTCCTGGACCTGGACAGATCCTTCTTCAAGCTGGAAGAGCTTGATGGCAAAGACCTGATCTTCGCTGATCCAATGAATGCCACCGGCGGTTCCCTTGTTACAATCGTGAAGTATCTCAAAGAGCATGGGGTAAAGCCAAGATCCATAAAGTTCATCAATGTGATCTCCGCCCTTAAGGGTGCTCTGAGAATTACAAGGGCAATTGAGGAAGCTGAGGTCTACACTCTCTGGATGGACCCAGTGCTTAACGAACAGGCCTACATCCTTCCAGGACTGGGAGACGCTGGAGACAGACTCAATGGTGAAGACAAGGGTCCTGAGCCAAGGAATATGATCCAGCTTATTGCTGACTACGGTTCAAACATCGTCAACCTTTATCGTGACCAGGTCATTGAAATTGAAAAGACAGTCCTTAACTAGAATCCTTATTCTTTTTTCCCTTCTCCTCCTCTTCTCCTGCCAGTCCCAGAGAGACACTTCCTCCCTGGAGGTGGCAGAGAAGATGACAGGGCTTGAAGCAGCAAATGCTTATCAGGAATTCCTATCTGGAGGAGAAGATGAAAATGTAAGATGGAATCTGGTCTACTCCCTTTTCGAAGGTGAGGACTATGATGGTGCAAAAAAAGAGAATGATATAGCTCTCTCCCTCTATCCGGATAATATCCGCTTCAGATATATGGAAGCACTGATACTGGAAAAGAAGGAACTCTATAGAGAAGAACTATCTGTACTGGAAGCCATTAGGATAGACAACCCTGGAAACACAGACCTGAGGGAAAGGCTTCTTTCCCTCTACTCTACACTGGGAGAACTGGAAAAGGCAAAGGAGGAAGCCTGGACAATTATTGAACAGGACCCGAAGAATAAGGCTGCCCTACTCTTTCTATCCCAGGATAGCCCCTTCTTTTCTGCCCTCTACGAGGAGCAATACGGAAAGAGTGAAGAAGCAGAAGAAGCAGAAGAAGCTTCCTCCACTTAACACAAAGGCTGCCCCAATGGCAGCCCTAAATTAAAGGAACTTTGCAGTCTCCATCCGCACCAGGCGGTCACACTCCTCGTTCCCGGCAATACCGGCGTGGCCCTTGACCCATTGCCAGTCAACATTCAGCTCATCATTCAGCTTATCCAGAGTAACCCAGTACTCCACATTCTTTACAGGAGCCTTGGAGCTGGTTCTCCACCCATTCTTCTTCCAGGAATGGATCCACACTGTAATGCCATTCTTTACATATTGGCTGTCTGTAAGGATCACCACATCCCTTTCACCATTAGCCTTTGCATATTCCAGGGCGTTTATTACAGCTGTAAGCTCCATCTTGTTGTTGGTGGTGGATTGGTCACCTCCACTTCTATACTCCCTGATCTCTCCATTCTCGCTTACTACAAAGGCCCAGCCTCCAGGACCAGGATTACCTGAGCATCCACCGTCTGTATAGATTACTATCATCCTCTAGCTCCTGTCTTCTTGATAATATGCCAGCCGAACTGAGTCCTGACAGGTCTGGAAATGGAGCCTGTACCCATCTTCCTTACAGCATTCTCAAAGGGAGGAACCATCTGACCTTCACCAAACCATCCCAAATCCCCACCCTTCTCCTTACTTGGACAGGTGGAATACTGGTGGGCAAGAGACTGGAAGCTCTCACCTTTCTTTGCCCTCTCATAAAGCTCCTCCGCCTTCCTCTGGTCCTTCACCAGAATATGGCTAGCCCTGAATTCCATTACTCATCCTCCTTCAGGATCATTGCCCTATAGGATTTATTGCAGACATCCTCCTTCGAGAGACCGAATTTGGAAAGCAGCTTCTGAAGATGGAAATGGCCGTCGCTTACATCCTCTTCTGAGGAATCAAATGGAATAAGGATTTCCATCTCGAGAAAGAAGCCCAGGTCATTGACCTCCAACAGCTCCACATGGACATCCTCAAATGTCCACTCCCAGCCGTTCTTGAACTTCCTGAAATATTGCTCATAGCCAAGATTTTCAAAGAAACCGATGGCTTTATCATATTCGGTAATAGGAGCAGAGAACTGGAACTCAAGATTATTCTCTCCATTCTCGTTCATTCCCGTCTGCTTGCTGGTAAGCTCCATGCTTCCGTTATTGTCACGGATACGCAAGGCCTGATGCTTCTCTCCAGGTCTTCTGAAATACAGGTCCCTCTTGGAGACGATTTCTCCAGGACCACACACGGCTTCAATCTTTTCCTTGGTCAAAGTCCAGTCTGCAACTTTGGCCTTAAGTTCAACTTCTCTCATATTCTACTTCCAAGGGAATATCATGTTCTTCAAGGAACGAGGTCCCAAGGTCTCCTTTTCTTCATAAATCAGTTCTGACCAGTCCATATCCTTTTTCCCTTTTCCAGGATTCTCTTCCATCCAGTCATACTTCTTCATCAATAGCTTCATCATATCCTGGGAGCCCAGCATAAGTCCTGTAACACCAGGTACCATTCCCATGGTAACTACAGACAGAACAAGATCCACTGTGTTATGAAGGAGAAGAAGGAAGGTATAGCCAAGATTATCTCCAGCAATCAAAAAACACTTCTTGAATGTCTTCCAGGGACCATCTCCAGGAAGAAGATTCATTAGAGGGAAATAGAAAGGAAGAGCAATCATTATGAATATGGAAAGCCATACCATGACCACACCAAGAATAAGTCCTAATGTATTCTCCATGGAAAGGTAGAAGGGCACAACCAACAGTGAGACCAGAAGAAGAAAGAGTATAACAAGGAAGAAGAAAAGAGAATGTCGGATATTCCTCATTATACCCTTGGCGTAGGAACGCCAGGTATCTCCCTTATAGTTGGACCAGTTATATACTACAGCAGCAGTTCCTCCCATGGATACAGAAAGGATAAGAATAACTACAGCAGAAAATACAAAGAACAATGCAAGATTCTCACCTGTGACCATCATCACACCTAATTCCAGGAGAAGAATCAAAATATAGACGAAATTATGGAGAACAAGAGTAATTAGATTGTCCCACCCGTCAAAGAAAGCTTTTTTAATATAGAAGCCAAACATAAGAAAAGGATAACCAAAAGAGAAGTAATAGGCAATTAAGATGTGATTTATAACACAAAGACTACAGAAATATTTGGTTTTAGAATCATTCTAAAGACTTGTAAACAAATCTAAACAATGTTACCCCAATAACAGATTATTGTTTAAAACTCACAATTTCCATTTAGATTTGATGTGAAATTTCCCCAAATTTATATAACTTCCATATTTACAAGCATTTCAAAGAGTGTTAGATTACTTATACGGACTTAAATGGTAAATCCAGGTTGCCAGAGAAGGGACTGTCCCAGACGTACAGGAGAGGTCCTGTATGCGCGTTTAACAAGTAACCCCGTTGAGGAAACTCTTCGGGGTATTTTATTCTCCTCTTCTCTTCACCCTAAGTATGACAAAAGTGACGGCAACCATGGCTAGTACTCCTACGATTGCACCAGAGCTATCCAAGACTACATCCGCCACGCTTGGTCCCCTACTCCCTACAAACATCTGGTGTATTTCATCACTGGCAGCATAGAGTGTTGAGAAGGCCCAGGCAAAGAGAGGATTGTAGATTCTCTTCCTTTCGAGAAGTGAAAAACTTGAAGTGAGAAGATAGCCACAGGAAAGAAAACCCAGAAGAGCATATTCAAGAAAATGAGCTGTCTTTCTGATTGGATAGGAGTATCTCTCAATTAGCGCCTCCCTCTCTTTCTCTTCCATTTCGTTCCAATTGGGAACAAAGACCTTCAGCACTAGCGCTGTGACAAAGGAACTCTTCCTTGAAGACTGGTCTCCATCATCAGAAGAAAAGGAAAAGATAAGAGCACATAGCAACAGCACTAGAACTAGGAATAGGTAATTAAGCTTTTTTCTCATTCACAACAAACTGCCGGTTTCCCGGCAGTTACCATAATAGGATTTATGAGTTTTAGTTATCCCAACCAAGGTTAAATCTGATTGTCATGCAATCGAGACCATTATGACCGGCGAAGGAGCCAAGCTCTTCCCAGTAGTAGGCAGTGTCTACAGTAATGATTCCGATATTGAATGAACCGCCAAGAGTTAGGTAACCACTGTTAATACCACCTCTTACCTTGATCATATCGAAGAGGGAGATTTCAGCACCAGCCTTGGTGTGGTTAAGGAGAACGTTCTTTGCGCTATATCCACCATCAAGCTCATCTACAAGAGAGATCAGGTCAACAAAATCAACTGCTGCCTTGAATCCGATGATAGAAAGCTTTCCTTCGTAGCCGATACCAAGGTCAAGATCCATCTTAGGTTTGAACTTGAATACGCTTTCTTTATCAAGATTCTTTACAAATGTAGTAGCTGAAGTAGATGTCATCTCATCGGAAGGAACAAGGATACCATACTTGTATTCACCAAGACCGAAGAGGTTTACGTCTGTGAGGACAGCTGTTGCACTGAGTCCATAATACTTAACAGAAACAGCAAAATCCAAAGGCATGCCATATCCCACAGCAAGAGGAATAGTGGAAAGAGTATTCTCTTCAGATGAACTTGCTTCAGGACCACTGACAGAACCAGAACCATCTTTTGAATTAGAATTCATAATACCCTGAATATCTTTTAGACCCATCCTTCTGGTGAAGATGTTTACGTTGTACTTGAAGCTTCCGCCAACAGTGAACTTCACTTCATCTCCGCCAAAGCCGAAACCCAGTCCAGCAACTGTTGAAACCTTGAGATCGTCAAAGATTGTTCCATTGAATGTTCTGATGGTATCGCTCACATTTGCTGCAACACCGAACACGTTGGCAATCAGACCTGTGGAAGCTTCAAAGGAAGCAATCTTACCCTTGCCTGAACCGATAAGGCTAGAAATAAGATTCATCATTGTATTCACGTCTGAGTTTTCCATGTCTCCACTGGACATTTTCTCAATATTTTCAATTGCTGAATTTCCGTTTTCATCCTCTTTCATGAGATCATAGATATGATTAATGGAAAAAGTAACAGAAGGAATTGCAATTCTGACCTTACCTCTTCCAAGAACAGAAGGGTTAGTGAAGAGGGCATCAAGGCTGCTGTTGATAGCAAGACCAGCACCACCCATTCCCATCATCTTAGGATTGACAGGA
>JAEDOD010000144.1 GCA_016302165.1 Sphaerochaetaceae bacterium
TTGAACTTGAAGAAGACGATGTCTCCATCCTGGACCACGTACTCCTTTCCTTCCAGCCTCATCTTTCCGTTTTCCCTGACCTTGGCTTCGCTGCCATATGTAACAAGGTCGTTGTAGTTATAGACCTCGGCCTTGATGAAGCCTTTCTCGAAGTCTGAATGGATGATTCCTGCGCACTGGGGAGCCTTGCTTCCTTCACGGAAGGTCCATGCTCTGTCTTCATCCTTTCCTGCAGTGAAGAAGGTTCTGAGACCAAGGGCATGGTAGGCGGCACGGACCAGATGGTTGAGGCCGCTTTCCTCCAGGCCGACAGCATCCAAAAACTCCCTCTTCTCCTCTTCTGTGTCCAGGGCGGCGATTTCGCTTTCAATCTTTCCGCAGATCACAACTACAGGTGAATCGTTATCCTTCTTTGCTATCTCCCTTACGGTCTTCACGTAATCGTTGTCTTCACCGATGGAGTCTTCATCTACGTTACATACGTAGATTACAGGTTTCATGGTGATGAGATGGAGATCGTAGAGAAGTGCCTTCTCGTCGTCATCAAAGCCCAAGGAGCGGGCTGGCTTTCCGTCCTCCAGAGCCTTCAGGAGCTTCTCGTAGAGAGGAAGTACCTTCTCATTCTCCTTCTGCTGCTCCTTACTGATACGTCCCAGCTTTGACTGCTTCTGATACCGCTTATCTACAGTTTCATAATCCGCAAGAGCAAGCTCTATATCTATGGTCTCGATGTCTGAAGCAGGATCTATCCTGTTATTTACATGGATGATGTCTCCATTGTCGAAGCATCTCACCACATGGGCTATGACTCCCACTTCCTTGATTGCACCAAGGAATCTGTTGCCCAGGCCTTCCCCCTGGCTTGCACCCTTTACCAGGCCGGCAATGTCTACGAACTCCACAGTTGCAGGAACTATCCTGGCAGGAGGAATCAGCTCCACGATCTTATCCAGTCTGGCGTCAGGTACATTTACCATGCCCACGTTTGGATCGATGGTGCAGAAGGGATAGTTTGCAGCCTCTGCAGGAGCAGAGGTGACAGCTGAGAATATAGTTGATTTTCCAACATTTGGAAGTCCTACGATACCACAATTGAGACTCATTTCAAAAATTCCTTAAACATTGGGATTATGCACCAAATCCTTTTCTTCTTCCACCCTCCACCCTTAATGGTCTAATATAAGTCCATGGCAGGAGAAAGAATTGCACTGATCACCACCAGAAGTGTGGGGGAAAATGAAAGGGATGTGTTCCTCAGGGAAAGCGAGATAAGAAGTCTTATCTCAACCTTGGGCCTGAACATTGTGTGCCACCAGAGCTTTACAGTGAAGGAGGAGAACAGCGTCTACTACATCGGAAAAGGTCAGACAGAGGAGGCTGTAGAATACTCGAGAGCCTTTGACGCTGAGGAAGTGGTGATAGACGTGTTCCTTTCCCCCAGGCAGGAGATGAACCTGGAAGACGCCTTCTCCCTTCCTGTCTCCGACAGGGAAGCTGTCATAGAGGCGATCTTCTTCCAGAATGCCCATTCCAGGGAGGCTAGACTTCAGATAGAAAGGGCCAGGGCCTTATACGAGAAGCCTAGGCTAATATTCCGGGAAGCCAACTTCTCCCAGCAGAGAGGAGGAGTAAGGGGAGCCAAAGGCGAGGGAGAGAAGGCCCTTGAAATCGAAAGGCGCACCATAGACGAAAGGATAAAGGCTCTGGACAAGGAACTGGAGGAGATAAGGAAGACTAGAACTGTCCAGAGAAGGCAGAGGGAAAGGAGAGGCCTATTCACCTTTGCCCTGACAGGTTACACAAATGCAGGTAAATCCACCCTTCTCAATGCTCTCACCGGTTCCTCTGTTCTTTCAGAAGATAAGCTTTTCGCCACCCTGGACACCACCACCCGTTCCCTGACTCTTCCTTCTTCCCAGCGTGTCCTTCTTTCAGACACAGTAGGCTTTATCCAGAATCTTCCCCACGCCCTGGTGGAGGCCTTCTCCTCCACTCTGGAGGAAGCACTGAACGCAGACGCAATAATCATTGTCGCTGATGCGTCACATCCAAATGCCCTGA
>JAEDOD010000052.1 GCA_016302165.1 Sphaerochaetaceae bacterium
GATTACTGATAGTTGTAACCAGCTTCTACAGCCTTCAGGTTCACTTCATACATCTCAGGTCGCTTTGCAACAACCTTCTTCAATGCATCCTCCATACCAGCCATTCCAATCTCAGGGCACTCCTTAAGGACCTTGCCAAGAAGAATGATATTTGCCAGGTTTGGAGTCCCCATATCCTGTGCCATCTTGGTGCAAGGGATATAGAAGGCTCTGACATCATCCCTTTCAACCTTTCTCTCTATGAGAGTGGAGTCGACAAAGATGGTTCCACCTTTCTTGACCGTCTTCTCATACTTATCCAGGGAAGGAAGGTTCATTACGATGAGGACATCAGGGTTATCGATAATGGGAGAGCCTACGCTTTCGTCACTGATGGTGACGGAGCAGGAAGCTGTTCCTCCTCTCATCTCAGGACCATAGGAAGGAAGCCATGACAGCTCCTTTCCTTCTGAAAGGGCCTTGTATGCAAGAAGCTTTCCTGAGAAGAGAATGCCCTGTCCACCGAAACCTGCAATAAGAATCTGACTTGTCATGCGTTCTCCTCCTTGCTTCTATCCTTATAGACTCCCAGTGGATAGTAAGGGATCATCTTCTCATCAACCCACTCAAGAGCCTTCTTTGGAGTAAGTCCCCAGTTGGTTGGACAAGCGGAAACCACTTCGATAAGGGAGAAGCCCTTACCTTCAATCTGGTTTCTGAAAGCCTTCTCAATGGCCTTTCCTGCATTCTTTACGTTCTTCACGTTGTTTACTGCAACTCTCTCGATGTAGTAGGGAGCATCCAGGGCAGAAAGAAGCTCTGCAACCTTAATTGGATATCCCTGTGTCTTTACATCTCTTCCGTAAGGGGATGTCTGGGTTATCTGGCCAGGAAGGGAAGTTGGAGCCATCTGTCCTCCGGTCATGCCGTAGATTGCATTGTTGACGAAGATGATGGTGATATTCTCGTTCCTTGTTGCTGCATGGACAGTCTCAGCCATACCGATGCTGGCCAGGTCTCCGTCTCCCTGATATGTGAAGACGATATTCTCAGGAAGGGATCTCTTGATTCCTGTGGCTACAGCAGGTGCCCTGCCGTGGGCGGCTTCAATCATGTCGCAGGTAAAGTAGTCATAAGCCATGACAGCGCACCCAACTGGGGCTACTCCTATGGTCTTTCCCTCGATACCAAGCTTGTCGATAGCCTCAGCCACCAGACGATGGATAATTCCATGGGGGCATCCTGGACAGTAATGGAACTCCTTTGAAGTAAGGCTCTTTGGTTTTTCAAACACTACAGACATCAGTTCCTTCCTCCTTCAGCCATCTTTTCCACGCTTTTAACGATTCTTTCCACATCTGGAATCATTCCGCCTGCGCGGTAGCAGAGCTCCACAGGCTTTCTGCACTCTGAAGCCAGCTTCACATCCTCGATCATCTGTCCCATGCTTAACTCTACGCTCAAGAAGCCTTTGACACGGAAGGAAGCTTCCCTGATAGGCTCAGTGGGGAAAGGCCAAACTGTAATAGGCCTGATGAGGCCTGCCTTGATTCCCTTTTCCCTGAGAACCTTGATGGCATTCTTTGCGACACGGGCAGCAATACCGAAGGCCACAATGGCATATTCAGCATCTTCCATAAGATACTCTTCCCATCTGGTTTCGTTCTTCTTCACTTCCTCGTATCTTTCGTAGCGCTCCACATTGGTCCTTTCCAGGACTTCCGGTGAGAGGTAGAGGGAGTTTACAACGTTGTGTGGCCTCTTCATCTCTGTTCCTGTAAGGGCCCAAGGCTTCTCTACAGTTGCACCGTGGCCTTCAGGAAGCACTACAGGCTCCATCATCTGGCCCATGGTTCCGTCAGCAAGAAGCATGGCAGGCATACGATACTTATCTGCCAGATCGAAGGCAAGAGCTGTAAGGTCAGCCATTTCCTGTACACTGGAAGGTGTCAAGACAATAAGGTGATAGTCACCATGGCCGCCACCCTTGGTTGCCTGGAAATAGTCAGACTGGCTTGGCTGGATTCCACCTAGTCCCGGGCCTCCACGCTGGACGTTTACGATTACAGCAGGAAGGTCGGAACCTGCAAGATAGCTGATTCCCTCCTGCTTCAGGGATATTCCTGGGGAAGAGGAGCTGGTCATAACCCTCTTGCCTGTAGCAGACACTCCATAGACCATATTGATGGCGCTGATCTCGCTTTCAGCCTGGAGGAAAACTCCTCCAATCTTTGGCATTCTCTTTGCCATATATGCGGCCACCTCGGTCTGGGGAGTTATAGGATAGCCGAAATAGTGGCGACATCCGCTTCTGATGGCAGATTCTGCAATTGCTTCATTTCCTTTCATCAAAACCTTTTCAGCCATTTCATTTCTCCACTGTGATTACGCAGTCAGGACACATGGTTGCACAGAATGCACAGCCGATGCACTTCTCTTCTGCGGTCATTACTGCAGGATTGTGGCCCTTTCTGTTGATCTTGTCCTTTGCAATGGCAAGTATGTGCTTTGGACAGGCATCAACACAGAGGCCGCAGCCTTTGCAGATATCTTCATTGAAGGTAACTTTTGCCATTATTCACCTCTCGTCAAAAATTCTCTTCTGCAGTGTAAGGGGAACCATCCCCTCCCCTGCAATGGTTTTCTCAGCTGTTACAGCTACAACTTTCAGGCCACTGAGGCGGCTGAGAGCCTCTGCCTTTTCTGTGGTGGAGAGTATATGGGAAAGAGTGGTTTCCGCTCCCAGGTTGGAATTGTTTATGATTCCGCTGAAAGTCAGGCCTGAAGCCCACTCGATTTCCTTCATGCACTCATAGGCGTCTTCCGCATTTCTTGTAAGGGGACGGAAGAAGTTCACCACATAGAACATGTCGTAGTCGTTCTCTTCCCTGATATATGGAGAAAAACGTCCCAGGGCATAGGCACCTCTTTCGTCTCCTCCAATATCCAGGATTCCGAATCTGGACCTGTCCTCAACGAGGCCATAGGCTTCGCTGGGGATGGCAGGCAGATCCACGCTGGAGTTGGCAAAGGGAAGGGCAATCACCTTCACTCCCGCCGCCTCCAGCTCCTTCTGGCTGTCTTTGGTACGGAAGTAGGGATTGACGATATCAAGATCCGCAATCTCCACCTTCTTCCCTTCTTCTGCAGCCTTCATGGCCCAGTTCACAGCCAGATTGGTCTTTCCCGACCCATAGTGGCCGAGAAAGAGTGTCAGTCGCTTCATGCTTTAAGTCCCAGAGGATATACCCAGCCCATGTAGTCTTCAACCTTACCTGTCTGCATGCCGTAGATATTGTCGTAAAGCTTCTGGGCAAGAGGACCCACGTTTCCGTCTCCAACAGTGAAGTCCTCACCCTTGACGCAGAGTGTTCCGATTGGAGAGATTACAGCAGCTGTACCGGAAGCGAAGATCTCCTCCAGCTTTCCGTTTCTGCTGGCTTCCATGATTTCGTCGATGCTGAGCTTTCTCTCGCTAATTGGTACCCCCCACTTCTTGAGAAGCTGGATTACGGAGTCACGGGTGATTCCAGGAAGAATGGTCTCGCTGTCCAGTGGAGCTGTAATGACCTCTCCATTGATCTTGAAGAAGGCGTTGGAAGTACCGATTTCTTCAACATACTTGTGCTCAGCTGCATCAAGCCACAGTACATCCTTACAGTTGTACTTGATTGCATCCTGGCTGGCTCTCATGCCGCCACCGTAGTTTCCGCCAACCTTTGCATATCCTGTTCCACCCTTGGCGGCACGGATGTACTTGTCCTGGACGTAGATTCTTGTGGTGTGGAGACCCTTGTCGTTAGCTGCATAGTAGCTTCCTGTAGGGCTGAGGATAATGAGGAATCTGTAGTGCTTTGCAGGAAGCACGGAGAAGGAGACCTCATCTCCAAAAATGAATGGTCTGATGTAGAGAGCTGTTCCAGGTGCCTTTGGAACCCAGTCGATGTCTTCCTTGATGACAGCCCTTACAGCTGCTGTAAGAAGTCCCTCCGGAAGCTCAGGGATACACATTCTCTCACATGTGCGTGCCATTCTCTTTACATTCATATCTGGTCTGAAGATCTGGATTGAACCATCAGCGGTGCGGTAGGCCTTCATGCCTTCGAACATCATCTGTGCGTAATGGAGGACACAGGAAGCAGGCTCAATAAGGAGCGGCTCATGAGGGACCACTCTGCCGTCATGCCAGCCAAGGCCTTCATCCCAGTCCATGGCAAACATGTGGTCAGTGAAAAATCTTGCGAAACCAAGCTGTGTCTCATCCTGTGGACGTGCCTTTGGGTGAGTAGTTCTTGTAACAGGAAAATTGTATTCCATATCATTTTCTCCTTGACACACTAATTTTTAGATACATTGTACAATTCTGACCGCCTGTCAGAAAAGACGTTTATGGAATTTCTTATACCATTAATTATGTTCATATCAAGATTTGCAGAGATGATATTTTCACCTCTCCCCTCCATGGAAGCAAGTACTTCCCCCCAAGGGTCGATAATCCTGGAGGCGCCGCCATACTCTGTGTCACCAGATTTTCCTGTGGAGTTGGAAAGCACCAGGAACATCTGGTTCTCTATGGCCCTGGCCCTGGTAAGGGTTTCAAGATGAGGGATCCTGGCTTTCGGCCACTCTGACACTACGAAAAGCACATCCATCCCCTCCAGCGCCATGGTCCTTGTAAGCTCAGGAAAGCGGATGTCGTAGCAGATTATCACTCCGCACTTGACGCCATCGAGAGAGAAGAGGGAAAGGTGGTCCCCCTTCTGGAAGAACTTGTCTTCGCTCATGGGAGAGAAGAGATGGGTCTTGTCGTAGGTGGCGAGAAGAGCGCCAGTGCGGGAGAAGACGTAAGAAGTGTTCCTCACTTTGTCTCCATCTGTCCTGACTACGCTGCCTCCAACAATATTTACGTCCAGCTCCCTGGAAAGGGAGGAGAAGAGAGACTTGGTCCTCTCCCCTTCCCTATCAGCCAAGGAATATAGATTTTCGTGAGGAAAGAAGCCCAGATTCCAGGTTTCCGGAAGCACCACCACATCAGGTTTCTCGCTTTCCACAGCCTTTCTGATAAGCTCCTCCGCCTTAGAGTAGTTTTCATCTGGAGAGGCGAAGGCCATATCCATCTGTATGGAAGATACTTTCATTAAAGTGCATTCCTCCTGATCTTGCCGCTTATGGTCTTTGGAAGTTCATCTCTGAAGACCACAACTCTCGGATACTTGTATGGAGCTGTGTGAGCCTTGACGTAGTCCTGGATTTCCTTCTTCAGCTCCTCTGTAGGCTCTGTGCCCTTGGTCAGGACTATGGAAGCCTTTACCACCTGGCCTCTTACAGGATCCGGGCAGGCTGAAACTCCGCACTCCAGAACATATGGAAGCTCCATTATGACGCTTTCAACTTCAAATGGTCCGATTCTGTATCCGCTACTTTTGATGATATCGTCAACTCTTCCCACATAGAAGAAGTATCCGTCTTCGTCTCTCCATGCTGTGTCTCCAGTGTGGTAGAAGCCGTCATGCATAACTTCCCTGGTCTTCTCTTCATCCCTGTAATACTCTGTGAAGAGGCCCACTGGAGAGCCCTCTGAGATATCGATCACAATCTCTCCTGTCTCACCTGTCGGGACTTCATTGCCATCGGGATCCACGATCATAACCTTGTACTGAGGGCTAGGCTTACCCATGGAGCCAAGCTTGACCTTTGTTCCTCCGAAGTTTCCAACTGTAAGTGTGGTCTCTGTCTGGCCGAAGCCTTCCATGATCTCCAGGCCTGTGGATTTCTTGAACTGCATTGCAACTTCCGGATTCAAGGCCTCTCCTGCTGTGGTCATATGGCGCACCGATGAGAAATCGTATCTTGAAAGATCTTCCTTGATCATCATCCTCAGCATTGTAGGAGGAGCGCAGAAGGTAGTGATCTGATACTTGGCAAATAGAGGCAGAAGGTCGGAAGCGTGGAAGCGCTCGAAGTCGTAGACGAATACAGCACCTTCGCAGAGCCACTGGCCATAGAGCTTACCCCAGAGAGACTTTCCCCAGCCTGTGTCAGAGATGGTGAAGTGGAGGCCGTCTGGCTCACAGCAGTGCCAGTATCTGGCTGTAAGGAAGTGGCCCAGGCCATAGGTATGCTTGTGTTCAACCATCTTCGGGTTACCTGTGGTTCCTGAAGAGAAGAACATGAGGGCCGGGTCATCTCCGCTTGGAGTGTCTGGAGTGCGGCGGAAGGAAGACTTGAAAAGTCCATATTCGCTGTCAAAATCCTTCCAGCCTTCCCTCTGTCCGCCCACTAGGACCTTAAGGGTAAGTGTGGGGCATTCAGGTTGGACCTTATCCACGATTTCAGCACAGTCTCCGTCGCTGGTGCAGACGATGGCCTTGACGCCAGCTGCGTTGAAGCGGTAGACGAAGTCGTGCTCCCTAAGCTGGTAGGTTGCAGGAATTGCAATGGCTCCGATCTTATGGAGAGCCAGCATGGCAAACCAGAACTGGTAGTGGCGCTTCAGCACCAGCATAACCTTGTCACCTTTCCTGATTCCCAGAGACAAAAAGTAGTTGGCGCATCTTGCGCTTTCCTTCTTCATGTCCAGGAAAGTGAAGCGGCGCTCCGTCTTGTTCTTGTCCAGATGGATCATGGCAAGCTTCTCTGGATATTTCTCGGCAATGGCGTCCACGCAGTCGAAGCCGAAGTTGAAGGATTCAGTATTCTTGAACTTCACATCCTTCAATACTCCGTTCTCTGTCTCTGTGCACTCTACAAACTTCTCGCAGAGGAGGTGACGTGAAGCGGAAGGGATTGGAGCGATGGATGTCTTCATCGAATACTCTTCGCTGTCTTCACCGTTCATGACCACAGCACAGAAGACGCAGTCCTTTCCTTCCACAGCTATCATTCCATGGGGAGTGGAGGAGTTGTAGTAGATGCTGTCACCTTCGTGGAGGATCTCCTTGTTGGATCCTACCTGAACCAAGAGGGCTCCTGAAAGCACCAGGTCAAACTCCTGTCCGGAGTGCTTTGTAAGATGGATGGGCTGATGCTGCAGCTCATCTGAATACTCATATCTTACCCAATATGGCTCAGCAAGCTTGTTCTTGAACTTGGGAGCCATATTCATGATATCGATTCCTGTCTCCTTGGCTGTCTGCTGTCCCATACCCTTACGTGTGACAGTATAGGAAGTGAGAGTGGATGAATGGCCTTCCAGAAGATCAGTAATGTCTATGCCGAAAGCAAGTGCACATTTATGGATGAATGTGAATGGAAGATCCACTTCCCCTGATTCATAGGCCTTGTAGAGAGCAAGACTGACTTCTGTCTTCTCTGCCATTTCGCTTTCGCTGAAGCCCATGATCTCCCTCATGTCGCTGATTCTTTCAGCAATTTCCAAGAGCTGATTCTTGGCTGTTTCCGTCTTCATCGTTTTCCTCCAAATAAAAAAACCCGTCCCAAAAGAAGTCGTAGTTCGAATTCTTTGAGACGAGTCTCTATCTATAGTCAGATATAATACCCGCGGTACCACTCAAATTGCGCATAAGCGCCACTCAGGCTCCATCAAGCCGTATGCATTAACGCAGCAGTCACGGGAGGCCTCTACTTGCTTTCGCTTTCTGTCCTCCAGCTCGGAAGTGATAGGTATCGGGTCCCTTCGCAACCGGCTCACACCATACCCGGCTCGCTTTTGCTATCCTACCCGGCCGTCTTCGTCGCAGCCTTTGAAAAATCTACCCCCTCTTTACCACAAAGTTAGAGATAAGGTCAACGGATTTGCAGAAAAAAGAATAATCATTCTTTTTTCATTCAGTTTTCACGCTAGATTCAGAATCTTTTCAGACTCCTCCTTCATCTTGTATTTCAGGATCTTACCTGCAGCATTCATAGGGAAGTCCTTGGTGAAGATGAAGTAACGTGGAACCTTATGGCGTGCCATGCTCTTCAGGCCATATTCCTTCATCTCCTTCTCGTCTGCATTCTCCCCTTCATGGAGAATGACCCAGGCGCAGGCCTCCTCTCCATACACTTCATCCTTTACGCCTACCACCTGGACATCCTTAATCTTAGGATTGGTAAGGTAGAACTCCTCGATTTCACGGGGATAGAGGTTCTCACCTCCACGGATGATCATATCCTTAAGTCTACCTGTAACCTTGTAATAGCCGTCAGAAGTTCTGCAACAGATATCTCCTGTATGGAGCCAGCCATCCTTGTCGATGGTCTGCCTTGTGGCTTCAGGCATCTTGTAGTAGCCCTTCATGATGTTGAAGCCTCTGGCTACGAACTCTCCGTTCATGCCGTCAGGAAGGTCCTCACCGGTCTCAGGGTCGATGATCTTGCACTCAACTCCAGGGAATGCGCTTCCAACCGTCTCGGTCCTGTGCTCCAGATCCTCGTTCACTTCTCCCATGGTGCATCCTGGGGAAGCCTCGGTCTGGCCATAGACAGAGAGAATCTCCTTCATGTTCATCTCCACGCTGGCCCTCTTCATCAGTTCCGGAGGACAGTTGGCTCCAGCCATGATTCCTGTGCGGATATGGGAGAAGTCTGTCTTCTGGAAATCAGGATGGCTGAACATGGCGACGAACATGGTGGGAACACCATTGAAGCATGTAATCTTCTCTTCAGTTATGCAGGCCAGGGATGACTTTGGAGAGAAATATGGAATCGGGCACAAGGTTCCGCCGTGGGTCATCATGCTGGTCATAGACAACACCATGCCGAAACAGTGGAACATTGGAACCTGGATCATCATCCTGTCTGCTGTAGACATATCCATTCTGTCTCCAATGGTCTTTCCGTTGTTGACGATGTTGCGGTGAGTGAGCATGACTCCCTTGGGAAATCCTGTGGTTCCTGAAGTGTACTGCATATTGCACACGTCATCGGCCTTGACCAGGGAGGAGCGTCTCCACACTTCCTCAAGAGGAATCTCCCTTCCCTTGTCCAGCATTTCGTCCCAGTTCAGGGCTCCTTCCATGTCAAAGCCCACAGTCACGATATTTCTCAGGAATGGAAGCTTCTCAGTGTATAGGGCTTCACCTTTCCTGTGACCCTTCAGCTCTGGGCAGAGCTCTTCGATGATCTCTTTGTAGTTGATATCCTTCAGAGCCTCGATCATTACCAGAGTATGGGTATCTGACTGCCTCAGGAGGTACTCCACTTCGTGGATACGATAGGCTGTGTTCACTGTCACCAGCACAGCGCCGATTCTGGTTGCAGCCCAGAAGGTCAGGAACCAGGCAGGAACATTGGTGGCCCACACAGCCACGTGATACCCAGGCTTCACGCCCATGGCAATAAGGGAGGCGGCAACTCTATCCACGTCACGTCTGAACTCCCTGTAGGTGCGGGTATAGTCCAGAGTGGTGTATTTGAAGGCATACTGGTCAGGATAGATTGAGGCCATGGTGTCCAGCACATTACCGAATGTGGCGTCGATGGTCTCATATTTCTTCCATGGGAAGGTTCCTGTACCGCTTCTGTTTTCGTAGAGAGCGAGGCTCTTATGCCCTTCCTTGTCCTTTCTGTCCATGAAGGACACGAAATGTGTCAGCACAATGTCCGGGTCTGTAACCTCCTCGTTCCAGTCCACACTTACAAAGCCTTCATAGTTCAGGGACCTGAGGGCTCCCAGGAACTGGGACACAGGAAGCTTACCTTCTCCGATGAGGACAGCTTTCTCTCCGTCGCTGTCTCCAAGGCTTACAAAGCGGATATAGGCTCCAAGAGTCTTGATTGTGGTCTCTGCGCTTTCTCCGGCACTGAAGAAGGTTTCCCTTGTGTTCCAAGCGGCGCCCAGGGAAGCTGAAGCGAAGGCAGAGAAATATGGAAGAAGAGAGCTGGTACGGGAAAGAGGGCCCTTGGTCTCGAAGAGGATGGATACTCCTTCCTTAGTGGCCTTCTGGGCCACAGAAGCATACTTCTCGCTGAGAGCCTTAGGCTCCGGCAGGGAGGAAAGGGAGACGATTATGTTCTCCACTCCTGAGACGGCAGCCATATCTACATACTGTATCAGCGTATTTACACTGGCTTCCTCACTATCCAGCGGCACTGGATAGTGGAGTGCTGTAACAGATAGGCCCTTGGAGGAAAGAAGAGAGCGGGAGGAGCTGAGGGAATCAGTACGGAGAACCGAATCTCCATGCTCCTTCCTTTCCTTGATGGCATCATAGATTTCGAAGCCGTCCAATCCATATTCCTCGGCAATCTTCGTCAGGGAAAGGAAGGAGGACCTCTTTACATCACGGGTGGAAAAGGAGAGCTTCATCTATTATGCCCCTCCTCATAGGCAATCTTATTGAGAGCGTTTACGTAAGCCCGGATCGATGCTCCGCAGATATCTGTGGAGAGACCGTTACCGCTATAGAGACGGCCGGAGGAGCGGAGACGGACCAGAGCGGAGCCCAGGGCCTCCTTTCCTTCCGTCACAGCCTGAATCTGGAAGTCGTCCAGTTCATAGTGATGGCCTATGCAGGTTTCTATGGCCTTGAAGGCGCTGTCGATAGGGCCGTCACCTGTGGCAACTCCCACCAGAGTTCCATTCTCGTCTTCCAGCGTCACATTTGATACAGCGTTGACCATGTTGGATATGGTGGAAACATAGCTCTTGAGAGTATAGGTTGCAGGAACCTGCATTGCACTGGATGCTATGACAGCCTCCAGCTCCTTGCCTCCGATGCTGCTCTTCTTTTCTGTAAGTCTCCTTACAGCGTCGTAGACCTTCTTCTCGTCGTCAGCTCCAAGGTCATAGCCAAGGCTCTTTACAGCCTCTGCCACATCCTCCACAGTTGAGGAGGCATCAAGGAAAACGACTCCGTCAACGCCGCTTCTTCCCTCGTCCTTGCTGTCGTTTTTCTGCATGCTCTTAAGAAGAGCCTCGATATCAGAGTGGATTTCAGTGAACTTGAGGCCTGACCTTACTCCGATCTTGTCTCCCTTGGCCTGAAGGGCTGAAGCAAGACTATCGGTGGAGAGGGCATCGGTGCCTGTGGTGCTGCACTTGATTCCGTCGGCTCCAGATTTAAGGGCAAAAAGTGCGTCCGAGACTCCCATGGAAAGGTGGTCGGAAACCTTCACTATAAGAGGAAGTGTCGTATTCTTCTTGATTTCTGACACAAAGGAAGCGAATTCGTCGCTCATCATCTCACCGCTGTCGTCAGAGACAGATACACAGGTGGCACCGGAGGATGAAGCTGCATTGATGCACTCGATGAGGAAAGGGAAGTCTGCCCTGGTGGCATCGAGAGCTTCAAACTCCACTTCTTCGCTGTAGCTTCTGCACTTCTCAACCAGAGTCTTGATGAGAGCCACCATCTTGTCTCCCTTAAGGCGATACATGTATTCCATCTGTACTGTAGAAACAGGAAGGGAAACCTGAAGCACAGGGTGCTCTGCAGAGCGTATGCACTCAGCGGCAGTCTCCACCCCTTCCACAGTGCTTCCTACAGGAAGAGCAATCCTGACGCCCTTCACGCTTTCAGAGATGGTCTTGTAGACCACAGCGTCTTCCTTTGCCTTCCTGACAGGAGGAAGCTCTATAACATCTGCTCCATAACGGGCTATAGCCATGGAAACGGATAGCTTTTCCCTGAAAAGCAGCTGTGAGCCATTCTTTCCGCATAGTTCCTTCAGAGTATAGTCCGAAACAGTAATCTTTCTCATTTTTCTCTCCATGATTCTTTTTCCCAAAACCATTTGGGGTACTCTCTATGGAAAAACAAAAGTGAGGGATTGGTCAATCGGGGTTTATGCAGAAATATGCATGAATATGATTTTTTTATTCAAACGTAACAGAAAGAAGATGAAATCTGTGTCACACGAAGATATAGCGACTTATGCAGCATCC
>JAEDOD010000145.1 GCA_016302165.1 Sphaerochaetaceae bacterium
AGATGCCTTCAGTTATCGCAGCCACGGCGGAAACTTCATGGATGGCCACATTGTGGCTAAGGACAAACTCTCTCTCATAACCGCAGGAAAGATCAGTATACTTGGTTCCGTCAAAGGCATATTTCTTCTCAAAGAAGTTCTTTCCGATGAACAGGTCCTTTGATCCCATTCCATTTTCCAGTAGATCCCTGAATCCTGCTGCATGGTCATAGTGGCTATGGCTCAGAACGACAGAGTCCAGAGAAACAAGGCTCATCCCCAGCCTATGAGCATTGTAGATGGTGTGTTCACAGCTTCCTGTATCAAATAGAATCCTTTTCCCATCCTTTTCAATGAGAAAGGAGAGACCATGCTCATTTATGAGAGCCTTGTTCTCTGACATCTTGTTATCCATCAACGCAGTAATCTGAATCACATTTCACCTTCCATTAATAGTCTATCCCTGGGTTTTACAACCACCAACTAAAATAGTTTGTGTGAAAGCACAAATTTTTGTTTGGCTAATTGTGATAAAAGTTAAAATGATCAATTGTAGAACTTATATCTGCCTTCCCTTCCTTCCCTTTTGCTATGATATATCACATGAGAAGTCCATACACCAAAGCTAAAGTAGCATATATATCCGTCTGGGCGCTGGTCGCCATCCTTATCCTCTTTATATGGGTAAGGGACAAAAGCTCCACCCCTTCATCCCTCATCTCAACTCTATTGGCCCTGGCCATAGGATTCTTCACTTCCAGGCTGCTGGAAAACCTGATCTCCAGCACAGAAACCACAAGGAACCTGGGTTACCTCCATATGGAGTTGGACCCAGAGAAGTTCATCGCCTCCTACTCTCCTGTTCCCCAGAAGACAAGGAAAGGAAAAGACAGAATGATAAGCTACGCCTATCTATCCTCGGGCTATGAAGCCAAAGGGGATTTCCAGAAAGCTCTGGAAACCCTGGAGGAGGGAGAAATAGGTGGAAGCGACAGCCTGGATACCCTCTACCTTTCCTCCAAGTGCAGATACCTTCTTGAAGGAGGAAAGATAGAGGAGGCTAAAGCTGTCCTCAAGGCGCTGGAAGAGAGGATCGAAAAGATCCAGGACAACGAAAAGCTGAAGGATAACCAAAAGCAGGTGGCATATATCCTTTCCGAGAGGATTGAAGTGGAAGAAGGAGGAAAGGGAGACGAAGAGTATCTTGAAGGAAGACTCAAGTGCTCCCAATACAAAATCGGAAGACTTGAAATACTCTCTGCCATGGCCCTCCACTACAGAAATGCAGGAAAGAGGGATAAGGAGAAGGAGATGTTAAATAGAATCATTAAGGAAGGCGGAAAGACCTGGTACACAGCTTGGGCCGAAAAAAGGCTTAAGGCCTAGCCATACTCCTTCTTTCCTTGGCCTTTCTCTCAGTTGAAATGTCTTTATTGCATAGTTTCCTTTGGCTAACGGGGAAAAATGGGGTATAAATACTTACTGAAGGCGGAAAGGCAAGTGCTTGAATTCTTCATCTACCTAGTGACAGTAGCCATTACTCCTGGCCCCAACACCATATCAAGCATGGCAAATGCAGCAGAAAAGGGGCTGAAGGGAGTGACCTTCAATGTAGGGATGCTGATAGGGATAACCTTCATCTCCACTCTCTCCTATCTTCTGATTTCCACTCTATCAAAGTATATTCCCATCCTTTCCCTCCTACTGCAGATATTGGGAATTGCATACCTTGTTTACCTGGGAATAAGGATGATGAAGAAAAGAGGGAACGCCAAGCATAAGACCGGCACCTTCATTGACGGAATGGTCATGCAGCTGATGAATGTAAAGGTGTTGATGCTATGTGTAACAGCAATCTCAGAATACATCCTCCCTGTGGCCATCAATAGCGGAGAGAAATGGCTTAGGGTATATATGATTCCCCTTACCTGCTTCTTGTGTGGTCTCCTGTGGGCTGTGGCAGGAACAGCCCTTAAGGGAATATATGAAAAAAGAAGAAAGACCTTTGACTATTTCTTTGCTTTCACCCTTTTCATTTTGGCTTTCATTAATATTTTAAAA
>JAEDOD010000053.1 GCA_016302165.1 Sphaerochaetaceae bacterium
CTTCAATGTCACTTCAATGTTACTTCAACGTCAACTTCAATATAACTTCAATGAATACTTCAATGTCACTTCAATATAACTTCAACAAAGGTCAGTCTCAGTAAATTTGAACGGAATATGTTTTGTCTAGAGTTTTGGATCAATCTTTTCAGCGCATACATGACGGGGCTCCTGTCATTGGGCCTGTATTCCTTTTGCTGAAACGAGAGCCAACAGGTCGTGGAATTAAACCCCGTATTCTGTACAGTAATGCATCTCTGGCCATGATGACTGAAGGAGGACTTGGATGAATAATGAGAGTTTTCACTCCGGATTTCTATCACGGATTGAATTAATTATGGCAATTATTTTGTCGGCCCAGACCCTTTAGGCTTTGCCACGGGAAGGTGCCGACAAAAATGATGGCGGATTTATGCCTGATTACTCTTCCTCTTCCAGAGGACTCTCGTAGTCATCTTCGATGCAGAGCCTGATGGAATCTGCTGCATAGAAGGCATCGCTATCCATATCGATTGAGCTTAGGTTGAGGGCTCTATAGTAAAGGGAGTACTCATCGTCCAGTTCAGTAATCTCCTCCCACTGAGAGTCTTCGGTCTCTTCGTCTGTAAGCCTCAGCATGAACACGTTTCCTCTTGGATAGATCTCTTCTGCATGGTCCAGGATTTCCATCATATCTTCTTCCTTTCCATTCTTTGAGATCTTTACTCCAAGGACGAAGCTTTCTCCGTCGTCATCAGTGCCTTCAAAATATGGGATTCCTGAAGAAATGTGCATGGAGCTTATCTCATATTCGTCGCTATCGAAAAGAAGGGCTGTAAGGCTCTCGAAGAAGTCTGGGTCATCCATAAGGGAAAGGCAGGAGCGGGCCAACACATCTGTGTTGTAGCCATCCATGTTCTTGAAGGAGTTGACTCTGTAGCTCACCTTATCCAGCTTAACTTCGCTCTCCAGTTCCTTCTTCAAGTATTCCAGGAGCTCTTCGGTTTTCTCTTTCATGGTGGAGAGAAGCTTTTCTTCGTCGTCGCTATCCTCCACTATCTCCAGGTATGCTGTGACCAGGATGCTATACTTGGCTCTTGAGTTCTCAATTCCCAGGAATTCAACTTCATCCAGGTCGCAGTCAAATTCAAGGGCTTCCTCCAATCTGTTGCAGAAGTCTTCTCTTTCCTCGTCCTGTCTCTCAGGATCCAGGTAAGCTATCACTTCCAGTGGAAGCTGTGCATTAATATTCTTCATTGCTTTTCTCCTTATAGGATAGGTTTCCTTTAATATAGCCTTAAAAGGGGTAAATGGAAATTTAGACTCTCAAGAAATGTAGGATTTTGAAGAAAACTGCGTTATTGAAGTATGAAGAAAATATTACCTATCCTATTGTTTCTATTGTTGTCTGTCTCCTGTTCCTTTTCTCCTATGGAGAGAGTCACTGTCTCCCCCTATTCCGACACTCCCTGGGAGGAGGTTACAGGAAAGGAGATGTGGTATAAGGTCGTGTGGTTTGATGGCAGGGATGTGCATATCAAATATCTTGATAGGGGAGTATGGTCCTTTGAGACAGAGGTCCTTTCCTCCTCCCTTTCCGTCTTCGTCTTCTATCCTTTAGGCTCCCTTTCTCCAATAGCCGGCTTCAGGGAAATGGGAGGAGGGAATAAGGTCTGGCTTACTCCCGAAGATGGACACTTTGGAGAGATGCTCATTGAGACCGCAGAGGAGTATCCTCTGGTTGTTGGGGAGCTGAGCATAGAAAAGCTAAAAAAGCGTATTCCTGACCTTGGGGCCATAGAAAGGGAAGGTTTTCTCTCCTCTCTCCTTATGGGAACTCTAGACAAAAGCGAAATAGCTTTGGCGAAGAAGTTCAAGGTTCCTCTGGATGGAATAATGAAAGGAACCTGGGTCTCCATCTATTCCCAGACCCAGAATATCATCGTGTCCAACGTTTATGAGCCAGGAACTGTATCCCTCTTTCCAGGGAAATACCACTACTTATGTGTGGAGAGAAATCTTATGCTTACCATAACACTGGAGGAAAGCGGGAAGTATTGGACCCGAATGTCGTCCCCTCCAGAGTGGTGAAGAGTTGTCTGCAGAAGAAAGAGAAGGTATCATGAAGATATGGAATCATTGAGAGAACTATATAGAATCGGATATGGTCCTTCCTCTTCCCACACCATGGGGCCAAGGGCTGCTGCAGAGAGATTTGTCAAGGAGCATCCAGAGGTAAAGGAAGTTACAGTGGAGTTATACGGATCCCTTGCCGCCACAGGAAAGGGCCACCTTACAGATAAAGCTATAGTTGACGTATTCAACGAAAAGGGAATCAGGAACGAAATAGTCTGGTATCCAGATAAGTTCAAGCCTTACCATCCGAATGCCGTCACCTTCATCGCTTCCGGCATTTCAGACACCTATTACTCTGTGGGTGGAGGAAAGATTGTCAAGGAAGGGGAGAATAACCTTGTGGATGACACAGTCTATCCTGATCTGGTCCTTGGAGATATGGAGAAGATGCTCAACTATTGCGACTACCACGGTTATCAGATGTGGGAAGTTGCTGTGGAGTATGAAGGGGAGGCCATCCTTGATTATGCGGGAGAAGTTTGGGCTGTAATGAAAAAGGCCATTGAAAGAGGCCTTGAAAATGAAGGTGTCCTTCCAGGAGGACTGAAGCTTCAGAGAAAAGCCTGCCTCTCCCATGCAAAGAGTGTGGATTTTGCAGGAAGTCTGGGTAACACTTCCCGTGCAATCTCCTTCGCCCTCGCTGTCAGCGAAGAGAACGCTGGAGGAGGCGAGATTGTCACGGCCCCAACCTGTGGCAGCTGCGGAGTCCTTCCGGGAGTCCTCTACTATCTCAGGGAGGAATACAAAATTCCTGAAATCAGAATCCAGAGAGCCATCCTTACAGCAGGAATTGTGGGCAATATCGTAAAGACCAATGGAAGCATCAGCGGAGCTGAAGTTGGCTGCCAGGGAGAAGTGGGAGTGGCCTGCGCCATGGCAGGAGCCGCTGCGACTCAGCTTCTCGGTGGATCCATCTACCAGATTGAGTATGCTGCAGAAATGGGTCTGGAGCACCACCTTGGCCTTACCTGCGATCCTTTGATGGGCCTGGTTCAGGTTCCTTGCATTGAGCGTAACGCCATGGCATGCATGAGAGCCATAGACCATGCCTCCTTTGCCCTTATGGGAGACGGTAGGCATAAAGTATCCTTCGATAATGTGGTTGAAGTCATGATGGAGACAGGAACAGCCCTGCCTTCCCTGTATAGGGAAACCAGCCAGGGAGGTCTGGCCAAGATAGTGGACAGGGAATAGAACAATGGCTTCTAGTAGCTTGAAAGCTATTGATAATTGATATTTGAACGGGAAATAGGTAATCAAAGAGAGGGAGACACGGTCTCCCTCTTTCTATAGTACAAGCTGAAGAATCAGTGCTGTCACACACCCGGCTGCTGCTGTAATTGGAAGCCCAAGACGCAGGAAGGCTGAGACGAGGGCGACAACTGACCCTGCCAAGGCTGAGACGAAGGAGCCTGTGGAGTAGAGGATTGCAGGGAAGGTCAGGACAGAAAGTGTCACGTAAGGGGCATAGTATAGGAAGGACCTGAAGAACCTGCTCTTTATCGGCTTACGTAGAACTAGAAGTGGAACCACCCTTATCAGGTAGGTGACCACTGCCATGAGAATGATTGATATATAGATATAGCTGTCGTTCATGCTTCCGCCTCCTTTATGCTTTCATCCTCCTCTATAGGGAAGAAATAGGCTGCAAGGGCTGAGAGGGCTACAGTGAGGATGATGACCTTCATTCCTGTAGAGATTCCTGAAAGGAAGGGAATTCTTGTAAAGAGGAAGCTCAGCACCATTGAAATCACCACCAGTGCTGCCACCACCATGTTCTCACGCGCAGGAGGAATGATTATGGCCAGGAACATGGCGTATAGGGCAATGGAAAGGGATGAGGTCACAACACTAGGAAGGATCTCTCCCATTATTCCTCCAAGGGCCGTTCCCAATACCCAGCCTGGACATGCTACAGACATTGCTCCCACGTTGTACATAGGATCAAGAGGAGTGTTCTGGGCAATGGCAATGCCGAAGATTTCATCGGTTACGCCGATTCCCATAAGCATCCTCTTTCCTGTCTTCTCCTTAGGAGAAAGCTTTATGGTCAAGGCTGCGCTCATCAGGAGATATCTAAGGTTGATCACCAGGGTGGAGATTATCTGCTCCACATAGGAGCCTCCTTCCTCCAGAATGGAAAGGGACGCCGCCTGGCCTGCAGAAGTGTAGTTTAAAGCGCTCATAAGGGCGGACTGATACCATTTGAGGCCTACGTCTCCTCCACGGATACCTAAGGTGAAGGAGACGGCAAAGTAGCCCAGGGCAATTGGAATGCCGTCAATGAGTCCTCTTCTATAGTTTTCAAGTTTCTTCATTTTGCCGTTGAAATAGGCCCCCGTTTCCGGGGACCGAAATTGTCCTCAAGTTTCCTTTACTTGACTACGATGTTTACAAGCTTTCCTGGCACCACAATCTCCTTTACGATTGTCTTGCCGTCGGTCCACTTCTTTACAGTTTCGTCTCCCTTGGCCAGAGAAAGCATTTCATCCTTTCCTGTCTCCCTTGGAACCCTGAGCTTGGACCTGACCTTTCCGTTGATCTGCACAACAACTTCTATCTCGTCGTCCTTTGTCTTCTCTTCATCAAAGAGAGGCCAGCTTTCCTTGGATACGGAAGGCTCATGGCCAAGCATTGACCACAGCTCTTCGGCAAGGTGTGGAGTATATGGGGAAAGGAGGAGAGTAAGCTTCTCCAGGCACTCCTTGGAAACTGTCTCACCTTTGTTAAGCTCGTTTACAAAGACCATCATCTGGGAGATTGCTGTGTTGAAGTTAAGGGTGGCTGTGTCTTCAGTGACCTTCTTGATGGTCTTGTGCATCAGCTTCTCCACTTCCTTACTTGGGCTTTCTTCTGTAATGGTCTTCTCTGTGGCGATTCTCCAGATTCTATCAAGGAATCTGTAGACACCGATGAAGCCTGCTGTTGCCCATGGCTTGGATTCTGTAAGAGGTCCCATGAACATTTCATACATTCTGACGCTGTCTGCACCATAATCTCTGATGAAGTCGTCAGGATTGATTACGTTCTTCAGTGACTTGGACATCTTCGCAATGACCTGGGTAAGCTCTTCGCCTGTCTCCATGTCATAGTACTTGCCATCCCTTTCCTCGACCATATCTGTTGGAACAAGGGACTTGTTCTGCTTCTGGTAAGCAAAAGAGGTGATCATGCCCTGGTTTACCAGACGCTTGAAAGGCTCTGGAGTGTGGAGGGCTCCGATGTCGAAGAGGACCTGATGCCAGAATCTGGAATAGAGAAGGTGCAGTACAGCGTGCTCTGCTCCTCCCACATAGAGATCCACAGGCATCCAGTACTTCTCCTTCTCTTCATCGATGAAGGCCTTGTCATTCTTTGGATCGATATATCTCAGATAGTACCAGCAGGAACCGGCCCACTGAGGCATTGTGTTGGTTTCTCTCTTTGCGTCGGCTCCGCAGACAGGGCACTTGCAGTTGACCCATTCGTCCACATTGGCAAGAGGGCTCTCTCCTGTGCCGCTAGGCTCATACTTGTCGACCTTTGGCAGTGTGAGAGGAAGCTCTTCCTCTGGAACCGGGACAGTTCCGCAGTGAGGGCAGTGTACAAGTGGAATAGGCTCACCCCAATATCTCTGGCGTGAGAATACCCAGTCCCTGAGCTTGTAGTTCACAGCCTTATGGCCGCAATGGTTCTTCTCAAGATACTCCAGGACCTTCTCGATGGCATCCTTCTTGTTGAGTCCGTCCAGCCACTCTGAGTTCACATGCTCTCCGTCTTCTGTCCAGGCCTCTTTCTGTACATCCACCTTGCTCTTCAGGACTTCGATGATCGGAAGGTTGAACTTCTTTGCAAATTCCCAGTCTCTGTCATCATGGGCAGGAACAGCCATGATGGCTCCTGTTCCATAGGAGATGAGTACATAGTCTGCAATCCAGATAGGAAGCTTCTTTCCGTTGATAGGGTTGATGGCATAGGATCCGGAGAAGACACCAGTCTTGTCCTTTGCAAGGTCTGTTCTTTCCAGATCAGACTTGTGCTTTGTGGCTTCCAGGTATTCCTCCACAGCCTTCTTCTGCTCTGGAGTGGTAAGCTTCTCCACCAGAGGATGCTCTGGTGCAATTACCATATATGTGGCTCCGAAGAGAGTGTCGCAACGTGTTGTGTACACTTCAAGGTAGTCGTCGCTCTTTTCAAGCTTGAAGAATACTGCAGCACCTTCGCTTCTTCCGATCCAGTTGCGCTGCATGGCCTTTACAGATTCCGGCCAGTCAAGGTCATCAAGACCCTTGAGAAGCTTATCGCCATAGGCTGTGATCTTCAGCATCCACTGCCTGATGTTCTTCTTTTCAACCTTGGTGCCGCATCTTTCGCACCTGCCTTCCTTCACCTCTTCGTTGGCCAGGCCTGTCTTGCAGGAAGGACACCAGTTGATTGGTGTGTGTGCTTCATAGGCCAGACCTTTCTTGTAGAGCTGGAGGAAGATCCACTGTGTCCACCTGTAGTAGTCTTCATCACAGGTGCTTATCTCCCTGTCCCAGTCATAGGAGAAGCCGAGACTCTTGATCTGACGGCGGAAGTTGTTGATATTCTTCTGTGTCGTTACATAAGGATGGGTTCCTGTCTTGATGGCGTAGTTCTCTGCAGGAAGACCAAATGAATCGAATCCCATTGGATGAAGCACATTGTAGCCGTTCATTCTCAGGAATCTGGAGTAGATGTCAGTAGCTGTGTATCCTTCCGGATGCCCTACATGAAGGCCGGCTCCTGAAGGATAAGGGAACATATCCAGGATATAGGCTCTCTTTTCCTTTGGGACCGATGGGTCCTCTGTGGCCTTGAAGGTCTTGTTCTCTTCCCAATATTTCTGCCATTTGGGCTCTATTTCATTGAATGGATATTTACTCATGGCAACAGTTTATCAATATGGCTGAAAAAATACCACAGACCTGGGAGAGGCTCTTCTTAAAAATCATGGGCAAGTGGAAATGGTGACGAAAACCAATGTTTGAAGAACATCTGTTTTTAGGGCTATAATATATCCTATGGCGTATGATGAAAGTAATATCAGGACATTATCAAGCATAGAGCACATCAGGCAGCGTCCAGGAATGTATATCGGACGCCTTGGAAGCGGTGCCCATCCTGACGACGGAATCTACATTCTTCTGAAGGAAGTTATAGATAATGCCATTGACGAGTTCATGGAAGGTAACGGCAACAGGATTGTAGTGACCCAGGAAGGCCAGAAGTGCTCCGTCAGGGACTATGGAAGAGGTATCCCTCTAAATAAGCTTATCGAATGTGTTTCAGTAATCAACACAGGCGCCAAATATGACAACGAAGCCTTCCAGTACTCCGTAGGCCTTAACGGAGTAGGCACCAAGGCTGTAAATGCCCTTTCAAAATACTTTGAAATCACTTCCTGGAGAGAAGGCGAATACATGCATGCTGTCTTCGAAAGGGGAAAGCTGAAGGAGAAGAAGAGGGGGAAGGGAGATGAGCCCAACGGCACATTTGTGGCCTTCATTCCTGACGACGACCCATCCATATTCGGCTCCTATTCCTACAACGAAGACTTCATCAGGGAGAGACTCTGGAACTACGCATATCTCAATAAGGGCCTTACCATGGTCTTCAACGGAAAGATCATCAGAAGCCAGAATGGTCTGACAGATCTGGTAAAGAAGATTCTTGGAGAGGATGGCCTCTATCCACTGATCAACTTCAAGAACAACCACCTTGAGTTCTCCTTCACCCATACCAATGGCTATGGAGAAAGCTACCGCAGCTACGTAAACGGCCAATATACTTCAGACGGCGGAACCCATGAGGCTGCCTTCAAGGAAGGAATTTTAAAGGGAATAAACGAATTCTACCATAAGAGCTGGGCTGCACCGGAAATAAGGGATGGAATCGTAGCCACCATTGCCATCAAGGTCATGAATCCTGTCTTCGAGTCCCAGACCAAGAACAAGCTGGGAAACACAGATGTAAGGTCATGGATAGTTCCTGAAGTGAAGGAGGCGGTGATCGACTGCCTCATGAAGAACAAGGACATTGCAAAGGGCCTGGAAGATAAGATCATCAACAACGAGAAGGTCCACAAGGAAGAGGCTGCGGTCAGGAATGGAGCCAAGGAGAAGGCAAAGAGGGTGTCCATCAACATTCCCAAGCTGAAGGAGTGCAGATATCATCTCAACTCCGCCTCTCAGGCCCATAGGGAGGAGGCAGAGAAGTCCATGATCTTCCTGACAGAGGGAGACAGTGCTGCAGGCACCATCACCCAGGCCAGAAACAGCGACTATCAGGCTGTCTTCGCCCTCAGGGGAAAGATTCTCAACGTCCAGGGAAAGAACCGCACTGAAATATACAAGAACGAAGAGCTCTACAACATGATGATAGCCCTTGGCATCGAGGAGAGCATGGATAACCTGAGATATGGCAAGGTTGTGATTGCCACCGATGCCGATGTGGACGGCTTCCATATCCGCATTCTGATCATGACCTACTTCTTCACCTACTTCGAGGAGCTTATCGAGCAGGGAAGGCTCTATATCCTTGAGACTCCCCTTTTCAGGGTCAGGAACAAGAAGGAGAACGTGTACTGCTACTCCGAAGAGGAAAGGGATGAAGCCTTGAAGGTGGTTAAAAGCGCAGAGGTCACAAGATTCAAGGGACTGGGAGAAATCCGCTCCGAGGAGTTCAAGAAATTCATCGGAGACGAGATCAAGCTGGTGCCTGTTACCTACGACAGCCTTAGGGAGATCAGACAGGAGATGGAGTTCTATATGGGAGACAACACTCCCGAAAGAAGAGATTTCATAATGGAGAATTTGTTGGATGGCCAGAGCTGAACGACTATATAAAGACTATTTTCTTGAATATGCTTCATACGTCATCAGGGATAGGGCCATTCCTGACCTGATGGATGGCTTCAAGCCAGTGCAGAGAAGAATCCTCCATACCATGATCAACATCGATGACGGAAGATTCAACAAGGTTGCAGGAGTAGTGGGAGAAGTGATGAAATATCATCCCCATGGAGACACCTCAATCTATGGAGCTCTGGTCAACATCGAGAATGACGGCCTCTTCATCGAGGGCCAGGGAAACTACGGAAACATCTTCTCCGGGGATGGAGCTGCAGCAGCCCGATATATCGAGTGCCGTCTCAAGCCTTTTGCCAAGAAGGTGCTCTATTCACCTGAAATCACCGAATATGTGGACTCCTACGATGGAAGAAATAAGGAACCTGTGGTTTTCCAGGCAAAGGTTCCCGTGGTAGCCATAACAGGAACCAGCGGCATTGCCGTAGGTATGTCTACGAAGATTCTTCCCCACAATGTACTGGAAGTTCTGGAGTGCCAGAAGAAGGCATTGAGAGGAGAGGATTTTGAAATCTACCCAGACTTCCCCACAGGTGGAATCGTTGACGTCTCCGAGTATGATGACGGCAAGGGAAAGATTACTGTCAGGGCCAAATTCAACACACAGGACCCCAAGAAGCTGATAATTGAGGAATTGCCCTATGAAGTGACATCCTCATCCCTCATAGAGTCTATCAAGAAGGCTGACGGAGGGGGGAAGCTGAAGATTGCCTCCATCAATGACTACACGTCTGAAAAGGCAAACATAGAAATATGCTGGCAGAGGGGCGTCTATTCAGAGGATATGGTGGACATTTTATATGCCACCACAGACTGCCAGAAGAAGATAAGCGTCAATCCTCTTGTAATTGTGGATGGACTGCCCAAGATTGTAGGAATCAGCGACCAGATCAGATATCACGCAGACCATCTGGTCTCCACACTCCGCAAGGAGCTGGAAATCGAGATGGGCCACCTGAAGGACAAGCTCAGGGCAAGGACCATGGAGCGTATCTTCATTGAAGAGCGCATCTACAAGAAGATAGAGACCAAGGATACTCTCGAAGGTGTGGAGAAGGCTGTACAGAACGGCTTCAAGCCATTTTTGGCTGAAATAGACAACAGGCTTCCGGATAAGGATGACATGGAACGCCTTTTGAAGATTCCTATCAGGAGAATCTCCCTTTTCGACATTGAGAAGAACAGGGAGGAGATAAGGGAGATCCAGGCAGGCATAGACCAGTGCCTCTATCGTCTGGACCACATCATCGAATATGCAGAAGACTTCATCACAGAGCTTGAAGGCATGTTCGACAAAGAGGAGTTCTCAAGAAAGAGCGAGCTAGGTTCCATTGAGCATAAGAGCGCAAAGGAAGTGGCTGTAAGGAACATGGATGTAAGGTATGATCCTGAGACAGGATATCTGGGCACCAACGTAAAGACCGGAGAGAGCCTTTTGAAGATCAGCACCTTCGACAAGATCTTCTACATGAAGAACAACGGAGAGTATCGAGTAACCTCTGTTACAGATAAGATCTTCATCGGCAAGGAAGGCATCTTCTATATCAACTATGGTGATAAGGAGATCATAGGAAAGGAAATCTTCACTATGATCTACCGGGATAAGATTGGAGATAAGAAAGTGTGGATGATCAAGCGCTTCCAGATTTCCGCCTTCTCTTCCGACAAGACGTACTCCACTGTTCCAGACAAGGCCAAGATCAAGAAGATATGTCTCTTCCAGTCTGCTATCATCCATGTGAAATACAAGGAAGGACTGAAGTACAGAGTGCTGGAGGAGGATTTCAGGTTTGCAGACTTCAAGATCCTCAAATCATCTTCCGGCCAGGGAAACCAGCTTACCACCAAGGAGCTTGAGAAGCTTGTAATCAAGCAGACAAAAGACAACAAGACGACGAAGGAAGCTGAGCCCACCCTTTTCGATTGAGGAAATTATGCTGGAAAAGAACAGAATTCTCTATGAAGATAACCATCTGATAATAGTGAACAAGAAGGTAGGGGAGCTGGTCCAGGGAGACGAGACTGGAGACAGGACCCTTGCCGATGATGTGAAAGAGTACCTGAAGGTTACATACAATAAGCCAGGTAATGTATACCTGGGAATTCCCCATCGTCTTGATAGGCCCACTTCCGGCATTGTTGTATATGCAAAGACAGAGAAGGCTCTTATCAGGCTGAATGAAATGTTCCGCTCTTCCGGCGTGAAGAAGGTGTATTGGGCCATTGTAGACAGAGCTCCACAAAAGGAGAAGGCCACCTTGGTCCACTACATCACCAGAAACACAGAGAACAACAAAAGCATTGCCTCCTGTAGCGAAAGGAAGGGCAGTAAGATTGCGAAGCTTGATTACACTCTCCTTGCATCTTCAGACAACTATTTTCTTCTTTCCATCAATCTCCACACTGGACGCCACCATCAGATCAGGGCCCAGCTTGCAGCCATGGGCCTTCATATCAAGGGGGACCTGAAGTATGGAGCCGCCCGAAGCAATAGCGATGGAGGAATCTGCCTCCATGCCAGAGAGATTACCTTCATCCATCCTGTAAAGAAGACGGAAATGAAGATTGTCGCTCCACCACCGGAAGATAATCTTTGGAGACATTTCCTTTCTGCTGTTGAAAATGGTGAATAAAAAAGAGCTGGCAATACGCCAGCTCCTAAGAATTGTATATACGGAAAAGGGT
>JAEDOD010000054.1 GCA_016302165.1 Sphaerochaetaceae bacterium
CGTTCAAACTGCTCTACCTTTGTGTCCTTGGTTATATGGACAAACTCGATATCCATGATGCGCGCCCAGTCTCTCAGCATTTCTGCATCCACATCATAGGACAGGACACTGTGATGAGCTCCTCCTGCCTGTATCCAGCATTCAAGTCCTGTCAGAAGGTCAGGTTCTGCCTTCCACATTACTCTTGCCACAGGGAGATTAGGCATTTCAAATATAGGCTCCACCACATGTATATCCTGGACAATCAGTCTGAACCTGTTTCCCAAGTCGATAAGGGTAGCCACCACAGCATCTCCTGTCTTCCCGCTGAAGACCAGCCTTGCAGGATCCTTTCTGTTGCCGATTCCCAGTGGATGGACTTCAATTCTTGGCTTATCGCCAGCAATGGAAGGGCAAACTTCAAGCATATGGGAGCCGAGACTCGTTTCATTACCTTCCTCCAGGTGATATGTGTAATCCTCCATGAAGGCAGATTCCCCATTCTTTCCCATGGCCTTGCAGATGGCAAGCATTGCAGATGTCTTCCAGTCTCCTTCTGCACCAAAGCCGAAGCCGGATGCCATCAGATTCTGGGAAGCCAGTCCAGGTAGCTGTTCCATGCCGTACAGGTCCTGGAAAGTATTGGTGAAAGCCTTGCAGCCTTCCCTGTCCATCATCATCTTCATGGCAATCTCTTCCCTTGCCTGATATCTGACAGCTTCAATATCGGAAGTGGCGAAAGTGTATTTCTCCCTATATTCATTGATTTTTTCATCAATAAGGGCTTCAGGCACATTCTTCATGGTTTCAGCCAGTTCTCCCACAGGCCATGTGTTGACCTGCCAGCCGAACTTGTACTGTGCTTCAACCTTGTCGCCTTCTGTGACTGCAACTTCCCTCATGTTGTCTCCAAAGCGCATTACCTTGAGACTTCTGGAAAAATCCACGCCAATGCAAACCCTCATCCATGATGAAAGCTGTTCCTGGACTCTTCTGTCCTTCCAGTAGCCTGCAATGACCTTTCTTCCCAGCCTGAGCCTGGAGGAAATGAAGCCATGCTCCCTATCTCCATGTGCAGCCTGGTTAAGGTTCATGAAGTCCATATCTATCTCTAGGTCTGGAATCTCCCTGTTGTACTGGGTTGCAAGATGGCAATAGGGCTTCTGAAGACTACAGAGTCCATTGATCCACATCTTGGAAGGACTGAATGTATGGCACCATGTGACGATTCCCATACATTCCTTGGAGTAGTTTGCTTCTCTGATTACATCACTTATCTGGCTGTTCTCCATCCCTGTAACCTTATATACCAATGGGTATGGAAGGACGGATGACAGCTCTTCTGCCATTTCTTCTGCTCTTCGGGCAACTGTCTTCAGTACTTCTTCTCCGTAGAGATCCTGACTTCCTACAACAAACCAAAATTCTTTCTTCATTTAATGTTCTCCTGCCCGTAATATGCATTTGCTCCATGTTTACGGAAATAGTGTTTATCCAATAGATAGAATGGAACCTCTTCAGCTTTCGGATTAAGGACCATGGCATGCCAGTCCATGAATGCCACTTCCTCCATGACTACTGCGTTGTGTACAGCATCATAGGCACTATTGCCCCAGGAAAATGGCCCATGGTTCTTTACCAGCACTCCCGGTCGAGACAACGGGTCGATTCCTTCATAGGTTTCTACGATGACTTTTCCTGTATTGAGTTCGTAGTCACTTTCTATTTCATCCTTTCTGAGTGCCCTAGTGCAGAGGATATCTCCATAGAAATAGTCTGCGTGGGTTGTTCCCATGGCCTTTATTCCCATTCCTGCCTGGGCAAAGGATGTGGCCCACCGGGAGTGGGTGTGGACTACAGCCTTGATATCCTTGAATCTTCTATAGAGCTCAAGATGAGTCGGAGTATCGCTGGAAGGTCTCTTGTTGCCTTCAACTATCTTTCCCTCAAGGGAAACGACAACCAGGTCTTCCTCCTTCAAGGTTTCATAGGGGACTCCTGATGGCTTTATGACAACAAGACCCGATTCCCTGTCGACAGCAGATACATTTCCCCATGTAAAGGTTACCAGGCCATATTTTGGAAGGAGGAGATTCGCCTCCAATACTTCTTTTTTCAGATTCTCAAGCATTGAATACCTCCAGGGCCAATCTTTCCACCTTCAATAGCTTCTGATAGAGGGATGTGTATTCTTCAAAGCCCTTCACATCCTCGTCTTCTGCCATGACTGTCTCAGTCTTCACTTCCCTGAAGACCTTCTGGTCAAGATAGTCTTCAAGAGACAACTCCTCCCCGGAAATCATATAGGAAGAAAGAAGAGCCATGCCGTAGGGGCCACCTTCTCCTGCTGTCTCCATCACCGATACAGGAGCGTTGATGGCAGCGCTCATCAAGGTCTGGCCAACTTTCGGAACCTTGAAGTACCCTCCATGGGCGAACATTTTCCTGATTGGAACTTCTTCCTTCTTCAGAATGTCCAGTCCGATCTTCAGTGTGACCAAAGCGCTCATAAGGTGGGATCTCATGAAGTCTGGAAGATTTAGCTCCTTAGCTGCCGGATGAAGGAAGATTGGCATTCCTGAATTGAAGTCTGTCACTCCTTCTCCCGAGTAATAGTTGCAGCTCAAGAGGCTGTCGGCGTCTCTCTTGCCCTTCAGCGCCTCTGAGTAGAGAAGGCCATATAGAGTAGACTTGTCTACTTCCTTTCCAATTAATCTTGCAAACTGTCCGAAGAGGCCTACCCAGGCATTGATGTCTGTAGTGCAGTTGTTGCAGTGGACCATGGCTACGTTGCTGCCGCTGGGAGTGGTGACAATATCTATTTCCCTGTGGACCGACAGCTTCTTGTCTGTAACAACCATGGCAAAGTCGCTGGTTCCTGCACTGACGTTACCTGTCTCCACCCTGATGGAATTTGTTGCCACCATGCCAGTACCTGCATCTCCCTCAGGAGGAGCCATTGGTATTCCCGCTTCAAGATCTCCCTCCCTGTCCAGGATTCTTGCCCCTGTCGTCGTCAGAAATCCTGCATTCTTTCCCGCAACAAGCACTTTGGGGAAAAGGGAGAATATGTCAAAGCCGGTTTCATGGAAGAAGAGTTCTGCCATGGCGGCATCAAAATCCTTTGTGTGTATGTCTATAGGGAACATGCCGGAAGCGTCATCGATTCCTATGACGTTTTCTCCTGTGAGAAGCCGGTGGACAAAGGAGGATAGAGTCTCCACGTGACAGAGGTCCTTAAGGTATTCTTCCCCCTTGAGATATTCCTGATATAGATGGGCGATGCTCCATCTCTGAGGAATATTGAAGTCAAAAAGCTTTGTTGCCTTCTCTGCAGCCTCTGCAGTAATTGTGTTTCTCCATGTCCTGAATTCCCTTAAGGGCCTGAAGTCTTTATCTGTAGGGATGTAGCCATGCATCATGGCAGAGATACCTATGGCACCAACCCTTCTAAGTTTCTCTCCTGTCTTATCTTCAAAGTCCTTCTTCAGGCTTGAGAAACAGCTCTGGAGGCCTACTTCTATTTCCTCGTAGCCATATGTCCAGATGCCATCTATCAGCCTGTTTTCCCAAAGATATTCCCCCTGGGCCACAGGGGTATGGAATTCATCTATCATCACTGCCTTGATTCTTGTGGAGCCAAGTTCGATTCCTATGACTGATCGGTCGAGTTTCAATCTATTCACCTCATGAAAAATTTATACCATCAATTTTTGCAATAAGCAATAAATTTATACATACAAATTTTGATTGAATGGATGGATTCCCATAATCTGTAAAGCTAATTTGATCTATATGATTATAAGATGTTAGTAATTACCTTGAATCAACCAGAAAATCATATGTGTCTATGTCTGTTGAGGAAAGAGGTCGTGCAATGGTATAAACCATACAAATTCAATAATATGAATTGTAATATGTATGGTTTTAATCTATCCTAGTCTAAGGAGCTTTAACTATGTCCAAGTATTCTACAATTTCTGATGAGCTGAAATCTGAAATACGTCAGGGAAAATATTCCAAGACTGGAAAACTACCCACTGAATATGAGCTTGTTGAGCGTTTTAAGGTAAGCAGGCAGACAGTGAGGCAGGCCATCGCCTGTCTGAAGTCTGAAGGGATTGTAAGCCAGATCCAGGGCAGCGGAACCTTTGTATGTGATCTAGGTGCCAGGAAGAATAGAAAGAACAAGGAAAACTTTACCATTGCCGTCATATGTACCTATATCAGCGATTACATCTTTCCAAGCATCATACGTGGAATCGAGGAAAGCCTTTCCGGTGACAACTATGTGGTGAATCTGGTTGCAACAGGAAACAAGGTGGACAAGGAACGTTCAATCCTGGAGAAGATAATCTACAACTCTGAAGTGGATGGCATAATTGTGGAAGGAACGAAGACAGGTCTTCCCAATCCCAACATCTCCCTATACAGGAAGATAAAGGAAATGGGAATACCTATCGTATTTGTACACTGTGCCTATCCTGAACTTGACTCCTCCGTCGTAGTCGGAATGAAGGATTATGAAGGGGGAAGGATGGCCGTCAATGAGCTTATCCGCCAGGGCAGTAGAAAGATTGCCGGTATCTTCAAGTCTGACGACAGGCAAGGTCTTCTGCGATATTCAGGATTCTCAGATGGTCTTCTGGAAGGTGGGCTAGGTTTGGACTGCGCAGAGATAAAGTGGTACACCACCGAGGATCTTGAAGATTTCATTGTCAACGACAACTGTGTGCAGTCTCTCTTATCAAAGGGAATAGACTCTGTAGTGTGCTATAACGACCAGATCGCTGTGAGATTCATAAAGGCCGCAGCAGAATGCAATAAAGAAGTGCCAAAGCTGATCAGTTTCGACAACAGCTATCTCTGTAAAGCTTCCCTTGTGGGCTTTACTTCCCTAGGTCATAGGAAGGAGGAACTGGGAAAGGTTGCCGCAGAGAAGATAAAGAACATGCTTAACGGAAAGCCGGAAGAGACAGTTCTTCTGGATTGGGAGTAAAAAAGGAAGGGAGGTAAGGACCAGAAATCCAAACCTCCCTTTTTCAATGGATATTATCCCCCATTACATCGGAATTACCTGCCGACGAAGATAAGGTCAGTGGCAACTGCCATCCATGTGAAGAACATGGAATTGAAGATTGCAGGAAGATAGAAGTTCTTTGATTTCTTGTAGAGCATGCTTGCGAAGATACCTACAGGAATCATCATGATGGCTGCATCCACCAGGGAACCGTTTGCTCTAGACATGCCAAGACTTGTAATTGGAGTGGAGTGGGTCAATGCAATCTTTCCATAAGCGTAGAGCAGGAAGAACATTGGAGGAAGACCATTTGCAAGCCAGAACATTACTGTGGAGAGCACAGGTTTCTTCTTAAGGTAACAGCTTGTAGAGTGCATATAGTTGGCAAAGAGGAATGGGATCAGATACATGGGGAAGTAGAGAAGGAACTTGCCCATTCTCAGTCTTGAGAGACTGTTGATCTGCACTTTCCATAGTCTTGGTGAAATGGAGAAGAGCTGTTCGCCAAAGGATACGAGAAGATACAGTGACATCAAAGCTATGAAGGAAAGCAGAAGTCCCTTGAAAAACATTGGAACGAATCTTGTTCCAGGAAGAGTAATCTGGTCCTTGAGAGCCTTCTTGTCTGTCTTCAGCACAAAGAAATTAAGGATGATAAAGAGAACTAATCCGAAGGCCTGTAGACAAATGAGCCAGAATACCAGTCCGTTTACGTTCTGGATGTTTGTTCCCCTGATAAGGTCAGAGGAAACCCACTTGTTCATGATGCCCTGGCCTGTAGGTACTGCCCATTTGGCTATTGCTGCACCAAAGATTGCAGGAACGATGATGCCGACCCAGGTTGCCCAATGCTTTGGATTTCCTTCCAGCACTGTCCTTTCTGATATCAGATCTTTCTTGAAGAACTCTGTCTCAAGAAGCAGGAATACGACACAGACCAGAATTACGATAGCGGCGATGAAGGATAAGGCTGTTCCAAACTCTTTCCAGAGGAAAAGGGTAGGAGCGTCGTTCTCCATCTTGAAAGTTGTGGTGAAGAATTCGCATGCTGACTTTACGAAGGAAGGAGAAGCAAGGCCTGCAACGTGACCTGTCCAGCCTTCGTAGTAGATTCGGCCTGTTCCATTGTTTGGATCACCGTACCACTTCCAGAATTCGAATTCAGATGCGCCGCCAAGAAGGGAGCCGAGAGCGTTCACGTAGGTCGGATTGCTCTTCATCTCTCTTCTGTCTCCTCTATAGAGGTTGTCCCATTCACCTTCAAAGAGTGCAGAGTTGACTTTGTGCTCTGTGCTGATCAGACCGCCTGCTCCAACGTACATGACACCGCGTACTCCATCCCTTATGATCTGCTTAGGGCCAGTGGTCTCTACTCCCGTCATGGGATTCTTTGTAGTAACCATTTCTCCGGAAGGATCATTGACATAAAGGGCTGCGTTGACTCTGGAAGCGCCCATGGACCATCCGATGTATCCAATCTTTGTGTTATCGATGAAATCCAGACTGTACACATATTCAGTAACTTCAATGGAACCAAGGCCGTTGTTGTCTTTTTCTACGTCAGAGCGGCCGATGGTATAGGGCTCGATGCCTACGGCGACTATGCCCCTACGAGCCAGTTCCATACCTGCGTCAGACATGTATTCAACACTGGCGTTGCCCCCAGGAATCAACATGACGGCAGGAGCTGGATTATCTCTTGTAGCTGTTTTTGGTTTGTAGACCTCAAGGCTGATGGCAACACCTCTATCGGTCATGACAGACAAGCGTCTTAGCTCTGTCTTTCCACCGTTGGTAGCTACTGTGTAAGCCAAGAAAAGTCCAAAGATGAATACAAAGAGCGAGATGATGAGAAGTCTCATTATTCCTATTTTTTTCATAATACCTCCCAGAAATTTTTACATTTCTCCTTTTTGTTGTAATTAAAACATATCATGAGTTTTGTAGGCGTGCAATAAAAATTGTAAATACAAATATTACAAAATCGATTTACAATTATTAGGATTTGTATATTTTACTGACTATTTATCTGATGAATCAGGTGCCAAGGATAAATGACTTCTCTTTTTCTTCCTCGTTGTAACAACAAAAAATGCTGCCTCAGCTTGAGACAGCATTAGTTTCATTCTGACTTCTGGTCAATAGAGATACTTGGCCATTGGACAGCAGGAACAGATCATCCATGCTCCCCAGAGAAGAGCTGTAAAGAAGCCAGGCCATATACTGTTGGTCTTCTTTGAAACGACCATGTTCAGAGCATTGGCAATGGTCATACCTATGAAGAGTGGCAGAATTGCAATTGTATAGATGTAGACTCTGTCAGCAGAGAAATATGTTGATGTTGTGACAGTGTTGAATACATTTACGCAGATTACGAAGAAGATCCAGAGAAGGAGGAGGCCGAGGACTGTAAGCACTGTACCTATTCCTATGGATTTCAGAGTGCCCTTAAGGTCATCTTCAGTTTCTCCGACTCCTACGCTCTTCAGAGCCAGGGAGGAAGAAAGGAAGTAAGGAATCTGGAAAATGACATACATGAATACACAGAATGTCCTGTTGACGTTCAAGGTGCTCATCATGAATGTTGCAATGTGCATGCCCTGCTTTGTATATGCAGAAATGAATGCAAATACCAGGTAACCGCAACCTACTGCAAAGAGTCCATAGAGAAGAGACTTCAGGATATAGCTGCCGCAGAAGGATCCGTCATTGGATGTGCGGAAGCCATAGGTGTTGAGATTGCCTCCATGCTTCTTTCCCCAGAGGAAGTGATAGGCCAGGAACACAAGAATCATTGCGATACTTGTAAGCCATTGCCATGAGATGTAGGAGTTGTTGTTTCCTCCAAGAAGCCAGATATTTGATATATCGATGCCTAGGAAGGTTCTAGATGAGAGGATTCCCTTTCTGAAGAGCAATACAGGAATGATGAAGAGGACGACGAAGAAAATCCAATAATAGAGAGGCTTTTCCTTTCTGTCGATTCCAATCTTTCTGGTCTTTTCAAGCTTAAGTGACTTGAAGAAGGAAGTATCGAGAAGCCAGGAAGCCATGGTGATCATTGCGACCACTACAGCAGCAAGCTGGAGGATATATCCAAAGTCCTTCCATGCCCATACCAGCTTTATCTTATTGATGTCTCCATAGGATGAGACACCCTTGTCCAAGCCAAGACCTGCAACGGATGTGACACTGTAGACCACAGTCCTGATCGCTTCATTATTGACCAGATAGTAGGCATGACAGGAATTAGGCATGTAGCCAGCGCGGATATACTCCTTGCCGTCTGAACCTGTAATAGTGTAGGTCTTTCCAATTTCAATCTTAGGAAGCTTTTCTTTCTCTGTTTCCCAATCGTTGAAGAAGAGGCGTACCAGCTGCTCATTCTCGAAGACTGAAGCAACATTGTTGTTTGTCCTTGCCAGTGTTGATTCGTCGGAATCTCCCAGGATGTTGATGAAGTTGTAGTCTCTTCTTGTAACTGCAGGATTGCCCCACATATTCATACCTATGTTGATCTGAAGGAATATTTCATCCTGATGCTGTACAGCAAAGCCTGCTGTATAGGAAGCACCCATGGAGTGGCCCATGGTGATGATTCTGTCCTTGTCGATGAAGTTGAAAAGCTTTACAGCGTTGAAGACTGTCTCAAGTCCCATAGGAGCGGATCCGCCTTCGCTTACTGCTGTCTCAGCTGTTCCTGTAGGAACATCGGAGTTGTGGGAACCTGTATAGTCGAATGTGACGACTACATATCCTCTGCGGGCAAGCTCAACTGCGTAGGAAGATCCCTGTTCAAGCATGTCTGCTCCGCCATGGGCATAAATGATGACAGGAGCTGGATTATCTGCAGTAGCAGCCTTTGGTCTATACATGAAAGCACTGATCTGGTCTCCATCCCCAGAAGCCAGGTTCAGCTTTGTAACTTCAGTCTTACCCCAATTGGTATCAACACCAATTATGAGGAGAAGAGAGAGAGCCATCAGGACAACTGATAGAAGTAGTCCAAACAAATGTGTCTTTTTCATAAAGTTACTCCTAATACTTCAATCCTTTTACAAGGACAACAGTTTGCAGATTATGAGAAAAGGGTTTTTATCCCCCTGGAATACCAGCCCCATTCCCAGTGAAGATTCCTGCCATAAGGGGAATACAAGCCCCTCAAATAGACATAGGATGAAATAATGTTAACACCAATTTTTGAGTTGTAAATACATTTTTAGGCAAATATGGAGTTTATTTCAATATTTGTATTGAAAATTTGTATTGAAATCATGCTTTCGTATGCTTATTCCGGCTCATTAGAGAGATGGACCATAACCAGCGGATCAAGATACAGACGATTTTGCTTTCCTCTGGATTTCAACAATGACTGCACTCTGAGGAATTGTGTTTCCTGTAAACAGATTTTCCTGAATGAAAAAAGCGGATCAGGCCTCCTTCTTCAAGAAGCCTGATACCGCAAAACAATGGAAAGGAGATATCAGAAGATCATGTAGTTTGTCATTCCTCCAGTGGAACACAGTGTCCAGACTCCCCAGAGTACAGCTGTACAGAGGCCTGCCCAGATGCTTCTTGTCTTTGAAGACACGTATACGTTTAGGGCATTTCCCACTGTGATTCCTATGGTAAGTGGAAGGATTGCCAGGGCATATGCATAGAGGATGCCTGTCCTGAAGCCTTCCATTACAGTGTGAGTGAAGTTCAGCTGGCAAAGGACAGCAAGATAGAATACAAAAAGGCCTCCCACTGTAATGAGAGTAGTCTTCACTACATTCTTCACCAGATTCCTTGTTGTTCCGTCATACTCGATTCCAATTGACTTCACAGCCAGGTGGTTAGAGAGGAAATATGGAATCAGGTAGAGGAAGTATACAGGCCAGCACATTATTCTCTTTCTCGAAAGGGTTGACATCTGCAGAGTAGTGATGTGGAGACCCTGCTGTGTATATTTACCGATGAATGCCATGAGGATGTATCCAGATCCTACTACTATGATTCCGAAGAGAAGTGACTTAAGGATGTAGCTGATTCTAAATCTTCCGTCGTCACTGGTCTTGAAGCCAAGAGTCCTATAGTTTTCTCCATGCTTTCTTCCGTAGGCGAAGTAGTACACAAAAAAGATTATGAGCATGACTGCAGCAACAAGCCACTGCCATTCAACATATACGTTGGATGTTCCTCCAAGGAGCCACAGACTATGGGCGGTACCGTCAGCGCTGGTCCATTTTGTAGGAATCAGACACTTTGTGGCAATCTTGGTTACAGGATTATCTGTATTGTACTCAGTAGGGAAGAGTCCAATTTCAGCTCCCTTGATTCCTGGGAGATACAAAAGTGGAGGAAGAATGATAAGGAGAATAAGGAATACCCACCAAAGAGGAGACTTCTTCTTCCATCCGATGGAAGCTTCCCTCTTAAGCTCAAGACCTCTGAATGTATCTGTCTTTATGAGTTTTGTGGCAACAGTAAACATCAGGAGACATATTGCCAGGTACTCAAGCACCCATCCGATATCCTTCCACTGCCATACAGTGGAAATCTTTCCGTATGTGGATGGATCTGTGATGTCTACACCGTCTATGTCGCCAAATCCTCCCATTCCCTGGATGAATGCGTAGATGATTCTCTTTACTGCTGTGTTGTTTACGTTGTAGTAGGCGTGGATGGAGTGGGGGAAATAGAAAACCCTCATATAATCGTTGCCGTCACTACCTTTTACTGTATAGATCTTATCTGGCTTGATTGGGCCGTCAGTCTCGCCCCAGGCCTGGGAAAGCTTTTCAGAACTGAAATATCTTGTGATATCCTGGTTTGTACGTCCTGTCTTTTCGTCAAGTATGGTGGTCCTCTTCAGCGCAGATTCGTCGCTATCTCCAACGATGGAAATGTAGTTGAAATCTCCTGGTTCCGGAGTGACAGCTGAGCCGAGATGCATAAGGAGAGTCACATGGTCGCTATATGCGGCAGCAAATCTGGAAGCATAACCTCCTCCCATGGAGTGTCCGAATACAGCGATGTTGTCCTGCTGGACAAAATTGTATGAGGAGAGGGTATTGTAGATTGTATCTCCGCAGAAGGTAGTCTCACCAGTACCTGAAGCATAGTCAGAATCATGAGAGCCCTGGTAGTCGAAGTTTATTACTACATATCCTCTTCTGGCCAGTTCAAGGGCATAGGTTCCGGTATGCTCAAGCATATCGTTTCCCCCGTGGTACATCACAATTGCAGGAGCTGGATTCTCTGCCGTTGCGCTTTTTGGCTTGTATAGCATTGCATGTACTCTATCTCCATCAGCTGAAGACAACTGCATTTCCTCTACCTTGACCTTACCCCATGCAGTGTCTGTCCCTATCACCAGAATAAGGGCCAATAGGGCAAGAGCAATAATGCAGATTACAGAAATGGCAAAACCACTCAGACGTTTTTTCATAGGTAACCTCCCCGTTACATATTTCTTTTCCTGAGACCACGGCTATTCTCCATTGAGACCCCTTTCCATGGCCAATATATTTGTTCATACATTTTCT
>JAEDOD010000055.1 GCA_016302165.1 Sphaerochaetaceae bacterium
TATTTTCTCCTTTCTTCAATAACGCGAAAAAATGAGAAAATGAACATGTTTTATTTTGGCATCCAAGCCTAATTATTAATGTAACTTATTCTATCTAAAGGAATAAAAAATTTTTAAAAATTTTTCTGCATGAGATCGTCTCCAAAGACAAAAAAGCTTATCTTTCCCTGCTGCCCCTTCTTTATGTTGACTTCTGTCATAACCAATGGCCTTCTTTCCAGGAAGAGACTCTCTCTTCTCTCCAAAGAGGATAGTCTCCACCTAAAGCGTAAATCTCCTTCAGGGCTCTTTTTATAAGGGCTGCGTTCTTGACCTTCAATTCACATTCAGGATGGACAGAGATGGAATAAAGGCCTCTCTCCATTTCACTCTTCATCTTACAAAAGGTGTCGAAATCATTTTCGAAGGCTGTACGGATACATCCATACTGCACTATTTGATGGGCATCGCTTCCTCCAACTATAGTCTTCCGGATCCTTTCTCCAAACTCTACTGTGAGTCTCTCTATCCTTTCCCTATCAAGAGCCACATCCTTTCCATTCCTCCATTCTCAACAGGCCCTGTAATATACAAAGGAAAGAAGGAGGAGAGCCCTCTTGCCTATATTGAAAGCAGGAATGTGGTCATAGACTCCATCAAGGAAAGCATAGACGGAAAAGGAATCGTGGTAAGGCTATATGAAGCGCTGGGCTTCAGGACAGCGGATACTCTCACCCTGTCCTTCCCATATGAAAAGGTGGAGGAATGCAATCTGGTTGAGGAGGACAGACGGAAACTAAAGTCCCTTCGCCTGGAGTTTTCTCCCTTTGAGATCAAGACACTATATTTCACAAGATAGCAAAAGAAGGAGGAAAAAGCCTTTCCTCCTTCCTTCTTCAGACTCTCTTTCCTTCAATGAAGGTGGCCTCAACATTGCCTTTTTCATCCACCACATTGAAGTCTGCCACATAGCCCTTGGAAAGGGAGCCATAAGTTTTTCCAAAGCCCAGCATTTCAGCCTGGTTTGGACCCATAGGGGGAACACAGTGTGCCATGCTCTCTCCAGAGAAGGCCATGATATTCCTGAAGGCCCTATCCAAGGTCAAGGTGCTTCCTGCCCTTACATTCTTATCCCGGAGAAGGGCATCTCCATTCTTAACCACCACAGGGTTGATTCCAAGCATATAGTTGCCGTCGGGCATTCCTGCAGCACTTATGGAATCAGAGATGGCCAGAAGTTTCTTTCCTCCCTTCACCTTCATATACATCCTTACTGTATCAGGATGGAGATGGAGGCCGTCAGCAATCATCTCACACCTTACATCCTCAGCCATAGCCACACCGAAAAGGGCTGGCTGATGCTGGTGGAAAAGTCTCATGGCATTTCCTGTGTGTGTTATGGAGACAGCTCCTGCCTCAATGGCCTTAAGGCCTTCTTCATAGGTTGCATCAGAGTGGCCCATGGCAAAGGCAATGGATTTATGGAAAGCCTTGATCACACAGAGGTTTCCTGGAACCTCAGGAGCCAGGGTCATCATTCTGATGTTGTTGCCGGAAGCCTTCACATAACGCTCCATCAGAGCCACATTTCCCTCAATTATTAGATGGGGAGGCATGGCTCCTGCAAACTTTGGAGAAAGGAAGGGGCCTTCCAGATGGATTCCCATAAGCTTAGCTCCAGGAAGCGGATTCTCTATGGCCTCCCTTGCCCTGAGGATGGCGGCTGTGGTCCTTTCTTCGTCATCTGTAAGGATTGAGCATAGCCATCTCGTGACTCCATGGGAAGCAAGGAAGGTCGAGATCCTCTCAAAGCCTTCCCTATCTGCTGCGTTCACATCCACACACATTGCTCCATGGGTATGGATATCCCAGAAGCCAGGGATTATGAATCTCCCTTCTGCGTCAAACACTTCATCGCTTTCCCCCTTATGGGAGAAATGGCCATTCTCCACATAAAGGTCCCTTTTCTGGAATCTTCCGTTGCTGTATACCTTACCGTTCCTAATTAGAATCATCATTCCACCGCCTTGGCTGAAGCCACATCATTTACAAGAATCATTGCATCAGGATGGTTCTGAAGAAGTGTTACAGGAAAGGCTGCACTTACTTCACCACAGGATGCCCTTCTCACCACAGCCCTATGCCATGGTCTGAATACTCCCAGCACAATCTTCTTTGCAGAGAGAATCTCCTTCATGCCCACTGTGCTGGCATAACGTGGCATATCCTCAATTGCTCCACCCAGGTCTCCGATGGCATTGGCCGTTACAGTTTCTGCAGAAATCTTCAGCGTCCTTGTCTCCTTCTCTGCCATCTCCTGGGCTGTTAAGGAAGGATCGGCTTCATTGAAGGCTACGTGTCCATTGATTCCAATGCCGCCGAAACAGATATCAGGGCCTCCCAGGCTCCTGAGTGTTTCTGTATATGCCTCCCGTGTTTCAGGAATAGGGAAGAAACGATGGGAGGAAGGAATATTCAGCTCCTCATCTATCTTTGAGTACACTGTCTCATTCATGAAGCGTCGGAAGGAAAGCCTATGGTCCTCAGGAATGCAAGTATTCTCGTCAATCATATATTCATCCATATTGAAGAAGTACACATTCTTCAGCGAAATCCTTTCCCTGTTCACTCTTTCCACAAAGAAGGGATACTGCCCTACTGGACCTACAGGTACAATGAAGACAGTGTTTCTTCCCTCCCTGTTATGTTCAAGGATGGTATCTGCCATGATGTCTGCAATGATGCGGAACACTTCTTCTGAAGAATTCTTGGCATATACCGGAATCTTTGAATTCCTTGCCAGTTCTTCCATACTATAGCTGTAATAGTCGTGCATCTTCTCTCCTTATCCTGGAGGAAGGCTATCCCTTCTCCAGTAAACTGCACTGATCAAGCCTTGTTGGCAATCAGGTGTAGGGCACACTTATCTTCTCCAGAAGGAAGGCTTATTCCATCCTTCCCGCTCTTGTAATCAACTAGAGCCCAGACCTTAATTAAACCATTTAATTTATTCTTATCCACCTTTCTTTCCCAGTCAAGGAAAATGTAGCGGTTCCGCGTCAGAGAAAAGGAGGCTACTTTCTCCATAGCCTCCCCTCTTCTGTCTTTTATCCCTACTCCAGGCTGATATCTATGCTTCCGCTGACAGTCCTGATAGTGCATTCGTCTTTTCCTTTGGAGGAAGGGACAGATACACTTCCTGAAACACTTGCTGCATCAAAGGCCTTGGAAGAGAGAAGAGTTCCTTTTACACTGCCGCTGGTGGTCTCGATATCGATTTCTCCTCCGTCGCATTTATCAAGTCGTACAGAGCCGCTGGCGGAGGAGATGGTCATCTTTTCCTTAGCCTTCACCTCAGAGACTTTTATTGTTCCTGATGTAGACTCCAACTGTACTTCTTCCGCTTCCGAGAGGGACAGGAAAAGACTTCCACTTTTTGTCGAGAGCTCAAGCTTTTCCATTTCTCCCTTAATCTCTATATCCATATTGCCACTTGTGGTGGTGGCTTCAAGTTCTCCCCTTACTGTGGAATATACCTTAATGTTTCCACTGGAGGAGGAGAGATCCATGTCTTCAGCTTTCACTCCCTCTTCAATCTCTATTTTTCCGGAAGCTACAGAGATGGAGATGCTGCGGTAGACTTTGTCTTCCACCATGATCTCCACCTTCTTCTCTCCCAGTGAGAATATGTTGAAGTCTATGGCTCTCTTGTGCCTCTCCACCTTCAGCACCCCTTTCTCCACTTCAGCTGTGTAGTAGACGCTATTTCTCTCGTCCACCACCACTCTTATCTTGCCGTCAGGGCTAGGCTTCACGATAATATTGGTCTCACTGCCATCCACCTCAATGGAAGAGAAGCTTTCTGTAATCTCAACTGTCTTCTCCCCTTCACCTCTGCAGCTAGCAGCCATAAGCACTATGAGAACTGCAGCTGATGCTATTTTCATTATCCTTTTCATGTTGTCTTCACTAGATGATATATGATACTAAACAACTGTTCAATATACATAAATAATACTTTACTTGCTGTCTCTGAGGCCATAGAATGATTATAGATAGAAAGGAACTTTTTGGAGATATAGAGCAAAGTTCTTCCTCTAGACGGGGAGGGACTTTGCTTTTTTTTGGAGGAAACCATGGACCATGATGTATTGGTGATAGGAGGTGGCGTAATAGGTACCGCCATTCTTCGCTATCTCTCCTTCTATAAGCTGGACATTATCGCTGTAGACAAGAACGAAGACCTGGGAGAGGGAACCACCAAGGCCAATAGCGGCATAGTACACATAGGCTATGACCCTATCCCTGGCACAGTTAAGGCCAGGATGAACATTAGGGGAGCTGAGTTAATGAAGGAGGAAAGCAGGAATCTGGGCTTCGACTACAAAGTGAACGGAGCCATGGTGGTAGCTTTCCGCAATGAAGATCTTCCTAGGCTGGAAGAGCTTATGGAAAGAGGAAGGAAGAATGGAGTGAAGAACATGAGACTCCTTAGTGGAGAGGAGGCCAGAGCAAGGGAGAAAAATCTCTCAGAGGAAGTGAAGGGAGCCCTATTCCTCCCAGATAGCGCAATAGTATGCCCCTTCTCCCTGACCTATGCCCTGGCAGAGAACGCAGTGGCCAACGGAGCTTCCTTCACTTTGGGAAAGAAAGTCGAGAAAATAGAGAAAATCCAGGATGGCTTTGCAGTAACCCTTTCCTCTGGAGAAAGGATCACTACAAAATACCTGGTGAATGCTGCAGGAGTCTATGCAGACGAAATCAACAACGCTCTTTCCGGGAATAAGATCCACATAACAGCAAAGAGAGGCAACTACATGCTTTTCGACAGCGTCACCAAAGGCATGTTCAACTCCACCATATTCCAGCTACCAGGAAAGGAGGGAAAGGGAGTTCTTGTTACTCCCACTGTACACGGCAATCTTATGATAGGCCCTACCAGCATTCCCATTTCAGACAAGTCAGACACCTCCACCTTCCCTGAAGACCTGGAGAAAATCAAGGAGTGTGCCCTAAAGACATGCCCTTCCATTCCTTTCAGAAATGTAATAACCTCCTTCTCCGGCCTACGGGCCCATGAAGATGGAGATGACTTCATAATTGGAGAATGCCCAGATGTTCCAGGCTTTTATAATGCAGCAGGAATCGAAAGCCCCGGCCTCTCTTCAGCCTTGGCCATAGGAGAGATGGTTGCGTCCCTCATCGCAGAAAAGGCTGGAGCAGAAAGAAAGGAGAATCCAGTGACCACCCGTAAACCTCCTTTAAGGATGAAGGACCTGGATATGGAGGAACGGAATAGGCATATAAAGGAAAACCCTGCCTATGGCCGCATAGTATGCAGGTGCGAAGAAATCAGCGAAGGAGAGATAATCGACGCCATTACCGGACCCCTTGGAGCACGAAGCCTGGACGGAGTGAAACGAAGGGTCAGGGCAGGAATGGGAAGATGCCAAAGCGGCTTCTGCTCTCCAAGGGTTATGGAGCTTATCAGCCAATACGCTTCCATTCCATTGGAGAACATTACAAAGAACAGCAAGGGTTCCTTAATACTCATGGAGGACAGCTATGACCTATGACACAGTAATAGTGGGCGGAGGCCCCGCAGGACTATCTGCAGCCTTGGGAGCAAAAAGGAAGGGAGCCAAGAATATTCTTATTCTTGAACGCTCGGAAAAGCTGGGAGGCATCCTGAACCAGTGTATCCACAACGGTTTCGGTCTCCATACCTTCAAGACTGAGCTTACAGGCCCGGAATATGCATATAGGTATATAGATATGGTGGAAAAGGAGAATATCCCCTACATCCTTGGTGCTACTGTGCTAAGCATTGCACCCCACTCTGTCACATATATCTCAGAAGAAGGATTGAGAACTGTCTCCACATTGTCCATAGTACTGGCCATGGGCTGCAGGGAAAGACCCAGGGGAGCACTGAATATTCCAGGAACAAGGCCAAGCGGAGTTTTCAGCGCAGGAACAGCCCAGAATCTGGTGAACCTTAAAGGAAGAAAGCTGGGAAAAAGAGTAGTGATCCTGGGCTCTGGAGATATCGGCCTGATAATGGCCAGGCGCATGACACTGGAAGGTGCCAAGGTCCTGGCTGTAGTGGAGCTGATGCCCTACTCCTCCGGCCTTAAGAGAAACATAGTCCAGTGCCTTGATGACTTCTCCATTCCTCTTCTCCTTTCCCATACAGTAACCAAAATCGAAGGAAAGGAGAGAGTTGAAGGCATAGTGGTATCCAAAGTCGATGAAGATAAGAAGCCGATCAAGGGAAGCGAAATCCACTTCGATGCCGATACTCTCCTTCTATCTGTGGGGCTTCTTCCTGAGAATGAGCTTTCAAGAAAGGCAGGAATTCCTCTATCCCCAATTACTGGAGGCCCTGTTGTTGATGATACTTTCAGTACCGAAGTGGAAGGAATCTTCGCTGCAGGCAATGTCCTCCATGTACACGACCTGGTGGATTATGTTTCAGAGGAGGCAGAAAAGGCTGGAGAAGAGGCCGCACTCTATGCGCTGGGAAAAGTAAAGGGAAGAGCGAAGGTCCCTGTGGAGACAAAAGGTGCCATAAGATATTCAGTTCCCAGCAAAGTGAATGAAAGAATTGAAGATGACCTTACTCTTCGTTTCCGCGTCTCAGAAGTGATGAGAGACAGAGTGGTGAAGGTAGAGATAAACGGAAAGGAAGCGTACAGGGGACGACGAAGGATAATGGCTCCAGGAGAAATGGAGACAGTCAGGATCAAAGGGGAGAAGCTGAAGGAGATGGGAAGAATTGAAACCATAAGGGTTATGGAGGAAAAGCTTGATGACTAGAAATCTTACCTGCATATGCTGCCCTCTAGGGTGCCAGATTACTATCGAGTTTGAAGAGGAAATAATATCGGTGGAAGGTAACTCCTGCCAGAGAGGAAAAGAGTATGCAAAAAGTGAAGTCACTTCTCCAGTAAGGGTCTTCACTTCCTCAGTAAGGGTTATGGGAGGAAATGAGGAGATGTGCTCCGTGAAAAGCTCCTTGCCTCTGCCAAAAGATAGAATTCTTGATGTAGCTGAAGCAATCAGGAACACAGTGGTGGAGGCTCCCATAGAGATTGGAGATATAATGGTTCCAAATGTACTGGAGACTGGTGTAGACTTGATTGCAACAAGGAAGGTTGAAAAGAGACAGTGAACATCAGAGAGATTCTTTCCCTTAACCCAATCATTGCCGCTGTAAATAGCGAAAGGCTCTTGGAGGAGGCATCAAAAAGCGAGATTGAAGTGGTTTTCGTCCTCTATGGCACCATTCTCACAATTCCGGGGATAGTGGAGACGCTGAAGGAAAAGGGAAAGACTGTCATAGTACACGCGGACCTGATCAATGGACTATCGGGAAAAGACATTGCTGTCGACTATATTGCAACCCGGACAAGGGCAGACGGCATAATCTCCACCCGTGACAACCTGGTAAAGAGAGCCAAGGAGCTGGGACTGGTGGCTGGAGAAAGAAGCTTCATTGTGGATTCCATGGCCCTTGAAAACACCATCTCCCACATCAGGACCACCCGCCCCGACTTCCTTGAAGTCATGCCTGGCCTCCTCAATAGGGTCATCAGGGAGCTTTCAGGTCTGGGCATCCCCATCGTTGCAGGAGGCCTCATAAGAGACAAGGAGGAAATACTATCTGCCCTTAATAGCGGAGCCATAGCCATCTCCTCCACTTCTCCTGAAATCTGGAAAATGTAGATATAAGGAAGGGGCCCGGTGATCCGAGCCCCTCATCATTGATTCTTCTTTTATCAGTCTGCCGCCAGACGTCTTCTTCTTGCTGTCTGGATGTTTTCCTTGATTACAGGACCAGCTGTCTGGATAAGGATTACTATAATCAGGACCAGTCCCTGGAAGGTATCCTGGATATCTACGCTGAGGGATGGGATGGAGACGATGATGAAGTTGATTGTCGTGTAGGAGAGAGCTCCAAACAATACTCCAAGCATCTTTCCTCTTCCGCCAGCCATATTGATTCCCCCAAGTACTACAGCTGCAATTGCATACATTTCATAGCTCTGTCCGGAGGAGGCTGGAGTGATGTTTCCAATCTTACATGCCTGAAGGAAGGAAGCGACTCCCACCAGGAATCCTGTTATTACAAATACTGAAATCTTCACGAATGTGGTGTTGATTCCTGCCAGGTGCGCGCTCTTCTCGTTGGAGCCCACAGCATAGACGCTCTTTCCATACTTTGTCTTCTTGCTGATCACAACAAACAGTATGACCATCAGGAGGAATACAAAGGTGATGTATGGAATGGAGAAGCCGCCGATTTCAAGCTTTCCGGTTCCGAACTGCATTCTCAGGAAGTTATACTTGCTGTTTGTCCTGATCATGGCAAACTGGCTGGAGTTGGAACCTGTCACAGAGGAATCCATGGTTCTGACGAAGGAAAGTGTCAGGGACCTGTAGATAAGCATGGTTCCAAGAGTGACGATGAATGGAGGCATCTTTGCCAGGCCTACCAAGAGTCCATTGATGAGACCGCAGAGGCTTCCCACCACCAGGGCCGTAAGGATCATGACCAAGATGGAGTTGGTGACGTTGAAAGCCAGAATTGTGGCGCTGGTGGTCAATACCAGTGATGAGCCGATTGAAAGGTCAATCTGACCGGTGATGATGACCAGGGCCATACCAAGGGCCATTGTTCCTACGATACAGGTATTCTGGCTACCCAGAATTGCTGCAATGTGGCTCCACTTGAAGGAGTTGCCGTTGGCTCCAATTGCAATTGCATATACGATCATCACGATGAACATGACGATTATGAAGGAATACTGGGACCAGGCCCTTCCCACTGTGTTCTTTATTTTCTTAGCATCCATAACCATTATCCTCTCTTGGCTCCGGTGGAATAAGCCATAACCACCTGTTCTGTAACATCCTTATGTTCAAGGATTGTCGCGATTCTACCTTCGTAGAACACTACACATCTGTCTGCAACCTTCTGGACTTCAGGAATCTCAAGGGTGTTGATGATTACAGTCTGTCCCTGCCTTGCAAACTCCAGGATCAATCTGTAGATCTCGCTTTTGGCTCCTACGTCAACGCCCTGGGTAGGGTTGTCGAAAAGCAGCACTTCCGCTCCTGTATTGAGCCAACGTGCAAGGAACACCTTCTGCTGGTTTCCGCCGCTGAGGGAGGATATTCCAAGGGAGCTGTCTTCAGCCTTGATCTTCAGCTTTTCCTTCTGTGCCAGATACTTCTCCTCTTCCTTCTTCTCATTGATGAACTGCTTCTTCTTTGTCAGCACATGTTCGGAAGTGTAGAAGTTCTCAAGAATTGAAAGGTCTGGAATTACAGAGTTCTCCTTTCTGTTTGCAGGAAGCATGGAGATCTTGCTCTTCATGAAGGATCCGATCTTTCCAGTTATCTTCCTACCATTCACTTCAATGTATCCACCTTCAATGGGAAGTACACCGAACATGGTCTGCATCACTTCACTGGCTCCTGAGCCTGCCAGACCGGTAAAGGCGAGAATCTCTCCCTTCCTTACCACCAGGTCCACCTTACTGAAGCCATGGCCTGAGAAGTTATGGAGGCGGAGGATATCCTCTCCCAGCTCCCTAGGCTCATAGTAGTCTGCATCCACATAGTTTACTCCCACCATATCTGAGGTAAGCTTCTGGGCATCCACATCCTTTATCAGTCCGGAGGAAATGAACTGTCCATTTCTGAATACAGTGTAGCGGTCTGCGATACGGAAGATTTCTGGCATCTTGTGGGAGATGAAGATGAAGGATTTTCCTTCCTTCTTCAGTCTCTCTAGAATACCGAAGAGATGCTCGATCTCATCATTGGAAAGGGCTGTGGTAGGCTCGTCAAGGATAAGAAGTCTTGCATCCCTATATAGGGCCTTACATATTTCAAGAAGCTGCTTCTCACTGGTCTTGAGAGTCGAGACCATGGCTGTAGGGTCCATATCGACTCCAAGGCTTTCAAAGAGCTCCTTGGTTTTCTTTATCTGTTCCTTCTCATTGATCAGACCGAACCTGTTCCTGATTTCATTTCTCAGGAAGATGTTGTCTGCAACGGAAAGGTCATTTATCACGTTAAGTTCCTGATGGACGAAGGCAAGTCCTGCCTCCTCCATTTCCTTGATGGTTGGAGCTGTATACTCCTTACCAAGAAATGTGATTTTTCCACTGTCGGCGGTAAGTACTCCTGAAAGGATGTTCATAAGTGTAGACTTACCTGCACCGTTTTCTCCAAGAAGGGCGTGGACCTCCCCTTCCTCCATCTCGAAATGGACGTCAGAAAGAGCCTTTGCTCCTCCGAATGACTTGGAAATATGATTCATCTCGAGAATTTTTGCCATTAGCTGCTCCCATCATATAGAGACGGATGTGCTGATGCACATCCGCCCAAACTCTTTTGGTCCTGAAACTTAATGTCCGAGGAATCCTTCGTACTGGTTGACGTTTACGCGGTCTACGATCCAGACAGGCTCTGTATCAACATCGCCGTTCTTGTAAGACCAGTCGCCGTTGAGGAAGTTGACCATCTTGTCGATGACGCTCTTCATCATGGATGGGCTGAAGTAGACGCTCATCATATCATCGAAGTACTGGTTGGCAATCTTAGCCTGCTGCTCAGCCTTTCCGCTCATGACATCATAGAGCTCCTGCATACCACCGATAGCGGAGATGTATACGTTGAGGCTCTCAAGCTTTGCCTTTGTAGCTGCGGAGAGGGAGGAACCTTCGATAAGGTTGAGCATACCGAATGTCATCTCGTCATCCATTGAATAGATGTAGAGGTTTGTGTCAGCCTTTGCAACGATTTCGTCAAGCTTCTGCTCCAGGTAGTCATAAGCACCGTCTGCAGACCAGTTACATACAACAGAGTATGTGTTGAAGACTGGGTCAAGCTGTTCCTTTGTCCAGACTTCTGTTGTGTGATAGCTCTTTCCTGTTGCCTGGTCGGAGTAGTCGATGTTGCCCATGAGGAAGTCTCTGAAGCCTTCTTCTCTGTACTTACATACTGTACCATTGTCACCATAGAGTGTAACGACTGTGTCGCCTGGCTTCATTCCATTCTTCTGGAGCCAATATGCGATACCAGCACCACACTGCCAGTTGTTACCGGAGTAGTTGAGGATTGCATAATCCATTGTGGATTCAATGAATCTGTCAAAAGAGATGAAAGGAATCTTAGCTGCATAGAGAGCTTCCTGGCCAGCTGCTGCGGAATCATCGAGAGCCATCATGACGACGCCGGATGCATCTCCGTTAGCAACGATTGTATTACACTGGTCAACCTGCTCTTCACCAGAGGAAGCAGCCATGTAGACAGCCTTGATTTCACCCTTAGCTGTGATTTCCTCACACTTAGCCTGAGCATAGGAACCAGCCTGTGCTGTCCAACCGTGGTCAGGTGTAGGTCCAAGGACATAGATCTTCTTTGCTGCACTTGTCTCAGATGCTCCATTTGCGAAAGCAGCGAAGACAGTTACGAGAACGAGCATGAAAACAACGATCTTTTTCATTTTTTTC
>JAEDOD010000056.1 GCA_016302165.1 Sphaerochaetaceae bacterium
TTTTCGAGTGGAGAGAGTAGTGGATGATTGTCCTTTCACCTCTCTCCACTTCTATATCTTCTGCATTCTCCCATATATCCCTTATTCTCTCATATTCTTTCCTTTCCTCCTCTCCATAGAGGGAAGGGTTGTCTGAAGTAAGGAAGAGGCCTTTGTTGAGGGCTGCAAAAGTTGCAAGAAGTTTTTTCCTCTCTTTTGAAAGATGGATATTCTCTTTTCTCAGGAAAAACACATCAGGGTCTGTAATGAAAGCGCCTTTATTGAGCATTCTTCTGTTGAAGCTTGTCTCAATGGCCCTTTTTGTGGAAGGACGCTCGGAGTGGATTATCTTCATCCATGGCTTGTCGTCCCAGTCCAGGGTCACATCACAGGATACTCTTGAGTAATCTGTAAGGCCGAAGCCTGCCATAACAGGAACTCCGCAGCCAAGGATCAGCTTATCTTTGCAAAGCTCCCTAAGCATTTCCATGGCCCTTATCATCCTATCCGCCCTGTTTTCCCCTTTTTTGGGGAAGGGAGCTGCTCCATAGAGGAAATCCAGCTTCACCAGGTCAAAGCCCCACTCATTGAATACCTTGTCAAAGGTTTTCCTTAGATAATCGATGACTTCTTTGTCATCAATATCAAGAGCCCAGAAACCTGACCAGTTGCAGCCACACTTGTAGCCTTCTCCATCTCGAGAGAGAAGCCAGGATTTATGCTCCTTGAAAAGGGAGCTGTTCTCCTCTGCCACAAATGGGGCAAGCCATAGGCCTGCAAGGAATCCTGAATCATGGATTTCATCCACCAGTGGCTTCAAGCCCTTTGGAAACTTCCTTTCGTCATGGTCCCACTGACCTACAGCAATTTCCCAGCCGTCATCGATCTGAAACAGGTCTCCCTTTCTTAGTATTTCCTTCGCCCCCTTCAGGTCTTCCCTTATTGTTTCTTCACTTATGTCCTGATATCTGTTGTACCAGGAAGAGTAACCTGCAAGGGGCCTGGCAACAGTAGTGAGGCCTAAGGCGTGGAACCATGCTGAGTACACTTCCTCTTCCGTTCCTTTGGCCAGGAAGAGTGAGAATGCATCATATTCTCCATTGACCTTTTGGCCCTTGGCGTCCCTAGTAAGAGTCAGCACTTTCCTTTCTGCGTCCAGATGGAAAATAGTCCACCCTGGTCTTTCGTCCAGGGAGGAAAGGAGAGTGAAATTGTCTCCTTCCCGGATTGTCATGTATGAAAAGCCATGTAGAAGGCCCTTTTTATTGGGGTACTCTACAAAGCTATAGTCACCGTAGCCTGAAAGATTGTACTTATTCTTTATGAAGGAAGGAATTCCATGTAGGCCTCTCTCCCTACTGTCCATACTGTGTTCCGGAGAGTGTGTCCAGGTCTGATAACCATTAAGGAAGAATCTGGCATCCTTTCCATAGTCCAGGACAATAGTGGCTTCCACCTTTTCTATGACAGCTTCTCCCAAATTCGTTCTTATTATGAGACTTGAAGATAGCTTCTCTTTTCCTTCCTTCCTCATTTCGCCACTTTCTGTGGTGTATGTAAGGGTCCAGGATATATCCATCATTTCTTCTCCTTGACGATAAACTCCACTTCGCTTTCTTTTCCATTGAAAGTGAAATGGACCTTTCCTTTTCCGCATCTTCCATTGGTCTTTATGATTACTCCGCCCATGCCCCCTTCAAGCACCACCACTTTGGGGCCTACTATCGTTACAGGGCCTTCAGCCTCCACTGTTACAGGTAGCATTGCATAGGGAGCCACATTGCCGTTATCGTCAATGGCCCTTAGCCTGATGAGAGTTTCATCGTAGCCGTCACCTTCATAAAGAGTATCAGTGTCGGTAAAGATGGCGAGGGAAAGGGAAGAGCTGGGAAAAAGTGTCACTTTCTTTCCTTCTTTCCCGTTCCATACTCCGACAAATTCCCATTTTGTAGACTCTCCACCCCAAAGGGAAACATATTTTCCGTATAGCTCCACTCCATCGCTGAAGGAAAGGCCATAACGGAGAGAGCACCAAAGAAGCTTCAAGAGATACTTTATTCCCAGGTTCTGGAATCCTTTCTCTGCAGCTGCATTCAGGCATTCCTTGACAATATTCGCCTTGGCCTTTGAATATCCTTCCTCAGTTTCAAGTTGGTTTCCGATGATGTCGGAAAATGCCATGGGTCCATGGGGAAGGCTTTTGAAAGGTGAGGAGGATATGGTTGATATCTCCTTGCCATTCTTCTTTACCTTTACACTGGAAGCATTGGTGAAAATCCACACCTTACCTCTTAAGCCTCCGTCATAGTCTCCAATATCCATGGAGGAGGAGACGTGGATCACTTCCTCACTTTCCCCTTGGCTTCTCCACATATATGCTGCATCCTTAGGGTTACGGAAGGAGTCCAGTACTCCGTGGTAGCACACTCTGTCTCCTGAGCCGAAATCCTTATGGGTAGCATAATCTGCCATGCACCACTCCAGGCATCCTGTGTGTCCTCCGTCAGCCATGGCATCATTAAGGACTCTTGCGTGCCTTAGGGCATGCTCCTGTCGCCTTGCCCAGTTGTCATAGGCCTTTGTGGGGAACATATGGCCGTTTGCTTCTGAAATGAAGAGAGGCTTGTCTTTCTCTTTCAGGACATGCTTCCTGTCCTTTGCTCCTTTGTTATCGCCCTTATGGGAGAAGTCATTGAAGGCGTATGCATCCTCCAGTAGGGAGCTCTTTTCCAGATACCTTACTCCGCTGGTGGGCCTGGTGGGGTCAAGAGTATGGGCAACTTCATTGGTTCGCCTATAGAAATCATCATCGTCCAGGCTTTCGTTGATTCTTACTCCCCAAAGGAATATGGAAGGGTGGTTTCTGTATTGGAGGACCATCTCTTCAGTATTCTGGATAGCTGTCTTCTTCCAATCCTCATCCCCTATATGCTGCCAGCCTGGAATCTCTGTGAAGACCAGAAGGCCGATGCGGTCACATTCATCTATGAAGTATCTGCTCTGAGGATAGTGGCTGGTCCTTACAGTATTGCAGCCCAGCTCATATTTCAGGGTTCTGGCATCTTCTCTCTGCATTCTCTCCGGTGCAGCGTAGCCGATGTAGGGCCAGCACTGGTGGCGGTTAAGGCCGTAGAAGAAGAACTTCTCTCCATTTAGAATGAAGTCTTTTCCCTTGAAAGAGACAGTACGGAAGCCGAAGGTGTCTTCCCTCTGGTCTACAGCCTTTCCGTCTATTATGAGTGTTGAGCGTAGAGTATAGAGGGTAGGGGATGAAGGTGACCAGGGAGAAACATTAAGTCCATCCTTCTTGAAAGTAAGGGAATCTGAGGAGGAAGAGAATAAAACATTTCCTTTGCTGTCAAGGATTTCAGAAAGAATTGTGCCACTTTCTTTTCCGTCCAAAGTGTAGTCTACCTGGAGAGATGTGAGAGTGGGGGTCTTGATGAATAGGTCACTGATGTAGGTGGAACTTCGCCTATCAAGGAAGACATCCCTGTATAGGCCTCCATAGGTAAGGTAGTCGATGACGAAGCCGAAGGGAGGAATGGAGCTATTCTCTCTGCTGTCAAGCTTCACAAGGATCTCATTTTCTCCGACTTTGGCGTATTCTGTAATCTCCACCCTGAAGGAAGTGTAACCGCATCTATGCTGAAACAGCTCTTTGCCGTTGAAGTAGATGGTTGCAATGTGGGCGGCTCCTTCAAATAAGAGGAAAAGCCTTTTGGTCTTGTCTTCTTCATTCAGGACCAAGGTCCTTCTGTATCCAGACACCATCTGATAGTCGTTGCTATCTGCATAATGGAGCGGTGTCTCACTGACAGTATGAGGTAGGCGGACTTTTTCCGCCTTCTTGAAGCCTTCATCCCAGGAGGGAGTAAAGAGCCAATTGTCTGAAATCTTTTCCATAGGACAATTGTACCATCTACTCCCTTCTAAAACATCATTTCTTTCTGAAATATAGGGCCCTCAATGCATTGGCCACAGCAATAAGGCTTACTCCTGTGTCAGCAATGACCGCAAGCCACATGTTGGAGAGGCCAAAGGAGGCCAGGATGAAGACCATTGCCTTTACAGAGAGACTGAAGATTATGTTCTCCTTCACTATTGTCTCTGTCCGTCTTGCCATCCTTATGGAGAGAGGTAGCTTCGAGATGTCATCATCCATGATCACTACTGAGGCAGCTTCAATGGCACTATGTGATCCGACGCCTCCCATGGCAATGCCAACGTCACTCCGTTTCAAGGCTGGAGCATCATTGATTCCGTCTCCGCAGTAGGCTGTGACTCCATCCTTTTTCAGCTTATCAAGGGTCAGAAGCTTTTCGTCCGGAAGAAGCTCTCCGTAGTAGCCATCCATAGAGAGGGCCTCAGCAGTTGCCTTCACCCTTTCCTTCCTGTCTCCGCTGAGAATGAAGAGCTTCTTCACTCCTTCTTTTCTGAGAGAAGCCAGGGCAGAAGCTGCATTATTCCTGATCCTGTCTGAGATGACAAAGATTCCAATCAGCTTATCTTCTTCAGTTACATAGATATGGGTTCCTTCCTTGTCTAGGATGGGAAGATTTTGGGCAATGCGGATTGATCCGATTCTAACTTTCTTTCCTTCAACTATGCCTTCCATTCCAATGCCGCTGATGTTTACCACTTTCTCAGCCATTACTTCTTTTCCACCATCTTTCGCCATGATAGCTGTGGCAATAGGATGGGTAGACTCCCTTTCAATGGCTTTTGCCACAGTGAGAAGGTGGTCAAGTGGCACAGATAGGTTTTCGATAGACTGGATGGAGAATACTCCCTCTGTAAGAGTTCCTGTCTTGTCCAGGGCAACTGTATCAATCTTTTTCAGGCGCTGGATTGCGTCGTCACCTTTCACTAGGATTCCATTCTTTGCAAAGGCTCCCATGGATGCAAAGTATGTAAGAGGCACGGAAAGAACCAGGGCGCAGGGACATGATATTACAAGTAGCATTGCAGCTCTGTAGATGCTGTCTTTCCAGCTGAGGCCGAAGAGAGGAAGGATGAGTGCTAGAAGAAGGGCCATGCAGGATACAGCTGGAGTGTAATAACGGGAGAAGGTGGTGATGAACTTCTCGCTTTCTGCCTTTCTTCCTTCACCTTCCTCCACCATTTTCATGATCTTAGTCGCTGTTGAATCCCTATATAGGGAAGTGGCCTTCACTAGTAGAGTGGATTCTCCGTTGACGCTGCCGCTAAGGATTTTGTCTCCCTTCGTCACCTTTACAGGAACTGATTCACCTGTAAGGGCCCTGGTATCGATGAAGCCTTCTCCTTCAATGATTTCTCCGTCAAGGGCAACCTTTTCGCCTGCCTTCACCATGAAGACATCGGAGATTTCAACTTCCTCCGGGTCCACTTCCTTCCACTCTCCATCCACTTTCACGCTTACGCTGTCCGTGCTCAGGTCCAATAGCTTTCCAATGGATTCCCTGCTCTTTTCTGTGGCCTTATGCTGGAAGTATTCTCCCACCTGGTAGAAGATCATTACAGCCGCAGCCTCTTCCTGGTTCTTTACAGCCAAGGCTGCTATAGTGGCCAGAGCCATAAGGAAGTTCTCATCGAAGACCTTTCCCTTGGCTGTGTTCTTCAATGCCTTCCATAGTACATCGTACCCTGAGATCACATAGGCGAGAACAGATAGGATGGGCATGGACGTAACCTTTCCAATGATCAGAAGGAGTATTGAGACTATTACTCTGAAAATTGAGTAGTCGCTTCTTTCCTCTGTCATGGAGCTATGGAAGACTATGGAGCTTTCGATAGCCTTAGCTTCCTTCATTATCTCTTTCTCGCTTAGAGAGGAGTAGACGTGGAGCTTTCCCTTCCGGTAGTCGTAGCGTACCTTCTTGACCCCTTCCTTGTTCCTCAGTTCCCTTTCAATTCTTCGGGCATTATCCTTATTGTCCAGTGAAACGGAGAAGACAAGTCGGACTGGCTCTCCATCCAGAAATTCCATGTCCTCCTCGATTTCCTTTGCCTTTTCTTTCACTTCATCCCTTGTCATGGAAGTCAGGATAGTCATCTTGGCCTTTGGAAAGTCTATGGACACCTCCTTCACGTCTTCTCTTTTTGCCAGTCCTTCTTCCACCTCTCTGGCGCAGTCTGCGCAGTCAATGGAGACAGAGAAGGAGTATCTGTTGTATTTCTTCTCTTCTGGAAAGACAATTTCATCTTCTGCTTTTTCTGCTTCTTTCTTTATTTCATCCAGAGCAAGGGATGAGATGATCTTCAGTCTGCCTTTCTGGAAGTTGAAATCCACATAAGCTGTGGAGGGAAGGGCGGATAGTGCCCTTTCAACCTTTTTGGCGCAATTTGGGCAGTCTATTTCAGCCTTAATGTCGAAGAAGGTGTAATGGGTAGGGGAGGATATGGACTTCTCAATTTCTTTCGACTCCACGTCTCCCTTGATGACCAGTACATTGTCTTTAAGGGTGATGTCTTCCACACCATCCATGCTTTTCAGCTTTTCCAGGTTTACTTCGTTTTCCTTATCTATTTTGTATCTAAAGACCATAGAAACCTCTAATATATGAATATCTACTCATATATTCATATGATTATTGACTAATGTCAATATAGTAGGAAAAATGCATTAAATATTTCATTAACAATTTTGTGGTAGCTGAATAGGGATTTTATTATTAGATTAGCTAATTGAATTATGATGAAGAGACTGGTCAAATATATAGTAGTGTTGATATTGGTCGCCTTGATGTTTCTTGGCGTAGCATTCTTTTTCTCCACTAGGGAAAGCTCCACCTATTCTTCTCCGGAGACCCCAGTATCCGTGATATATCCTGAGAGACGTGTAATCCAGGAAAGCTACAAGGTCACAGGATATATCGAGGCTGAGGCCATGGTTCCTGTGGTTCCCTTCGTCCAGGGTACAATCCTGGAGTTCTATGCTGAAAATGACATGGAAGTAAAGAAGGACCAGGTGATGGCTGTAATAGATCCTGAGCCATACGAACTACAGAAAGCGCAGGCGGAAGCCCAGTATCTTGCCTATGAAGCCACTCTGAAGAGAATATCGGCCCTCTATGAAAAAGGCGCAGCTACAGAGCAGAACTACGATGAAGTGAAGGCTCAGAGGGATGCTGCAAAGGCCCAGTATGACCTTGCTTCGCTGCAGCTGAGCTACTGCTATGTAGATACTCCTGTGGAAGGTACCATCCTTATGACAGATGGTGCTGTGGGGGGGATAGCAACTAGCAGTTCTCCTATCTGTGTGGTGGCAGACCTTTCAAAGCTGATTGTAAATGTGTCAATTCCAGAGAAATACTATCTGGAAATGTATTCCAGGAAAGAAGATATAAAGATCACAGTGGAAAGGAAGGTTGGGGATGAGACTTATGTGGCTGAAGCTGACCTGGTGTCCCTTTCTCCATATATCGACCCCACAACAAAGACATTCTCTGCCAAGGTGAAGCTGAAGGGGGATGTTTCAGCCTTCCGCCCAGGAATGATGGTTGACATCAACGTAATATACAGGGAGGAGAATGTGCTTTCCCTTCCTCAGAGCGTGAAGAAGCTGGACGGTAGCCTATACTCTGTGGAGGAGGCTAAGGACGGAAGCATGAAGGCAAAGTACCATTCTCTTCCTGTTCTTCTCTCTGACGACGAATACTTCCAGATTGACGACAGCTTTGCAGATACAAGGTTTATCTACAGAGGACAGTCCAAGGTCCTTGACGGTCAGAGTGTAGTGGTGGTGGAGGGATACTAGAGATGAAGCTTTCAAGGTTTTCTGTCCGTCATCCTGTGGTCATAGGCATGATCCTCATTGCCTTGGCCTTCTTCGGAATCTTTGCAATCTTCACTACAAACGTTGAGTTTGTAAGTGAAATAAATATGCCCCAGGTATATGTGGTTTCAGTATGGCCTGGAGCCAGCAGTGAAGACATAGAGAAGGAAGTAATCGATATTCTTGAAGATGACTTCGTCACTCTTTCAGACTTCAGAAGCGTATCCTCCACAGCCTCCAACAGTCTTGGAATCACTATCATCACATTTGCAGATGGAGTCCAGCCTGAAGATAAGATCCAGGAAGTAAGAGACAGGATCAGGGAAATGGAGAATGATCTTCCTGATGGCCTTTCAGGTCTACCACAGTGTATGTTGGGAGGATCAGCAATGCTGAGCACAGCCACCTTCGCCATCTATGGAGGAGAGGACCTGGGTGCCATCTCCTACTATGTGGAGAATACTGTAAAGCCCAGGCTTACACAGATTGATGGAGTGTCAAGCATTGAGGTATCAGGTACAGCTGAGCCTGAAGTGAATATTGTGCTGAGGATAGAGGACCTGGACAGCAAAGGAATCAGTCCTCTTGCCGTATACCAGATGCTGTCCTATTCCAACAACTCCATTCCTCTTGGCTCCGCCATGTATGAAGGGAAGAAGGTGAATATGCGCTATGACGGCTCCTTCACCAGTCTCGATGACATTAAGAACCTTCCTGTAGGAGCCAGCGAAGAGGGGAAGATAATCAGACTGTCTGACGTGGCCGACGTCTCCCTTTCCTATAGCGACCGTGACTACTATATCCGCTCTTCTGAAGGAGATGTGGTTGTGGTGGATGTGTTCAAGCGTAGTGATGGCAACGCCATAAAGATCACCAATGAAATTGAGAAGATTCTTGAGGAGTGTGAAGCTGAGACAGGAGGAGCCCTTTCTTTCCAGCTCATTGCTGAAGATAAGAGCATCGTCAGCTCATCCATGAGCACTGTCATACAGTCTGGAGTCCTGGGAATCATCATTGCCATTCTTGTGATATTCCTGTTTCTCAATGACCTTAGGGCCACCATGGTCATCGGTCTTTCAATTCCTCTCTCCATATTCTTCACCTTTATCGGCATGAAGATCATGGGTCTTACAGTGAACATCCTTTCCATATCAGGAATCGTTGTGGCCCTGGGCTCCATAGTGGACGCTTCAATTGTTGTAATCGACGAGACATACAGATTCTACCAGGATAGGAAAGATGGAAAGGCCCTCTACTCAGTCACCTCTTCCATCGACAATGGAACAGATAAGGTGGGAATGTCTGTATTGGGATCAAACCTGACTACAGTAGTCGTCTTCATCCCTATTTCCATGATCACTTCATTGGTAGGCAAGCTTCTCTATGATGTTTCCGTAACCTTCATGGTAAGTATTCTCTCTTCCCTTATCGTTGCCCTTATCTTCATTCCTTGGCTTATGAAGAAGTTTCTGAGGGAAGGAGATGAGTATAGGGTTCCAAAGAAGAAGGGCATAGTGGTAAGGGGCACAGATAAGCTGGAGATTGCCTATGGAAAGGCCATAAAGAGTGTATTGAAGGAGCCTATCTTGGTCATTGTCTTTGCTGTAGGTCTTCTCTTTGTGACAGCCTATACTATCCCTCAGCAGAAGATGGCCTTCATCCCTTCCACAGATAACAGTGACTTCAACATCAATATCTCCTTCCCCTATGGCTACACCCTGGAGGATACGGAGAAGGGAATGGAGAAGGTGGAGGAAATTGTTTTAGGATATCTGGATGAGAAGGATGTAAAGGCATATCTGACCTATATCGGGCAGTCTGCAGGAAATATCGTCTCCTTCACTTCCTCTCCAAACCAGGGCGGAATGCACATTGTCCTTGTTCCTGTAAAGGATAGGGATTGGGATATCCATACAGCCATCAATGACCTTCAGCTCCTTCTGGAGTCAGAGGTTCCTGGTGCATCTGTAGACGTAGCCAATGGCGGCTTCGACAGATATGTATCCCTGATGTCAAACGGAGGAGGCTTTGGTGTCACCCTCACCGGCAGCGACAGTGATGAATTGTATGTAGTTGCCGAAAGGATAAAGGATTATCTCTATACTGATGAAGAAGTTGTAAACGTAAGCATCTCCTCCACATACGATGATGCATCAGCTGTCATGAATGCAAACTATGAGAATCTGTCATCCCTTGGCCTTACCAGCTACCAGGCAGGCATGACCAATGCCATTCTCTTCAATGGCCTTGATGTGGGAACATTCACAGATAGCGACAGCAGAAACAGGTATGATATCCATCTTTCCTCAAATGTTTCATCCTATCCTGTAAATGAGTCTCTCATGACTGTGCTGAAGGTGGCTGGAGAAACAGGAAATGTAAGCGTAGATACCATTACTGACCTGAGCGTGGTCAATGAGCTGAGCCAGATCAGCCATACTGACAGGTCTCCTTCCATGACAGTCAGCGCAAAGATCGTTGGAGAATCCACCACAGGAATCTCCTCCAGATTCAATGAATACCTTGCTGCTAATCCTCTTCCTGAGGGAATAGAGATTCAGGAGACAGGACTTGGGGATCTGGTAAAGGATTCCATAATCCCAATTTTTCAGGCCATGGTAATTGGAGTCTTCCTTGTCTATTTCGTAATGGTCATGGTCTTTGAAAGATTCAATCAGCCTTTCCAGATTATGCTTACTCTTCCTTTCTGCATCATTGGTGTCACATTGTCCCTGGCAGCCTTCGGAACTACCATGAACATGATTGCCATTCTCGGTGTAGTGTCACTGATGGGTATGCTGGTTAATAACGGTATCATCCTTATTGATTCAATTAACCAGCTATTCAGGGAAAGAAGAAGCCAGCTATTGGAAAGAAAGGGCATAGCTGTAGCTGACCTGACAGAAAAGGAGATGGAAGGAAAGCTGGATGTAGCAAGTGAACTATCAGCCCTTACTTCATCTGTGTCAGATGGAACTGTCTCAAGATTAAGGCCTATTCTCATGAGTAGCCTTACTACTATTCTTGGCGTCATACCTATGGCCATTGCCGTAGGAGAGGGAGCAGAACTATATGCTCCTCTTGGTCAGGTTATCATGGGTGGTCTCATGACCAGTATGTTGATCACTCTCTTCATTACTCCTGTGATCTATTACCTTTGGGAAAGGAGAAAGATCAGGAGAACATATGGAAAATAGGAGGCTCAGACAATGAAGTCCATTAGATATCTAGCTATATCATCATTAGTTGCATTTATTCTACTTTTCTCTTCCTGCTCTATGGAATGGGGAAAGAATGTATATTACGGAGGACTTGGAGGCACTGTAAAGGACAGCGACAGCGATAGCCCTGTCTCTGGAGTCAGCGTTTACGTCTACACAGAGAAAAGCGCCAGGGACAGCGCCTATTCTTCCTGGCTTGACAATGGTGGAGTCTACACAGACAGCACATGCATGTATAAGTCTACAACAGACAGTAACGGCAAATGGTCAGTTCCAAAGATCATCTGGACCAATAAGGACGGTGCATGGGGTGATGACTACGACCATATTCCAGTGTGGATTACATATTTTTCTGAAGAATATGGGTGCTGGACAGAAGAAGACAAGATTGAAATAGTCAGCGGAACAAGCAACTCCAATGCTGTGATTTCCAAGAAATCCAAGATTGTACACACTTCAACCCTTAATCTTATCTTCAGGGATGGAAACCAGAATGTGGGGGATACCATCACCTTCACCTATAGCTATAA
>JAEDOD010000057.1 GCA_016302165.1 Sphaerochaetaceae bacterium
CCTGGCCTGTGCCTATGTGCCACACATCGTCTCCTATTTCCATAGCTTCAAGCTTATCTCTGAGATTTGACACTATCCTTATTTCGTTTTCGTTGTAGAAGGCCTGGATTGAGCAGTAGGAGCAGCCGAAGGCGCATTGCATTACAGCATCTAGGGTCCTTAGCTTGCAGCACCTGGTCTTTTCTCCGTCCACTGGACAGGGACAGCGGGAAAGCACCAGCTTCTGGTCACTCATTAGCTTTTTGGTCTTGCCTTGGCTTCTCTTCTGGGGAAAGAAGTTGGAGTAGTCTGTTTCGCTTTCCCTCAGCCTCTTCATGTGGCGCCGTAGCTCTGAGATATATCTTTCTCCGTCCCTTCCGTCCTTTCCTTTAGATGTGAATGGGTGGGAGAGGACGAAGCTTTCCTCCTTCCATTCCAGAAGGTCTGCCTCCTCCTTGACGATCTCCAGCTTTTCGGAGCGGGTGAAATGGATGGAGGAGAAAAGGGAGTCAAGCTTCTCCCTGACAGGGGAGGGAAGAGATGAGAATATGCTTAGAAATGCGTCCATAAGGAGAGTGTAGCTTTTCTTTTTGTTCTATGGAATATAGACTTCAGGTATGAATGAAAGTGCAAGGGATCAGGCAAGGAGCCTTCCGGAGAATCCGGGATGCTACCTGATGAAGAACAGTGAAGGAACTGTAATATATGTAGGGAAGGCAAAGAACCTTAAGAGAAGGGTCAACTCCTATTTCCTTCCCAACAGGAATGCCAAGACGGCGGCTCTGGTGGAGAAGATCGCCACCATCGACTACATGATTACAGGTAACGAATATGAGGCCCTGGTCCTGGAGAACAATCTGATCAAGAAATACAATCCCCACTACAACATCCTTCTCAAGGATGGAAAGAGCTATCCCTTGATCAGGATTACCAATGAGGAATATCCAAGGGTTTTCTCCACACGGAGAGTAATCAGGGATGGCTCCGAGTACTACGGGCCCTATCCTGACGGGAAAAGGCTTGGAATGTATCTGGATGCAGTGAAGGAAGCCTATCCTCTCCGTCTCTGCCAGGGAGTGCTTAAAAAAGGTCAGCCCTGCCTCTATTACCATATGAAGAAATGTTCAGGCCCATGCATCGGAGCTATAGGCAAGGAGGAGTATGGGGAATACATCAAGGAGGTGAAGGATTTCCTGAAGGGGGATGACTCCTCCATGGTGAAGAAGGTTGAGAAGGAGATGCTTGAAGCTTCCAAGGCTCTGGATTTTGAGACAGCTGCAAAGAAAAGGGACCTTTTGGAAGCCTTGAGGGTCATGCAGCGTAACCAGAGCGTAGACGATATGGACAGAAATGAAGAGGGAAGGGATTACGCAGCCATAGAGATGCGCTCCTACCTATGTACCGTGTCTATAATGCAGTTCCGTTCCGGCAGGCTCATCGGTAAGGCCATGTATCGCTCCGAGTGTATGGGAGACGAGACAGAGACACTTCTTTCCTTCCTTGTACAGTACTACAGCGATGGAGACTCCCTTCCGGAGGAGCTTTACGTCTCCCACGAAATAGACGCTGAGCTATTATCCACCTTCTTCAAGGAGGAGATGGGACGGAAGCTGAAGGTGGAGATTCCAAGGGAGGGAAAGCACTATAGGATTCTGAGGATGGCAGGGGAGAACGCCTCCAGGGATGTGGAGAAGAGACTTAGAAGCGTAGATAATACCTCAGGACTGGAGAGACTGAAGGAGATAACAGGAATCTCTGTGCTTCCCCGTCATCTTGAAGGCTTCGATATCGCCCAGCTTTCAGGAAAATATACAGTTGCCTCCATGATAGTGTTCCGTGATGGAAATCCCAGCAACAAGGAATACCGTCACTTCTCAATGAAAAGCCTTGAAGAGAATGAAATCAACGACTTCCAGTCCATGTATGAAGCTGTATTTCGAAGATACAGAAGGCTTAGGGATGAGAAGTCTGAGCTTCCGGACCTATTGATGGTGGACGGAGGAATCGGTCAGGTGAATGCAGCCATCAGGGCCCTGGATGAACTTGGGCTATCATTTCCTGTGGTAGGGCTTGCGGAAAGACTGGAGGAGATTGTCTTTCCAGACAACACTTCCATCCTTCTGGACCATAGCGACCCAGGCTTAAGAGTTCTCATCGCCCTCCGTGACGAGTGCCACCGCTTTGCAACTTCCTTCAATCAGAGAATGAGGAGCAAGGAGGCCTCCTTCTCCCTTCTTGAGTCCATAGAGGGAGTGGGGAAGGCAAGAAGCAGAAGGATAATGGAGAAATATGTGACAGTGGAGGCTATCCTTTCTCTGACAGCTGAAGAGCTAAGCAAGGGAGCAGGAATTCCCCTAACAGTTGCCGAAAGAGTATTGAGAAAGCTTAATTTCTGAAGTAGTTGCTTTCCAGGGATGGGGGAGAGAGGGAGAGCCCTTCTTCCTTTCCCTTGTTCACTACAATGGAGTAGATGAGGGTCTCGAAGGTGATTTTCACAGTGTCTGTGGAAGTGCTCTTGAGTATTTTGTCGTAGGAGCCTAGAAGGGCCACTATTCTGGTGGCATCCTCCAGAGAGTAGTATCTCATGGCCTTTCTGTAGGTCTCCTTCTCCCTGAATGATATTCCCACGTTAGGCTTCTTTCCCACTGTGGAGTATGGGGAGACAAATGTGACGTTCCTGAAGATGTCATCTTCGCTTTTCCTCTCCTTCTTCATCATAAGGGCAGCCTCCAGCTTCCTGAAGGAAATGGAAAGAACTGATAGGGCAGGAATAAGATCCCTGGAGTCGTTAAGGAGAATGGAGGAGACAATCATCAGGGCCTTCTCCAGATTCCCTTCCGCCAAGGCGGAGAAAAGGGAATATCCATTCTCACCCTTGGTCCTTACTGAGTAGGCTTCTATGGTGTCGAGGGTGATCTGTCTCGTTCCCTGGTTCTGGATTCTCAGGAAGTTGGTTATTGAAGACACCAGGTTCTTCATTTCCTGGGTGTTGTTGTCTACAGAGGATAGGATCTCATCGATGGCGTCCTGGGTTATCTGGAACCCTTCCTTCCTTACGTTCTCAACTATCCATCTCTTCTTCTGGTCTTCCTTCATCTCCCAGAATGTTATGGTGTTCTCCTTTCCGGCAGCCTCCACAAAGCTTTTTGGAAAGGCTGTAGGATAGTTGTCTGAAGATGTTACGATTACAGTGGCGTCCGAGGTAGGATTATTTCCCCATTCCTCCAGGGCCTTCCAGGAGGAATCTGTCTTCTTTACGTTCTCGAAGTGCTTCACCACCACAAAGCGGTATGAAGAGAAGAGGGAAGACTCCATAAGGGCTGTGGAAACTCCTTCCCCATCTTCGTCCCCTCCGAAGAAGGTATATTCCTCAGCCTCTGGATAGGAAGAGAAGACTTTCCTTCTCTCCTTCCTTATGAATTCAATCTTTTCCCCTTCCTCTGAACCCAGAAGAATATATGCCGCCACTAGTATTTCCTCCGTATTTCCGTAAGGATACCACAAATCTCAAGGTTTTGGCTTCTGGTGATGCCCATGCTGTCATTTTCAGGCCAGAGCTCCATGAGGGAGCCTCTTATCCTCAGCCTTCTCAGCTCCATCCTCCCTTCTCCTTCCCTGGCTTTTGAAAGGACGATGTCTCCATCCTTGGGCTCCCTTTCCTTTTCAGCTATGGCTATGTCTCCAGGAAGGATTCCTCCCTCCTTCATGGACCAGGAAGTTACCCGGAAAGCAAAGGCTGAGGGAGAGTAGGAGGAAATGGGGACGAAGAGAAACTCTTTGCTTTCCTCATCCTTTTCAGGCTCCTCTGGAAAGAAGGGGATGGGAAGATTTCTTCTTTCCCCCTCTGTCTTCTCTCCAGGAGCTATGGACCTGGCTCCGCCCTTTCTATATATAAGGCCCTTCTTCTCCATGGCCTTCAGGGCGGAGTGGACCGCAGAAGGGGAGACTGAGAACTTTTCTCCTATCTCCCTGAGGGAAGGAGGGTATCCCATTCTGTCTGAATACTCCCAGATAAAGGATAAGATTTCGCTCTGTTTTCTTGTGGGACCTTTCATGGAGAAAAGGATAGGTCCTTTTTTCTGAGATGAAAAGGAAGAATGGAGGGTGGACGAAAAAACAAAAAGTTTTTGTTTACTTTACGGAAAAAGGCGATACAATCTAACCAAGACATAAGTCTGTAAGTCAGACTTATAAACAAAAGGAGAAAAAACTATGAAAAAGGCATTGATCATCATGATAGCTGCATTCGTTGCACTTTCATGCGTATTCGCCAATGGTCAGACAGAGTCTGTCTACCCTTCACAGGGAATCGAATTCGTCATTCCAGCATCTGCTGGCGGCGGCTCAGACCGTATGGCAAGACTTCTCATTGAAATCATCCAGAAGAATAATCTCTGCCCTCAGACAATCACAGCTTCCAACAAGGCTGGTGGATCTGGTGCTACAGGACAGGCATATGTGAACGCAAGCCCAAATCCTGACTATGTGATCTTTACAATCAATGATGCCCATACCCTTGGCGGAAACAAGGCCGGCACAATCCCATCAGGCAACTTCACTCAGCTTGCCCTTCTTGGTGTGGACGAAGTTCTCTTCGTCACAAAGGGTGACGCTCCATACAGCACAATGGAAGAGGCAATTGCTGCAATCAAGGCTAATCCAAAGTCACTGGTAGTAGGATGCGCAGACCAGCTTGACAGAATCTGTGTCCAGGATATCAACGCTTCCTATGGTGTAGAGTTCACAGATACTCTCTTCGGTGGCGCTGGCGACATCGCTACAGCTATCCTTGGTGGCCACGTACAGTTCGGTATGTTCAACCCATCGGAATGTGTTGCTCTGATCAACTCAGGAGACCTGAAGGCTCTCGCACTGTTCTCAGAGGAAAGGACCAGTGTAGCAGGACTTGAGAATGTTCCAACCTTCACAGAGATGGGACATCCTGAGCTTGTCTACAAGATGACAAGAGGCGTCCTTGGCAACGCAAACATGAGCAGGGAAGCCCAGCTCTTCTGGTCAGATGTCTTCGAGAAGGTCTGTGCAACAGACGATTGGCAGAAGGGTTACTGCGCAGCTAACGGCGTAACTCCTATGTACATGAACTGTGACGACTACAGCGCATTCTACGTAGAAAACGAAAAGTCTCTTCTTGAGAAGCTTTCAAAGCTTCCTGACTGAGGCCTTAGGGGACTGCCTTAGGGCAGTCCCTATCAAAAAGGATAATTCATGATAGTAGAAATAATTCTCGGGGCAATATTCATTGTCTTGTCATTGGTGTGGATGTATGTAGGCATATTTCAGCTTGGCATATGGGTTCCAGGGGTGAAGGCCTCTGCAGGACTGGTGCCTACAGTATTTGCCGCCCTTGTTCTGGTGTTTTCAGTGTTCATGGTCCTTTCTGCCGTGAAGAAGCTGATCAGCGGTGAAAAGAAGGAGGAGAAGAAGGCTATCTCTCTTCCAAAGGTCCTGGAATCCATACTCCCTGTAGTATTTGGAATTGTAGGCATATTTGTATTCGAGTATTTCGGAGTGGTAGTGTTCACCTTCACCCTATCCTTCCTCTGGCTACTGCTGCTGAGCAGGAAGAAGTGGACCTTCGCCCTTCTGGTGGCGGTGATTCTCACTCTGTTCATATATTTGGTGTTCGAGCTATGGTTGAAGATCCCGTTCCCGGGAAGAATCTTCAAACTCTAAGGAGATGACAGATGTTCAGTAATTTTCAGCTTCTATTCCAAGGTCTGGCCAGTGCGGCCACTCCCATAAATCTTCTGTCCTGTCTCCTGGGAGGAGTATTGGGACTATTTGTAGGGGCAATGCCTGGTATCGGTTCCGTTTCCGGCTGTTCCCTGCTGCTTCCGATCACATATAGGATGAATCCATCTGCAGCTATCATCATGCTGGCAGGTATCTACTACGGAAATATGTATGGCGGTGCATACAGCGCAATCCTCCTTAATATTCCTGGAGATTCTCCAGCTGTCTGTACGGCATTGGAAGGATATCCTCTCTCTAAGAGGGGTAAGGCGGGAAAGGCTCTCTTTACAGCCAACTTCGCCTCCTTCATCGGTGGAACCATGGGAGTCTTCTTCCTGACTCTCGGAGGTCCTCTCCTTGCAAAGATCGGTCTCAAGTTCGGTCCTGTGGAGACAGCTGCCCTGGTGCTCTTCGCCCTTACATCTATCGGCTGGATGCTTGGAGACAGCCCTACCAAGGGTCTCATTGCAACAGGTTTGGGAGTTATCCTCTCCACCATCGGTGTAGACCAGTCCAGCGGATCCTTCCGCTACACATTCGGATCCTGGAAGCTTCTTGCAGGAATCAACTTCGTTCCACTTGTAATTGGAATGTTCGGCTTCTCCCAGGTCATGCTGATGATGAGGGATGAAGGAGTGATGGAGAAGGCTGCAGCCTACAAGGGAAGACTGAGATATAAGGACTGCTTCCTTTCCTTCAAGGAAACTGTACGCCTTATTCCTCAGGCAATGAGAGACGCAATCTTGGGCCAGTTCATCGGCTTCCTTCCTGGAGCCGGCGGAACCAGCGCCAGCCTTATTTCCTACATGATGGAAAGAAAGGTCAACAGAAATAAGGCTCTCATGGGTACAGATGAAGGATCCTATGAAGGAGTCGTATCTGCAGAGGCTGCAAACAATGCTGCGGCAGTAGGCGCCTTCGTTCCTCTTCTCTCCCTGGGAATTCCTGGCTCCTCCACCACAGCTGTCCTTCTTGGTGGACTGATGGCCTGGGGTCTTACTCCTGGACCACTTCTGTTCCAGGACCAGCCAGACTTCGTATGGTCCCTCATCGGTTCCATGTATATCGGAAACCTGCTGTGCCTCCTCTTTGGTATCCTGGCGATTCCGTTCATACTGAATCTGCTGAAGATTCCAAACAAGATCATGGCTCCAATCATCGCTGTTGTATGCGTAGTAGGTGCCTATGCCACAAACAACAATATGTTCGATGTGTGGGTAATGCTGGTGGCAGGTGTGGCAGGATATGTCTTCAACAAGCATAAGGTTCCTGCAGCTCCTCTGGTCCTGGCCTTCGTGCTTGCCCCGATATTTGAGGTCAAGGCCCGCCAGGCCCTGGAGATTTCACGCTGTAACTTCTCTGTGTTCCTGACTCATCCGATTTCATGCGTGTTCATCGTTCTTACAGTGGCAATGCTTTTGACTCCAGTGGTCATGAAGGTGCTCAAGAAAGGTACAGGTAAAGGAAAGTAATTATGGATTTCAACTATTTGCTTAGAAAATACAAAGGTCAGAAGGTTAAGGTAGGCGTCATCGGCGCAACCCGTGGCTATGGTTATACAATCATTGACCAGCTGAGAAAGTCTCCTCTCTGCGCCCTCCGTTTCATCTCCTCCCGCCATAGCGAGGAATGCAGAAGCGTTCTTCTGGAATTGGGATATGATGAGAAGAGGATCAAGGTGTGCTCAAACCGGGATGAAGTGAAGGAGAGCGGAAGCGGCGACCACCTTATCATCAGCGACTATTCCTTCATGACCGATAGCGGCGTGGATGTGGTCATCGAATGTACAGGAAACACTCAGGTAGGTGCCGATGCTACAACCATCGCCCTGGAAAACGGCATCGACGTGTGTATGGTATCCAAGGAGACAGACAGCATCTGCGGTCCATACTTCAATGCCCTTGCTGAAAAGAATGGCAGATCCTATATGCTGGCAGAAGGTGACCAGCCAAGAAATCTTGTGGATCTCCACTCCTGGGCCCTGGTCAACGGCATGGAGGTCATAGCTGCAGGAAAGTCCAGCGAATACGATATCATCTACGACAGGGATAGCGGAGACGTGAAGTATTTCGACAACCCAGTGGTAAATATTCCTGAAATCCTCAAGGAGGTTCCATATAAGGGAGTTGAGACTCTGGAAAGAAGGAAGGCTCTCCTTTCCTCCATGCTCTATCCAATCTCTGCCGACCTCTGCGAAATGAACCTGGTGTCTAACGCAACAGGCCTGAAGCCAGCAGCGGCCACCATGAACTATCCTGTGGCAAGGATCAGCGAGCTGGCAGACATCTTCATTCCAAAAGAGGATGGCGGAATCCTGGACAGCACAGGGGTGGTGGATGTTTTCTACAACTTCCGTGCTTCCGACGAAGCAAGCTTCGCAGGAGGAGAATTTGTAGTGGTGAAGGTCCACAATCCTAAGGTGTTCTCACTATTGGAGGAGAAGGGCCATGTGGTGTCCAGAAACGGAAACTATGTGTGTCTCTACCATCCATACCACATCCTTGGAGTGCAGACTCCGTCATCCATTGTCCTTCAGCACTTCCTGAGGGTGGGAGGAAACCCTGACTGCAGACAGCACTCCATTATGGTGGGAGAAGCTGAAAGGGACTTCAGAAAGGGAGATAGCTTTGCTGTAAGCGGCCATCACCATGAAATCCAGGGAGTAAGCCCACGACTTATGGAAAGGGATAAGGTAAGCAAAAAGGCCCTTCCTTTCTATGTACTTAACGGAGCTGTGGCCAAGGAGGATATCAGAAAGGGAGAGATTCTCTCTGAAGATAAGATTGAAATCAGTAAAGGTGCAGTTGTTCCATATGAAATCTACTGCAAAGGTTTGAAGCTTGATTAAGGCGGAGGAGATATTATGAGCGACTATTTCAAGAGAGTACAGGCTAAGACCAGGACACAGTTCTGGATCAACAACGTAACAGAGGAAGAGGCACATCTTGCAATCGAGAACGGTGCCGTAGGATGCACACAGAATCCAAGCTATGGATATAAGATGCTGGTCCATCCTACACAGAGCGGAAGATCCATGGAAATCCTCAGACAGGTGCTGAAGGAGGAAAGCGATGATGACATGGCTGCCGTGGCATTCCAGAGAGAGATGGTCTCCAAGATTGCCGCAATCTTCCGCGAAGTCTATGATAAGACCAACGGTGAGTATGGCTATGTTTCCATCCAGGGAACCCCATTTGATGAAAGCTACGATACAATCATGAGACTTGCCCACTACAACAGGGAGGCAGGAGACAACATCATGATCAAGATTCCTGCTACAGACGACGGAATAAAGGCCATCGAACAGTGTGTATCGGAAGGAATTCCTGTGAACTGCACAGAGGTCATGAGCATGGCCCAGGTCATCGATGTACTGGATGCCTATGACAGAGGAGTGGAGAGGGCTGGCGGAAAGGCTCCTGTGGCCTACATCTCCCATATTTCCGGCATCTTCGACGAATTCCTTACAAAGAAGGCAAAGAGCGAAGGCATCGAGATTTCCTCAGAGGCTCTGTTCCTTGCTTCCAAGGCTATGGCCCAGAAGGTCCGCCACTACATGGATATGAGATCCACCAAGATGAGACTGATCAATGGTGGAGCCAGAGGCCTCCATCACTTTACAGAGTGGGTAGGCTGCGATGTATCCAATACAATCAACTGGCTGGGAACTGCAGATAAGCTTATTGAAGCTGATCTTCCTGTAATCGAGAGATTCAACGACCCAGTGGCTCTTGATATAATTGACGAACTGGTCAACAAAATGGAAGACTTTAGGAAGGCATACTTTACCGGCGCCCTGAAGAGCGAGGAATACCATGACTTCGGTCCTGTGGAGCTCTTCTGCTCATCCTTCAGAGGCCACTGGAAGAAGGAGCTTGAAATCATCAAGGAAGAAAGAAACAGGTAAATGGGCATTGAAAGTCTTGCAGCAAATCTGAATATCTATGCTTCGGATGCTCTCTCTGAGCGCATCCGTGGCATGATCCTCTCCGGAGAGCTTCCGGAAGGATATGAGTTTCCCAAGGAGGAGGAGTTCTGCAGACAGCTTGGAGTGAGCAGAAGTACTCTCAGGGAAGCTTTCAAGGTTCTCAATGCTTCAGGATACATAAGAAGGATAAAGGGCCACGGAACTGTGGTGAACAAGATTTCCTCCATTCTTGAGACCGCTCCAATTGCGGAGACACTCAAGGCTGCAGAGATCAGGGAAGTTCTGGAATTCAGGGAAATGCTGGAGACCAACCAGGCTTTCCTTGCTGCAGAGAAGGGTAGTGATGAAGATATCGCGGCTCTTGGAAGAATCCTGAAGGAGATGGAGGAAAGCGAAAAGAATCTTCCTTCCTTCTCTGACCATGACGTGGAGTTCCATCTCCTGGTGTCCAAGATGTCTGGCAACTCCTTGATGTATGCAATAATGAAGAATCTGGAAAATGTCATCGACAGCACAGTCCAGCTGGCCTTCCAGATCGACACTGAGGAAAACGTCAGGGATGCCCTTGCCGCCCACAGGGAGATTTTTGAAGCCATCGAAAAGCATCAGGGCAGCACTGCATCAAAGAAGATGAGGAACCATATCCAGAGCGTATCTGCAAGATTTTTCAAGAAATGCCAATGATAATGCCTTAAGGCAAAGGTATCTCTATGGAAAAATTCATCACAAGGGCGGCTCGCCTAAACAAGGCCTATGACATAGAACTCATTGAAAGGGAACTGGTCTGCGGCGAAAACGACATCATTGTAAAGAATCATCTCTGCGGAGTGTGCGGATCTGACAAAAGCTTCTATAGAGGCTTCATGCCTCCCCAGACAGCTGAATTCCGTCAGCCACCTGAGTTCCCGTTCCTCCTTGGTCACGAAAGTGGGGGTACTGTAGTGGCAGTAGGAAGCAGAGTCTCTGAATATAAGGTTGGAGATGAGGTCATATCCTTCGGCTGGAACAACAATTATGCAGATTATTTCAAGGCCCAGAGCTTCCAGCTTCAGCCTGCTCCTAAGGGTCTGGACAGAGACTTGGCGGCTCTTGGAGAGCCTATTGCCTGTGCCATGTACAGCGGCATGAACTCCGGTGTCCAGCTTGGTGACACCGTTGTGGTCATGGGTGGAGGTTTTGCTGGCCAGATCATCGCCCAGTGCGCCAAGGCCAAGGGAGCCCACTGTGTAATCGTTGTGGATGTGCTGGAAGGAAAGCTGAATCTGGCTTCATCCCTGGGAGCTGATGTGGTCATAAACAGCAGGGAAGAGGATCCTGTGGCCAAGGTGAAGGCTTTGACAGGCGGAGTCGGGGCCGATGTGGTCTGCGAAGTGGCAGGAAGCGCAGAATCCTTCAATGCCGCCTCAGCCATGATCAGACATAACGGAAAGTTCGTGTTCTATAGCTGGGTCACCACTCCGATAACCCTCAATATATCACGCTGGCATGATGACGGACTTGAATTCATCAATACCTGTCTGGTCCACCACACATGGCAGCAGAGATATGTATGGTTCCCGGAGGTCATGAGACCGGTGGAGCAGGGAATCATCAAGATAAAACCGTTGATCAATGCCACCTTCAAGCTTGAGGATATCAAGGAAGGCTTTGACTTTGTAGATAAGGATGACGCAGCGATAAAAGTTGTATTCAGGCCTTAATTACGTCTTTTCTCCCCA
>JAEDOD010000058.1 GCA_016302165.1 Sphaerochaetaceae bacterium
CTTCTTCCTTCTACCAGGTCCAGTACATCTACTTTGACTTAAGTCTGAGGGAGGGACTTGTAAGGGAAAGCTTCATGGATGAAGACGTAGTTTCCCTTTATCTTTCCCTTAACGGTCGCTTTGAGAACGCTTATGAAAGATTTGAGTGGCTCTCTAATCCAAAAGCAGTGGAATCTACCTTCTACGGCCAAGACAATAAAGAACGTTTCTCTGATTACTCTTATGTTCCTGAGTTGAAGATAGCAGGACCGAGAGACATGAGGATGCTATCTGATTTCGGTATATCTATAGGGGCCGCACTAAACTGGAAGATGGAGACAGAGATGACCAAGGATGGAGTCTCTGCTGATATTGCTCTCTCCTACTATCCTTCTTTCTTGAGAAGCGAGAGAGACCATTCCTATTTCCTTCTCTCACTTGACGCTTCAGTTGCCCTTACTCTTCTGGATTTGCCGCAGATGTCTTTCGGGCCAAGCAGGGGCTTAGATGCATTAAGCGTATATGTGGAGTCGGGATTTGATTTCAGAGGAGCCTTTGGTGGCGACATTCCTCAGCTCGCTATAGAGAGGGCAGTATGGGGAAGCGAAAGCTATCCCGCTTCCATGGTCCTTGGTAACAGGACAGAGCTAGTAGTGAAGGGATATCAGATTACAGAGGACCTTTATCCTTCCCTTATTCTCTTTTCTGATGTTGCCTTCTCCTTTGGAGGAGGAATCAATGGCTCCAAGGTTTCCGGAGGAATTACGGGAAGCATTGGAGGAAGAGTTGAGATGAATATCTTCTCCATTGTGAAAGCTTATGGAGAAGCTGGGTATGTGTATAAGGATCTCTATGACAGGAATCCTGGGTTTAGATATGCTCTTGGAGTAAAGGTGAGTGTGTGATGAAGAAAAGGCTTCTAGTGATTATTCTATTGGCAGTAGTGTTGGAAAGTGCCATCTTTTCTGCTTCCAAATATAACTCACTCTCCCTTTACTTTACGGGAGGAGTGGGAGTAGATACCACCCGTCCATATGTCTCTTATCCCTCGGATCCTTCCTTCCATAGGGAAGGAATAGCAATAAAGGGGGGAGTTGACGGATACATAAATGAAGAGGACGGAAAGAACTTCGGTTTCGCTTTCCGTCTTGGGTCTTCAATTCCTTTCCTTGTCTCTTCCGGTAATGATGGTTACCCAGGAAAGGCTATGTCTCTGTCTTTTGGGGGAGGAATCATATTCCGCGCTAGGCCCTGGGATTATATGGACCTAACGCTTTCGGCCCTATTGAATCTTTCAACCTATGATTACAGATCCCTAGTCCTTGGAGTCTCCATAGAGCCAAGGTTCGATCTATATCTAAGCGATAACCTATTCCTTTCTCTCGGAGGAGAGTATGGATCAGCTATAGATAGGTTCCTCTTTAAGGATGCTTTCCTTGATAGAGGTTTCTCTGAGGCTCGCTTCTCTTTCACTCTTGGAGTTGGATATGCCTTTGGAGGATACTCAGGATGAAGAAGAGAGTAGTTTTACTTATTGCGATGACCTTGGTTCTTCTTCCTCTTTTCTCCAGGCCCCAGTTCTTCCTGGGAGGAGGTGTGAAGTGGGGAAGGCTGTATGTGAATGAAGAAGATGAGAATACTCTTCTTAATAACCCCAGATACAATAATGGGGGAGTGGAATATGTGGCGGATATCCTTCCCTACATAGAGTTCACTTATGTTCCATCTGTAGATATTGGCTTAGGAATAACAGGAGAAGCTGGCTGGGGTGGAGTACTAGGGTTCAATAACTCTCTCTATACATATAGATATGGCGAATATGGATATAACTTCCGTACTGATGGCATATTCGATGCTTCTGTCGGTCTCAGGTACTTCACTCTTATGGATAAGGAAAGGTATCTGACTTTTTCTTCAGCTCTTCTCTACAACTATAGGCGCTACTCTCTCTATCATCCAGGAGAGAACGGAAAGAGAGCCGATGAGCTATATGGTATCTGGGATCTTTCTCCCTATGCTTTCGACACACTATCCTATCATTCACTATCTCTGAAGCTGGGTCTTATGGAAAGATATGAAGGATATTACTTCAGAGTTGACGCTGAGCTATCGAAGGACCTGAGCGACTTCCTGTCCTCTTCCTTCCGCTTCAGCGTAAGCGCAAGCTTTGGCTTTGTGTTCACAATACTTAAAGAGAATGAATTCATGAGGTGAGCTATGGTTGTTTTCGATGTACTTGATAACCTGGAGACTTATTCTTCTGTAATCCCACATATGGACGATGTGGTATATGTAATGGACCACTCAAAGCCCTATGACGACAGCGTAGGGGAGTATGAGTGCAGGGCAAATAGTGAAGTGAAGTATAAGGTGTCTGCACACCTTTCCTCGGAGACAGGTTTTCCTGGGGAAGAGTTTCCTTCCCATATAGTCCTGGAAATATGCCTGGAAGGGGAGGAGATGGTCAGCGTGGAGGGAGGTGTCTTCAAGCTGTCTCAAGGTCGCTTTCTTGCATACTCTGGAGAGGGGCCTGTAAAGAGAGGAGTGATGCTCTCAACTCCCACAGCTTTCAAGACAGTCAGGTTTATTCTATAGGAAAAGGGGCCGGAGCCCCTTTTTCTACAGTATCTCATGAAGTGCAATGTCGAAGACAACTATAGAGTTAGGCTCTATGCCTTCGATGTTCCTCTCTCCATACAATAGCTCTGGAGGAATCCAGAATCTGGCTGCCATTCCAGTTCTGAGAGCTGTTATTGAGTCTCTCATGGCGCTGTCGATTTCGATTAGTCTTAGCTCTGCGTAGTAGTCTGCATCGATGATTTCCAGGTCTTCTGTCTCATAATCCATAACGTAGACGTTGTAGTCTACAAGGACAGTGTCATACTGGGTCGGGTGGTCTCCAAGAATATCGTCTTCGTCAAGAGTCTCCATCTGGATTCCGTTCTCCAGTGTTTCGACGCTGTCTCTCTTACCGTTCTCTTCCAGGAAGGATGAAGCTTTATTGCTGTTGTCTGCACCCATTCTCTCAACTTCCTTCAGATACTCCTGGTTAAGGTAGTCGATATAAGCTGCAATTGCTTCTTCTACGCCTCTCTGGTCCAGAAGGGGCTCGGATGAGTAGATGGAGTCCAGGACACCTGTCATGAACTCTTCACTCATTATGTCTACTTCTCCATCCACCAGGTCTCTGATGAGAGTGAAGGCGTAAGCGTAGCTGAAGGCTTCAGGAATGGAGAATGTGGGCTCTAGAGAGAGAATGTAAGCTATTCCCTCCGGTCTATCTCCTGGAAGGAAGGTCTCTCCTGTGGAGTAATAGTTTCTGACATAACTCTGGATATAGGTCTCTATCTCATTGGCTTTCATCAGCGTCGGGATTGGGGAGAGTACAGCGTCATATATTCCTCTCAGAAAATAGGAAGAAACGACACTGATTCCTTCAGCCTTGATGTCTTCCATGGTCTTATAGCCGTATGCGTAGCTGAAAAGGGAGATTACATCGCCCGGATCAACAGTCTTGAAGGAGTCGGGGATAGCTTCAACTATACTCTCTTCTTCGCTTGTTTCTATGGGCTCTACTTCTGGTTCCACTGTCTCGGCTGTAGCGATCTCTATAATGCTTGGCTCTTGAGAGACTGTTTCCTCTTCCGTCTCTTCTTCAATGATTACTGTTACTGCCTCTTTTGGCTCCACTACCTCAGGAGTATCCTCGCTCCTTGGAGCTTCTGCTTCAGTAATGGTTATCTCTTCTTTGACAGGAACACTTTCCTTACCTGTGGTTGCACAGGAAAAGAGCATAAGAGTAACTAAGAGTGCAATTGGTATAAGTCTGGTCTTCTTCATCCTTCCCTCCATAATGAAAACCCATCTATAGAGTAAATGTAACAGCTAAGATTGGATTTTTCATGTAGATGGAGAATAGTTTTATGGAGCATGTATACATATGTAAAAAAGTTGGATAGACCAGATGTATGGAACGAGTTTTCAATAAAAGAAGAGTCTTGATTTCTATTGTATTCTCTCTTTCCTGGAAATCCACATGTCCTTCCTGTCTAGAATCTGTTTGGGGAAGGATGTGCGGTACGATAGGTGAAGTATAATACCGACCATGTAAAAGAAAAGACCTCCACAGAGTGAAGGCCTCAATTTCAGTTTTTCTTCAGTGCGTCTCTGATTTCTCTCAGAAGTGCAATGTCTTCAGGAACTGGAGCTGGCTTAGCTTCCTCTTCCTTCTTTTCTGCTGCAGCCTTAGCCTTTGCTTCAGCTTCCTTCTTCTCCTTGAATCTGTTTACAGCCCTGATTATCACAAAGAGCACGAAGGCTGTAAGGAGGAACTGGATGATGTTCTGGATCAGGGCGCCATAGCGGATTGCCACTTCCCCAGCGTCTTCTGTTGCAGGAATCAGGATTACCCTCAACTCCTGGAAATCGATCTTTCCGATAATAAGGCCGATTACTGGGTTGATGATGTCCTTTACAACAGACTGTACGATTGCTGTGAAAGCTGAACCTACTACGAGACCGATGGCCATATCAAGCACATTGCCACGCATGATGAATTTCTTGAATTCAGCCATGAAACCTGTTTTCTTTTCTGCCATAGATTATTCCTTTATTGTTTCTTCCATGAGGATAGCAGAATTGACACATAATGAACAGAAATGGGGGACCAAGTCCCCCAGAAAAAAGAAAGATCTTTGATTATTTTGCAATTCCTTTCAGATTGATGCGGAATATGAGAAGTGAATTTGGCTCGATATTTGATGTTCCACTCTCTCCGTAGCCGTAGGAAGGATGGATATATACCATGGCTTCCTGGCCAACCTGCATGTTTGTCACAGCTTCAGTGAATCCTGGAATCAGGGACTGGAGACTGAATGTGACATCGCTTCCGCTGTCGTAAGTGTTGCCGTCAAGAAGGAAGAGGTCGTAGTCTACGATGACGGAATCTGTGGCGGATGGAGTCTCTCCGAGAGTGTCGGAAGAAGAGATGATGATCATCTGGTTTCCTGAAGGAAGAACTATTACTCCCTCCTCATCCTTATTCTCGCTAAGGAAGCTTTCTGCTTCAGCAAGGTTCTCTACTTTCAGTGTCTCGACGTATTCAGCATAGAGCTGGTCCAGGTATGAGGAGTAGGCGGCGATTGCTGCGTCCATCTCTTCCTCTGTCATTGGCTTGTCGTCTCTTGGCCATAGGGCTTCAGCTGCTCCATCCATAAACTCCGGGCCTGTGATGTCAAGGCCGTTGTAGTAGTAGAGCTGCACTGAATACATGACGCCATAGGAGTAGGAGAACTTGTCTAGGATGGACTCTGGAACTCCAAGAGCCTTGATCTCGTCGTATGTTGGCATGTCGCCAGCTTCTGCTGTCTCTCCAGCCTGATAGAAGGAGACAGCATATTCGTCGATTACAGCAGACATTTCTTCTGCAGCAATCAAAGGCTCAGCTGAGCCGGAGTATACGTCGTCTATACCTCTCAGCCAGTATGCTCCATTAAGGGATATTCCCTGGTCAAGGATAGACTTTGTGATCATATATCCATATGCGTGGCTGAATGCGGAATACATGTCACTCTTGTCGAGAGTGCCATATACGGGTCTCTCTACAGTAGCTGGGGCGGCTTCAGCCTCAACTGGAACACTTTCGCTTTTCTCCAGTTCCTCTACAGCTCCTGAAGCGAAGAGGGAAAGGGAGGCGAAAAGAAGGGCGAAGGTTATTACAAGGATTTTCTTAGCTATATCCATTGATTTTCTCCTCATTGTTTTGTTGTCTCGAATACTCTACCCCCGATTCGAGAAACGGGGCAATAATAGTTTTTCCCTTTAAGTGAAGAATGGGTGTATTTTATGTAGCTCTCTATGTGGTAGACTCTTCTCATGAAGGCAATAATCGGCGGTACAGGAATCGACAAATCTGAGTATTTCGAAGCTCAGGCAAAGACAGTCTCCACGCCCTTTGGCGACGTGGAATATATGGAGAAGGATGGGATCATCCTTCTTCCCAGGCATTCCAAGGGCCACTCTGTCCCTCCTCACAGGATCAACTATCTGGCAAACATTGAAGCCCTATCAAAGCTGGGAGTGGATAGCGTTGTGGCCATATATGCGGTCGGGTCCATAACAGAGAAGGTTCCCTTCCTTTCCTATGGCATCCTTTCCGACTATATGGATTTCTCCGGCCGTAACATCACTTTCTTCTCAGAACGCGTGAAGCACACTGATGTGTCAAATCCGTATGACAGGGAGCTTTCGAAGAAGCTGAAGAAGTATCTCCCGGAAGCGGCGGAGGATGTGGTCTACGTATGCACCAACGGTCCCAGGTTCGAGACCAAGGCTGAAGTCAGGGCCTATGGAATGCTTGGAGGAGACGTAGTGGGAATGACAGGAGGCACAGAGATCACTCTCCTAAGGGAGAAGGGGATAAGGACAGCTGGAGTCGTATACTCCATAAACTGGGGAACAGGAGTCAGAAAAGACATTGAGTTTCCAAGTGACGAGAAGGTTGAAGAGATGTCACTCGTTGTTTTCAATGCGGCTCTATCAGCCTTGAAGGATTAATATGGACACTCTAGAGAAATACAGGAAGATGCACCAGGATATTCTGAAGCGCTATGAAGAAGCACTGAAGATGATTGAGACGCTGAAGGCGGAAGGGAAGACCAAGACCATAACATTTCGGGAGAAACTGGGGGAGAAGGGCTTCTACTCCAGAGTGCTGTCGATGTATGATGCATATGGCATAGAGGACCAGGAATAGATAGGGTGGTATCGATTAGAAATTATCTGTTGCATCGTGTTGCATCTTTTTCTTTTCTTATGGAATTTTTTGCTTTATAACTAGACTAACGGAGGAAAATATGAAGAAAACATTGGAAAACCAGTCTACACTCAACAAGAAGGGTGGAATACTTGAAGAGCCTATGAACTATGGCGGCCTGTATATTGTCATGGACTTCGATGAGATGGACCTTAAGTATCTCTATGAGTCAGACGACCATCTTCAGCCCATTTCCCATTTCAAATATCATGTCTTTACAGAAGAGGATAGAGATTACTCCCTTATGGAGAAGCTGGAAAGCTACATCAAGGGATATCAGGAGCTGTTGAAGAAGCGTGGATATGCTGACAGCGTCTCCTACTACTATGACGAGGATGATGGAGACAAGATGTTCCATATGACTCCACTTGACGACTTGACCATGGCTTCCTTCCCAGGAATGTGCTACTTCATCCTGAGACATGAAGAGATGGACAGGAACGACACCTTTGTCCACGTGATCTGGCATAAGAATGGTGACTACCATGTAGTAGTGAAGGCTATGGATGAGGTCGATATTCCTAATATCGAGACAGAGACACTGGAGATTCCGTCATCCCTTTCTGCCCACATCAGCGACAACGGAGACTTCCAGATGGATGTACCTCATGACGGAGGAGACTGGATTGGATTCTTCGATGACCTTTCTGCCTTCGCCCACACTGTTGAAGAGAAGAAGAATGTGGTCCTGGTATCCAGAAAGGATGGCCACAACAGATACTTCAAGCCTAGGAAGTCCTTCTCCTGAGAAAGGAAAAGCTATTGACCGAAAGGCCTTGAATTGTCTATGCTATTCAGGTTAATTAACGAATAAGGAGAAAGACATGTCCAAAGCACATAGAGGAAGCGGCATCAGAGATCAGTTCAACAACGGAAGAGCAGAGTGCCCTATCTGCAAGAGAACTGCTGTCAAGTGCCTTTATGAGAAGGAAGTTGACGGAGCCAAGGTCAAGGTCTGCAAAGAGTGCAACGCCAAGCTCTCCAAGTAATTTCCTATAGGCTATGTTCGGCAGACCAAAATGCATGCCGGAAGAGATGAGGATGCGCTATGGTGCACCCTCATTTTCTTTAAGGCTGGGGCTCCTCACTTCTCCCTGGACCAGAGAGGAGTGCAGGAAGGAGAAGGATAAGTTCAGAGGTAAAGTAGTGCTGCTTTACCCTGGAATCAATATGCTTAACTCTCCCAGGGAATGGGCAAAGATCCTAAGTGACGCCTACTATGTAGTAATCTCTGCTGTAAGCGCTGAGGATGAGCCCATCGCTGCTTTGAAGAAGGCTTTTGAAAGGGAGATATACTCTCCCATTGTGAAGCACCTGACAGGAGTCAGCGTAGTGGAAAGCGCTGAAGATGCCCTATCCCTCATTAAAGCCATCACCGAAAGCTCTGAAAGGGAATGTGTTACACTTAACAACACTGAGGAGGAAATCAAATGAAGAGCATGACAGGCTACGGAAGCGGAAGCTTCAAGAATGAATGCTACTCTGTGGAAATAGAGATCAAGAGCTACAACAACAGGTATCTTGAAATAAACCATAACATCCATCCTATGCTTTCTTCCTATGAAAACTATGTAGATAACGAAATCAAGAAAATAGCTAGCCGTGGCCACCTGGACCTTTTCATCCGCTTCAAGGCCTATAGGCATGAAGGGACAGTAGCTTTGGATGAAAGCCTCCTCTTGAAATACAAGGATGCATTCTCTTCCATCTCCAGGCTTACTGGTTCCGGTGAGCCAACTCTTTCAGATTACATCAATATGGAGGGAGTCCTTTCCGACTCCTTCACTTCAGACCCTGAAACCTACAGGGAAGGAGTGGAGAAAGCCTTAACCGATGCCTTGTCTATGCTGTCTGTGTCCAAGGAAAGGGACGGCGAAGGCACCAAGGAGGACCTGAAGAGGCTGGGAGAGAAGTTCCGTTCATCCCTCGCTGTAGTTCTAGGAAAGAAGGAGGAGATGGAGGAATACTTCAAGAGTGTTCTTCTTGAGAAATATGAAGAGCTCCTTGGAGAGAAGGGTAAGGATGACCCAAGGTTCCTTTCTGAGGTGGCGGCTCTCCTTGTGAAGTACTCTATAAACGAAGAGTGCTCCAGACTGAAGGTCCATCTGGATGAATATGATAGGCTTCTGGAAAGTGAAGAACCTGTTGGAAAGAGGCTGGACTTCCTTTGCCAGGAGATGAACAGGGAGATCAACACTACAGCCAGCAAGAGCCAGATGGTTGAAGTGAATCTTGAGGTTGTCAAGATGAAGGATGTCCTTGAAGATATAAGGGAACAGGCGAGGAATATAGAATGAGAATTGCAATTTCCAGTAAAAGCGGTTGCGGAAACACAACTGTCACCACAATGCTTTCAAAGAGACTTGGATACCCTATGGTGAATTTCACTTTCCGCCAGATGGCTGAGGAAAGGGGAGTAGACTTCTGGACCTTCTGCCGTATGGCTGAAAACGACTACGATATCGATAGGGAGCTGGACAGAAGACAGGTGGAGATGGCAATGAAGGAAGAGAACTGCATCCTTGCCTCCAGACTTGCTGTATGGATGCTGAAGGAAGCAGACCTGAAGGTTTACCTTACAGCTACTCCTGAAACCAGGGCCAGGAGAATCTTCAACCGTGAAGGTGGAAGCTATGAAGAGAGATACCAGGAGACAGTGAGAAGGGACAATAATGACACCAGGCGCTACATGGCCATCTACGGTATCGACAACTCCAGGCCTGAAGAGGTGGCAGACCTCTTGATTGCCACTGATGACAAGACTCCAGAAGAGATAGTTGAAATCATTGTGGAGAACATAAGGAAAAAGGAAGGAAAGTAGTGTGTTGATTGAAACACTACTTTTCCATAAAATGAATAAGATAGACAAAAGATAAGGAGAAACAGCTTTGAGCGACTCATTTGAAAAGACAGCACCTAATAAGGATATGAAGGTTCTCAACAAGCTTATCGACAGCGAAGCAAACGTCTATGAGATGACCTGCGTCGCAATCAAGGAAGCAAACATCTACAGTGCTACAGACAAGAAGAAGGAAATCGAGGCTGCTGGGGGCAAGGTAGTCACATACGTCCTTGAGAGAGCCCTTGACGGCGATATCAAATATACTGGTGGTGAAAAGTCCAATTGACAAGGCCATAGTCCTATTCGGTCCTACGGCTGTAGGGAAGACTGGACTGACGGAAGAGCTCTTCTCCAAAGGTTTTGAAATAATCAATGCTGATAGCGTCCAGGTCTATAGATACCTAGATATAGCGTCTGCCAAACCTGAGAAGGAGCTTGTAGAGAAAATACCACACCACTGTGTGGACATCAGATTCCCCTGGGAGCAATATACCTCAGGGGATTTCTGCATTGATGCAGAAAGGTTAATAAAGGAAATCAACAGTCGAGGAAATATTCCTCTCATTACTGGGGGCACAGCCTACTACTTCAGGCAGCTTGTATATGGGCCCTCCCTTACTCCTCCCTCTTCTCCTATAACTCGGGAGAAGGTCCAGAGAGAGATTGACGAAAAGGGGATGGATTGGGCCTATGAGACCCTAGAGAGTATAGACAGCGTCTCTGCTTCCAGAATCGGAAGAAGTGACCGCTACCGTTTGTCTAGGGCCTTGGAAGTCTACAGAGACACTGGCCGCCCTCTTTCCTCCTTTCCTGTTTCAGATACACTACGCTCAGATATAGATTTCATCCTTATTGGCCTAGTGCGTCCAAAGGAGGAGCTGGAAGAAAGGATCAGACTCCGTGTGGACATTATGTTCCATAATGGCGCTGAAGAGGAGATACGAAAGCTCCTTGCCCTTGGTGCAGACTCATCCTGGCCTGGAATGCAGGGCATTGGATACAAGGAATGGCTGGACGCACTGGAAAGCGGAGAGTACTCCATATCCACTATTAAGAAGGAGATTGTAAGAAACTCAGTAAAGTACGCAAAGAGGCAGATGACGTTCTTCAACTCCTTTGAAAGCGTAAAGTGGTTTGATCCCCGTAACACAGACAGTATCAGAGGATACCTGGAAGAAAGGGGAGTGTCTTTATCCTAAAGATTGAAGAGATTGCTGAATATTACTTATTGTTGTTGCTGCAGCAATCAAAGATCATTTCCGCTCTTTCGTTCTTCCCATTAAGTAAACTTGTCATGGAATCTGTTCCCTTTGTGCAACAGTAAGAGTCAGACCAAGTTGATGGAGAATATTAAGTAGAGTTCCAAGGTTAGGAGTTGTCTTGCAGGATTCAATTCTTGCAACAGAGGACTGAGGGATTTTGCACATGGCAGCTAGATCACGCTGAGTTAATCCTAGTGCTTTCCTCTTTTCAATCATCGCTGAAACGATTGCAGCAATTTCTTCTGTTTCTTTGATGTCTTTTGCTATTTCAGGATCCACATCAAAGACATGGTTTTTGTAATCATCCCAGGTTTTCATTTTTCTTTCTCCTTTCAGAATATATAGTCATCCCTTTCTCGTTTTGCCTTTTCACTTTTCTACTTTGGAGTCTTCTGGGATTTCTTTCGGAATTGATGAAGTAGGACGTAGATATT
>JAEDOD010000059.1 GCA_016302165.1 Sphaerochaetaceae bacterium
AAAGCTGACAGATGAGGTGTTTGGAATAAGGATTGATATATGCGTCTAATGACGCAGAATATGCGACTATTGACATTATTTCCTATTCCGTTACATTTTTTCTTGCAGGACTATTTTTTCTTGCTGGCAAAAAGAATATGGATAGCAATGACTGAATTGGACATCTCTTCCTCTCTTTTGGCCATTGGACACAATATTGTCCATATAATACCATATTGGGCAAGGAAGATTTATATGAAAAAACTCATTGTACTGCTTCTGTTCTGTGCTCTTTTGACTTCTCTTTTTGCTGGAGGCGTGAATGAGAAAGCAGAAGAGAAGGATTATATAGTTATGGCAATTCCAGTGGATCCAGATGGTTTGGACCCTATGGCCACTGCCGCAGCAAGCACCTTCCAGGTGACCTCAAATATCTATGAGACTCTGATTACCGTTGACGAGAATGGAAGACTCCTTCCGTCCCTTGCTTCAGAGTGGAAGGTTGGAGAGGATGGACTTTCAATTACCTTCACTATCAGGGAAGGGGCCACTTTCTCCAATGGAAAGAAGTGTACAAGTCAGGAAGTGAAGGACTCATTTCTGAGACTTAAGGGCGAAGATAGCCTTAGATATAAGGATTACGCTTTCATAACAGGAATCGAGACACCGGACGAAAATACAGTTGTCTTCACCTTCAGCGAGATAAATGTGGCAGCTCTCTCTTCCTTCGCCTATCCCTGGGCAGCTGTTGTAGACAGCACGGAGGAGAATCTGAAGAGCAATCCAGTGGGAACAGGCCCCTATATGCTCTCCTCCTGGACCAAGAACCAGAGCCTCCATCTTGATATAAACCCATATTACAATGGAGAAGTAAAGAACGATGGCTTCATCCTACTTGTTATGCCAGACATGACAGCCCAGGTTACAGCCCTTACTGCAGGGGAAGTGGATATCATCCTAATAACTGGAGATTTGGCCTCTACTGTGGAAAACAAGGGATACAACATCATCGCTTCTCCTGGAAATGGTCTCCAGCTCATGGCCATGAATAACAGTAATGAAGCACTTTCAGATCTTAGAGTCCGTCAGGCCATCAACTACGCTGTAGATAAGAGAGCCCTCATTGAAGCTGTATGGTGGGGATATGGAGAGGAGATTGGATCCCATTTCCCTGTGGTGCTGAAGGAATATATTGATCTTTCAGATACCTATGGCTATGATCCGGAAAAGGCAAAGGCCCTTTTGGGGGAGGCTGGTTATGGAGAAGGTCTGACTCTTAGAATGGACCTTCCAAAGAACTACCAGGAATATGTGAATGCTGGAATCGTCATTGCTGACAGCCTGAAGAAGGTGGGAATCACTGTGGACATCAACATTGTGGAGTGGGCATATTGGCTCAGCGAAGTCTATGTTGGAAGAAACTATGACCTGACAGTAGTAGGACACACAGGAAGGCTGGATCCCTATGCCCTTCTAGTGAAGTATATCTCCACAGGAAGTGAAAACTACTTCAACTATAAAAGCAGCGAAGTTGATGCCCTCCTTTCTGCCTACACCACTGAGTTGGATGAGAATAAGAGGACAGAATATATCCAGGAGATCGAAAGAATCCTTGCCTATGAGGTTCCAGCCCTATATATCCAGGATCCAATCCAGATCTATGTGGCAAAGGGCTCTGTGGAAGGCTTCACCACATTCCCCATCAACATCTACAAGTTCAAGGACGTATATAGGGAGAAATAATGGTCCGATATGCCCTGAGAAGAATAGTTTCATCTTTACTTGTACTTTTCTTCGTGACTCTCATCACCTTCATCGTGATTTCAGTTCTTCCTGGAGACAGGGCTGTCCTGGCTCTGGGAATCGATGCTGATGCGGAGACGGTGGAGGCTCTCAGGGAATCCATGGGTTTAGACAGGCCATTTCTTGAGAGATATCTAGGGTGGCTGATGTCTGCACTGAAAATGGACCTGGGAAGATCGGAAGTATACGGAGAGAAAGTGTCATCTCTCATTGCCTCCCATCTTCCTGTAACCTTTTCACTTACAATTTTCTCTATTTTGATTGCATCAATCCTGAGCCTGGTACTTGGGCTTATTTCTGAGCGGAGAAAGGGAAGGGCCCTTGATGGAATCATCAGAAGCACATGTATATTGATTTCGGCTCTTCCCTCCTTCTGGGTTTCCCTTCTGGCCTTGGTCTTCTTCTGCGGAAAGCTGAGATGGTTTCCTGTCAATGGCTACATTTCTCCCTCCAGAGGTTTCTTCTCCTTTCTAAGGAGCATTGCCCTTCCTTCCATAATATTGGCTCTGGGAGAGCTTTCCCTTTTGACCAGAATGTTCCGCTCCTCCCTGATCCGGTCCTTCAGTGAAGATTATATGACCCAGTGTGAAGTGAAGGGGCTCAGGAGAAGCAGGGCAATAATCCATTATGCCCTACGTAGCGCCATCATCGCTCCCATAACACTCATCGGCAACCAGGCTGCCAAACTGTTTGGCGGAACAGTGGTGGTGGAGACCATCTTCTCTCTTCCTGGAATCGGAAGACTCCTTCTTACAGCTGTAGAGCAGCACGACACAACCTTGCTTCAGGGCATAGTCCTGTTCATTACAACCATGGTGGTGCTGATGAATCTCCTTACGGATATCTTCGTGGCTCTCTCTGACCCCACCATAAGAAAGGGAAGGAGTGAATAGCATGAAGAAAAGAAACTTCTCCCTTTACATCGGAATAATCCTGGTATCCATTATTCTCTTTCTTTTCCTTCTGTCCTTTGTAGCTCTTCCCTATGAAGTTGACGCCATGGATACAGGAAACAGGTTTGCAGAGGCTTCCAGGGACCATATCCTGGGCACCGACCAGTTTGGAAGAGACATCTACTCCAGAATCCTTGTATCTACCAGGTCCGCCTTGGCTGTCGGAGTCACCAGCGTATTCTTCGGTGCTTTAGTTGGGCTTTTTATAGGAGCTGTAGCCGCCCTTTCACCTAAGGCTGTGGAGGTGGTGGTGATGAGGGGAGTGGATGCCATGATGGCCTTTCCTGGAATCCTTTCCGCCATGGTGCTATCAGCAATACTTGGGAAGGGAGTAATGAATGCTTCCATTGCCATATCCTTCTTCATGGTTCCTGTCTTTGCCCGTCTTTCCTATTCCATGATCCTTGAAAATGGAAAGAAGGGTTATGTAAAGGCTGCCAGGAGCTATGGTGTATCCTTGCCCCGTCTTCTTGTTTTCCATATGCTTCCTGATATGCTGACCCGTCTGGTGACCCAGTTCTCTTCTTCGGTGGGAGCTGCAATCCTTACAGAATCCTCCCTGTCCTTTCTAGGCCTGGGAATCCAGCCCCCTGGAGCAAGCCTGGGCCTTATGCTGTCAGAAGCCAAGGCCTATGTGCTCATAGAGCCCTACCAGGCCCTGTGGCCAGGAGTGGTGCTCTCTGTAGCAGTGCTGGGCTTCTCCCTTCTGGGGGACGGCATCAATGCTGTGCTTTCCAAGGAGAATAGCCGTGAGTAGAGTTCTGGAAATCAATAATCTGACAGTAAAGGATGGTAAGGGATATATCTTGAAGGATATATCACTGTCCCTTGACAGCAATGAGACCATGGCCTTCATTGGCGAAAGTGGCAGCGGAAAGACCATGACGCTGAAAGCCATTCTTTCCATTCTCCCCTCAGATGTGGAGAAGGTGGAAGGGGACGTTTTGATTGATGGCACTGAGCTCTATAACCTGAAAAAGGATGAGAAGAGGATAAAGCTGGGCACTACTGTAGGTTTTGTTCCCCAGAACACTGTGAACTATCTTCATCCCCTCCTGAGAATCAAGGACCAGATGACAGATGGCTATATTACCTTCCATGGAAGGAAGAAGAAGGAGGAAGCTCTCCACAAAGCCAGAAAAGGCTTAGAGGAAGTAGGGATAAAGGATGTGGAGAGGGTGCTCTCTTCATATCCTTCAGAGCTTTCTGGGGGCATGAAGCAGAGAGTGAACATTGCTTCCGCCCTTATGATGGATCCCTCTCTCCTGATTTCAGACGAGCCCACTTCCGCCTTGGATAAGGTGGTGCAGAAGCAGGTTGCATCCCTCTACCTTTCCCTTCTTGAGAAGAATAAGGTGGCACTTTTGGTAGTTAGCCATGATCTGGTGTTCGTAGAGAGGATAGCGGATAAGATAGCTGTATTCTATGCTGGAGAAATAGTGGAAAGCGGAAGAAAGGAAGAGATCTTCTCTTCTCCAATCCACCCATATACCAAGGCCCTTATGGCCTTGAAGCCTTCCATGCTTCTTGATAAGACAAGGCCGCTGGAGGAGATCAAGGGATATATCTCTGAAGAAGACAGGAACAATGAAGGCTGTGTATTCTCTTCCCGTTGTCCGAAGTGCAGAAAAGAGTGCATGGAGAGGGTAGAGGAGAGAAAAGTCTCAGATACCCATAGGGTGAAATGTATTCTAAGTGACGGGAGGACTCAATGATTCTTGAGGCATTGGATATCACTAAGGAATACAGGATCAGCGGCAGAAAAGTGTTTAGTGCCCTTCAAGGTGTTTCCATGAGTCTCGGGGAAGGGGAAGTCCTGGGTATAGTCGGAGAGTCTGGAAGCGGCAAGACAACTCTCAGCGAAATAGCTGGAGGCCTTCAGAAGCCAACCTCAGGAAAGGTGCTCTTTCAGGGTGAAGATATATCCCTGTTGCGGGGAGATAAGAGAAGGGAATACAGGAGAAGTGTCCAGTTTGTGTTCCAGTCACCACGGGAATCCATGAATCCCTACTTCTCCATCAGAAGAATACTTTCTGAGCCACTATCTGTGAATTTTCCGAAGATGGGAAGGAAGGAAAGGGATAAAAGAATAGAGGAGACCTTGGAAAAGGTAGGAATGGATCCTTCCTCCACCCTTTCCTTTTTCCCATCCCACTTTTCAGGAGGGCAGAGCCAGAGGATTGCCATAGCCCGGGCCCTTCTCCTGGAGCCAAAGGTTATCATCTGCGACGAATGCACTTCAGCCCTGGATGTTTCCTTGGAAGCCCAGATAATCAATCTTCTCTCATCACTGAAAAGGGAGACTGGAGTTGCCATGGTCTTCATCAGCCATGACATTGCCCTTACCAGGTACATTTCAGACCGTATCATGGTCCTCAAGGATGGAAAAACAGTGGAGGAGGGAGATACGGAAGTGGTTATGGAGAAGCCTAAAAGTGAATATACAAGAATGCTTCTGGAGAACTCATTTCTCTAAAATGGCCTCCACGGTGGAAGGCCAAGGCTTTATTTTACTTCAGGGGCTTCTTCTGCTGCTTCAGCCAGGTCCTCATGACGAACTTCACAGGAAGGAATTTCACCAGCCTTACCTGCATTCTCACAGGAAAACCAAGAATTGATACAAGCTTTCCCTTTTTCAGGTCCTTCATGGCCTTCTCTACCACAGCCATACTTTCATAGAACCTGTCGTAGTAGACGATAGTATCATCATGGACAGCCCTGTCGAAGAACTCTGTCTTGATCCAGCCTGGGCATACGCATAATACCTTGATCTTCCTTGGAGCCAGCTCCATGGCCAGGGCTCTGGAGAAGCTGAGTACAAAGGCCTTTGAAGCTCCATAGACAGCCATGTATGGTACAGGCTGCCAGGAGGAGTTGGAACCTAGGTTGATTATCGCTGATCCTTCGCCCATGTAGGGGAGCACTGTATATGTAACGTCTACAAGAGCCTTATCGTTGAGAGTGACGATGTTACTCTGACTCCTGTCATTTTTGGTGAAGGCGCCGAAGATGCCAAAACCTGCTGCATTCACCAGGTACTGGACATTAGGCTTCTCTTCTTCCAGATTTTTCTCAATTGCCTTGATGCTCTCTTCAGCTGTAATGTCCAAGGGAAGGATTCTTACTTTTGTCTTTATCTCCTTCTCCAGCTCCTCCAGCCTTTCCCTTCTTCTGGCCACTACCCATATTTCGTCAAGGCCTAAGAAGGAATCCAGATATCGTGCGAAATCTCTTCCCATTCCGGAGGAAGCTCCGGTCACTATTGCTATCTTCATGGAGAAATTATACATTCACCTTCCTTCCTTTGGAATAGGGATGTGGAAACAGGGAATTAGTGGTAGAGTATATGGAAGTCGAGGATATCATGTGGGTGCTATTTGCTTTTCTCTCTGCCTTCTTTGCAGGCCTGACTTCCATATTGGCCAAGTGCGGTATAAAGAAGACTGATTCTACAGTTGCCACAGCCCTTAGGACCATAGTGGTACTGTTCTTCTCCTTTGTCATGGTGATGATAGTGGGATCTGTGAAGGATTTTTCTTCCATTTCCTCCAAAACCCTATTGTTTCTCATTCTTTCCGGGCTTTCCACAGGAGCCAGCTGGCTCTGCTATTTCAAGGCTCTTCAGAAGGGGAACATCAATAAGGTAGTCCCCATCGATAAGTCCAGTACCATAATGACAGTATTGTTGGCCTTCCTGGTTCTTGGTGAGAGCATTGGAGTGTGGAAGGGAATCGGTACCCTGGTAATGGCTCTGGGAACCTTTATGATGATCGAGAAGAAGGAAGGGGATGAAAAGGAAGGTGAAAGGGGATGGTTCATCTATGCTCTCCTTTCTGCTGTCTTTGCAAGCCTTACATCCATTCTTGGTAAGATAGGAATCAGCGGAGTGGAGTCAAACCTTGGAACCTTCATCAGGACCATAGTAGTTCTGGTAATGTCTACAGTAATGGTGGCTGTCACAGGAAAGATGGGGGAAGTGAAGAGGATTGAAAGGAGGGAGCTGGGTTTTATTATCCTCTCCGGCTTTGCCACAGGAGCCAGCTGGCTCTGCTACTACAAGGCTCTCCAGGATGGAGAAGCAAGCATTGTGGTGCCTATAGATAAGCTGAGTATCCTCTTTACAGTAACTCTGTCCTATTTTGTGTTTGGAGAGAAGCTGAAGAGAAAGTCTTTCTTGGGTCTCATTCTCCTTGTGGGTGGTACACTTATGATGCTCATAAGGTGAAAACTCCATCATTTTCACATTCTCTGTATTCCTTTATTGTGGAAATGCTTTCAATCCATTGACTCTTTTTCTTCATGTAACTAAAACGTAGCAGATTAAAGAGGCAATATATGGAATACATGCTTATTCTGCTGTCTTTCTCCATTCTTTCCGGCCTTATTATGAGTAGGGCTGCAAAAATGGTTAATCTTCCTTCTGTCACAGCCTATCTTGTCGCTGGACTTCTTATCGGACCATTTGTACTTGGAAGAGCTGGAATCAGAGGTATCGGCTTCTCCACTATGGAGGAAGTGAATTCGTTTTCAATCATTTCCCAGGCTGCCCTCGGCTTCATCGCCTTTGAAATAGGTAATGAGTTCAGACTCAAGGATCTGAAGACCATGGGACGAAGTGCAATTACAGTGGGTATTCTCCAGGCTGTAATCACAACTATTGTTGTAGACATTGCCCTTCTTTCTCTCCACTTCCTGTTTCCTTCCCTTATATCAATGTCCTCAGCCATTACTCTTGGAGCAATTGCAGCTGCAACAGCTCCTGCAGCAACGCTGATGGTTGTGAAGCAGTATAAGGCTCAGGGACCGATGACCAAGCTCTTATTGATGGTAGTGGCCATCGATGACGCTGTAGGTCTGGTACTGTTCTCCCTTTCCTTCGGTATGGCTACAGCCATGGAGACTGGAGCCATCAGCATAACGGGAGTATTGGTTGAGCCTTTGGTTGAGCTGGTGCTTTCCATCCTTCTTGGCGTCTTGGGAGGAGTAGGGCTCAATGTCCTTGAGAAATACTTCCATTCAAGAAGTAAGCGTATGAGCCTTGCTGTAGCCTTTGTAATGATGACAGTAGGAGTTTCCATGCTTACCTGGAAGGTCGGGGGAGTGAAGTGTGGCTTCTCTCTTCTTCTGGTATGTATGGTTGAAGGTACTGTGTTCTGCAATATCAATGAAACCAGCCAGGAGCTTATGGATAGGGTAGACAGATGGACAGGCCCATTGAATATGCTGTTCTTTGTGCTAAGCGGGGCTGAGCTGGATCTTTCTGTGCTTTCAAATCCTATGGTTCTCTTCATCGGCCTGGTATTCATTGCCTTCCGCTCCTTGGGAAAGATCAGCGGTGCCTATCTTTCATGCCGCATGGAGAAGACTTCCCCTATAATTCAGAAATACCTGGGAATTACTCTTCTTCCTCAGGCTGGTGTCGCCTTGGGCATGGCCTTGACAGCCAGGAATCTGGCTGATGGCGAAGTTGTAGGCAATGTGGTGCTCTTTGCAGTGCTCTTATATGAGCTCTTCGGCCCGACTCTCACCAAATGGGCTCTCCTTAAGGCTGGTGAAATTTCCATTGAAGGAAAGAAAAGCGCAAGGACACCGAACAGTGGAGACACTGTCGGTATGACAATTAGCTGACGAGAATCCAAACCTTTTAAGAAAAGCCTTGCAACTCTCTTGTATAGAATATGTTAAATCGGTTAAAACTGATTCCGGCACTATCAGTAGATTTTATATGTTAATCACAAGAGGAATATAAAAGTGGACACAATTCTCGTCTCTATCGCCTTTGCTCTGGTTGCAGGGCTTCTTATGAGTAGGGCTGCAAAGCCATTGAACCTTCCTGCCGTTACAGCTTATCTGGTGGCAGGCCTTATCATAGGTCCCTTCTGTATCGGAAGACTGGATATCGCCGGCCTTGGTTTCAACAGCCTTGAACAGGTGGGAGCCATGGATATCATCAGCCAGACAGCTCTCGGCTTCATCGCATTCGCCATCGGTAACGAGTTCAGGCTCAAGGATCTGAAGACCATGGGTAGGGCTGCCATAACTGTAGGTATTCTTCAGGCCGTCATCACTACAGTTCTCGTGGATTGTGCTCTCATTGCCCTTCACTTCATGCTTCCTTCAGTAATCTCCCTTTCCTCTGCCATTACTCTTGGTGCAATTGCAGCTGCAACAGCTCCTGCTGCAACGCTGATGGTTGTAAGGCAGTATAAGGCTGAAGGTCCTCTTACCAAGCTCCTGTTGATGGTTGTTGCCATTGATGACGCTGTAGGTCTGGTGCTTTTCTCCGTTTCCTTCGGTATCGCCTCAGCTTTGGAGACAGGAACCATCAGTGCTGTTTCAGTCATCCTAGAGCCTGTAATTGAAATTGGAGCTTCAGCTGTTCTTGGTGCTCTTGCAGGATATGCACTCCATTTCCTTGAGAAGTATTTCCACTCAAGAAGTAAGCGTCTTTCCCTTGCTGTGGCCTTCGTCCTTCTGACAGTAGGCTTCTCCCAGAAGAAGTTCAACATCGGTGGCGTGCATGTAGGTTTCTCTCTCCTTCTTGTATGCATGGTCACAGGTACAATCTTCTGCAATATCTGTGAGACCAGCGAAGAGCTTATGGCCAGGATTGAAAGGTGGACAGCACCTCTCAATATGCTGTTCTTCATCCTTAGCGGAGCAGAGCTTAATCTTACAGTTCTTGCAAATCCGATGGTAATTTTGATTGGCGTGGTGTATATTATCTTTAGATCCGTCGGCAAGATCGGAGGTGCATATGCCTCCTGCAGAATGGAAAAGACAACTCCTGTAATCCAGAAGTATCTTGGTATAACCCTGCTTCCACAGGCAGGAGTAGCCCTTGGAATGGCTCTGACAGCTGCCAATCTCTCCGATGGTCAGATGGTGAGAAGCGTAGTCCTCTTCAGTGTCCTGGTCTACGAGCTGGTAGGTCCTACACTTACAAAGTGGTCACTCTTCAAGGCTGGAGAAATCAAGCCGGAGGGAAGGAAGGACAGCAGAGAGATCAATGCTCCAGACAACTCACCTGCGCTTAACATAAAGTAAAATGGAGAAAACAATATGAAGGAAATGGCAAGAGACGTAAGAATCAGCGAAATCTCTCCTTTAAGGTCACCTGACCAGCTTTCCTTCCAGCTCCCTCTTACAGATGAGGATAGGGAGAGGATCGCCTCTTATAGAGATCAGGTAAATAGAATCATCAGCGGTGAAGACAAGAGACTTCTTGCCATCGTAGGACCATGTTCTATCCATGATCCCAAGGCTGCCATCGAATATGCTGAGAAGCTTAAGAAGCTTTCAGATGAGCTTTCCGACCAGTTCTTAGTAGTGATGAGGACATACTTCGAGAAGCCTCGTACAGCCCTGGGCTGGAAAGGCCTTATCATCGATCCTGATATGGATGGAACCTATGATATGGACAAGGGGCTTGAAGTATGCAGAAAGCTTCTTCTTGATATTACCCACATCGGTCTTCCTGTAGGATGCGAGTGTCTTGATCCAATTGTTCCTCAGTACACAGATGAGCTTATGAGCTGGTCCAGTATCGGTGCCCGCACCACTGAGAGCCAGACCCACAGGTCCCTTGCCAGCGGCCTGAGTGTGGCAATCGGCTTCAAGAACTCCACCAGCGGTGACTTCACAGCAGCCATCAATGCTGTAAAGAGTGCCCGTGAGCCAGCTGCCTTCATTGGAATCAGACGTAATGGAGTAATTGCCCAGTACCATACGACAGGTAATAGCTTTGCCCATATCATCCTTCGTGGTGGAGTAAATGGAGCAAACTACTATGAGAACGATGTGGAGAGCGCTGAGAAGGCCATGGTTAAGGCCGGTCTTGCTCCATCCATCGTCATCGACTGTTCCCATGCCAACAGCAACAAGGATTTCACTAGACAGAAGAGAGTTTTGAGAAGTGTAGTGGACCAGAAGGTCTGGGGAAACACTTCCATCAAGGGCTTCATGCTGGAATCCAATCTCTTTGAAGGTAACCAGTCAATTCCATGCAATCTTAAGGATCTGAAGTATGGCGTATCGGTAACTGATGCCTGCATCGGCTGGGAAGAGACAGAGAGAATCATGAGGCATGCTGCTGATATCCTCAGAAAGGCCAAGGAGCATGGAGGAGAGGAGATTCTATGAAGAAGGCTCTGGTATTTCTTGCTGACGGATGCGAGATGTGTGAAGCGCTATGTGTAGTAGATGTCTTGAGAAGGGGAGGAGTTGCCGTTACTACCGCAGGAGAGGGGAAGGAAAGAGTAATTTCCAGCCATAAGGTTGAGATCAAGGCTGACTGTGTACTAAGCCAGGATCTTTCCCGTTCCTGGGATCTTGTATTCTGCCCGGGAGGAATGCCAGGAGCAACTAATCTATCCTCTTCAGATCTTGTAAACTCAATCATCATGGAGAACTACAGGGAAGGAAGAGTGGTATCTGCTATCTGTGCTTCTCCTGCTGTGGTTTTCGGTCCCTTAGGAATTCTCAACAGCGGAAAGGCTACATGCTATCCTGGATGTGAATCCTATGCTCCTGGAATCACTTTCCTTAAGGATGGAGTAGTGGTGGATGGAAATGTAGTGACAGCAAAGAGCGC
>JAEDOD010000060.1 GCA_016302165.1 Sphaerochaetaceae bacterium
TACAGCCACTGTCTACGATACCGGCTTCCTATACTCTGACCACAATCCAGTCATTCTTAACTTCACTCTTAAATAAGGAAAATACAAGGGGCCCGTTGAATCGGGCCCAATTACTTATGTGGAACAAGTTGGAATTCAGTTTTTCCCATAGGATCCGTAACTACCGTAGCTTCCGTATCCTCCATATCCATACTTTCTGCTTCCCTTCACCTTCTTTCTTGCAAGAATCACTCCAAGAACCTTTCCTTTGATGTTCTTTATCATGGAAATTGAATTGGCCAGCACCTTCTTATTTGTCATTTCAGCTCTAGCCACCAATACATATCCATCGATGATTGGAGAAAGGGAAAGGATATCGGAAACCATGCAAAGCGGTGTTCCATCAATGATTATCACATCATATTCCTTCTTCAATCTGTCAAGGAGATCCTTCATTCTGGTGGAGGCCAACAGCTCTGAGGGGTTTGGAGGATACTTTCCACAGACCATGACGTTAAGCATTCCCTTATCATCCATCTCCTTGACGGCCTCAGAATAGTTTTCGAGGCTCAGCTTTCCAGCAAGAATATCGGAAAGTCCATACCTTGTCCTAAGACCAAGGCTTTCCTGTATGTTGGAGGCTCTCATGTCAGCATCGATCATCAGGACCTTGGATCCACCTTCAGCAATGACAGAGGAAAGATTGTAGGAGATGGTACTCTTTCCTTCATGGGCTACACTGCTGGTAATGCAGATGACTTTAGAGCCTTCATGATTGCAGATGAACTGAAGATTTGCCCTGATGAGTCTATATGCTTCCCTGACTCCGAAAGGAGTATTATCGTCAATTATCCTTATTCTTTCAGATTCTTCACGCATTTCTCACTCCTCATCCTCATAGTCGTCATCATCCCACTGGATCTTTTTCTTCTCTCTCGTGTTCTCTTTTACCACTAATCTGGCCTCTGCTGTCTTTTCCTTGGTGTCCTGAGCAGCCTTCAGTTCCGGTATTACTCCTATGACGGCAACATCTGGGAATTCATCTTTTATATCCTCTTCCGTGTGGATTACAGTATCCAAAAGAGCCATGACCACAATGATGCCACAAGTCAGGACAAATCCAAGGATTCCTCCCATGGCTGTATTTTTCAATATGGAAGGAGAGCTGGGATGAGTGGGTATTTCAGCCTTGTCTATGATCTCTACAGCTCCTGCCTTCACAACTCTGATGATTTCATCAGGAAGGAAGTAGAGGATGGCGTCATTGATGAACTTTGCTTCATAGGGGTCTTGGGCAGTTACTGTGACACTGAAGGATTCAGTGTTGTTGATTGCCCCTGCACTTACCATCTTCCTTATACGGTCTGTGGTATATGGCTCGGTGCCAAGGAACTCAAAGCCCTCGATTCCCTGGTACTGGGAAATGGTATCAACCACCTGGCCCAAGACAGAATTGGACTGGAGCACCACAATATATGTACTTACAAGGATCTTGGAAGTTGAAATATCCGATGAAGAAACTGCACCGGTATCATTCACATCACTTTTGTTGAATACATAAAGCTTGCTGGTAGCCTGGTATTCAGGCTTGATCATGTATTTTGTCACACCGAAGGAAACCACAGCAAAAAGCACTGTCACTATGGATATAAGCCATAGCTTGGACAGGAGCACCTTGCACAGTTTCATTAGATCTATCACATCTTCAGATTCTTTTGAACTCACTGATATCCCCCACTAAATTTCAACTAAAGATTATACCTGAGGTAAAACCAGGTGTCTACATTGAAGAATAACACCAATACTCCATTGGAATTACATTGTTTACAATACTTTTCCACCCTTTTTCATCCTCCATTTTCTTTTTTTTAATTCTCTATTGACTGAAACCTCTTCTTTTGTTTATAGTCTTCATGTTGCGGCAAGGTAGCTCAGTTGGTAGAGCAACCGGCTCATATCCGGTCGGTCACAGGTCCGAGTCCTGTCCTTGCTATTGTGGGATGTTTTTCATCCCATTTTTTTATTTCTCTCTCCCACATTTAACTCATTCTTCATGGTTTTTCTATTTACCTAGGGTCCTGGAACAGGTATATTATCAATAATTATATATCGATATAAGGAGAGCGATTATGGCAAAGACACTTATTAGTCCCTCAAGATATGTACAGGGACCAGGAGAATTGAAGAACATCGGCACCTATGCCTCCAAGTATGGCAAGAAGGCTCTGGCCATCATCAGTAAAGGTGGATACAAGAGAGAAGGATCCACAGTGGAGGACAGCTTCAAGAAAGAAGGAATAGATGTGGGCTTCGACTTCTTCAATGGAGAGTGCTCAAAAAACGAAATAAAGAGAATCGAGAATATTGTAAAAGATGAAGGGTACGATGTGATCATCGGCATCGGAGGTGGAAAGATCTTCGATACAGCCAAGGCTGTTGCCTACTATTCCTCACTTCCTGTAATCATTGCACCGACAATTGCTTCCACAGATGCACCATGCTCTGCTCTCAGCGTCATCTACTCCGACGAAGGAGTCTTCGAGGAATACCTTTTCCTTCCATCCAATCCAAACCTGGTGCTTATGGATACAGAGATAATCTCCCACTCCCCTACCCGTCTTACAGTTTCAGGTATGGGTGATGCCCTGGCCACCTATTTCGAGGCAAGAGCCTGCGAAAGAAGCGGAGCAACATCCTGCGCCGGCGGCAAGACAACACTGGCTGCCATGGCTTTGGCAGAGCTCTGCTACTCCACTCTCATGGAGGAAGGAAGAAAGGCAAAGATCGCCCTTGATGCGGGTGCCCTTACCCCTTCTGTAGAGAAAATCATTGAGGCAAACACCCTCCTATCAGGAATCGGCTTCGAATCTGCAGGATTGGCTGGAGCCCATGCTATCCACAATGGCCTTACAGTTCTTGAAGGCTGCCATGGCATGTATCATGGAGAAAAGGTGGCCTTCGGCACCATTACCCAGCTGGTACTGGAAAATGTGGACGAAGAGGAGCTGGAGGAAGTCATCTTCTTCTGCATCGACGTGGGCCTTCCTGTAACCTTCGAAGAGCTTGGAATCGGAAATGTAACAGACGAAGAACTTAGAAAAGTCGCACTCACAGCAACAGCAGAGGGTGACACAATCCACAATCTGCCTTTCCCCGTCACTGTAGACAGCGTGGTGGCAGCACTGAAGGCAGCAGACGGATACGGTAGATTCTACAAGGGTCTATAATGCTTTCTCAATCTATTCAGGTCTCCAGAAATGGAGGCCTTTTCATTTGATATCCATGATAGTACAAGAATTAATGTCTTTTTCTCCTTTTGCCATTTCCATTTACTTCATTTGGCCTTAAAATCTTCAGGCAAGGAGATATTATCATGGATTACCTTGCATCAGTGAACTCTGCACCACTTTATCTTGTGGTTGGAGCAGTACTCCTATTTGTTCTAGGAGGCTGTCTATGGTTCATAGTCCGCTCATACAGGGCAGGACTGAAGATCGGTATGGACAAGGAGGTCCTTAAGAAGACCATTACCTCTTCCGCCCTCTTTACAGTACTTCCGGCTGTTTCAATTCTTCTTGGAGTAATCGCCCTTTCAGGATCCCTTGGTGTCCCTACAGCCTGGCTCAGGCTCAGTGTAGTGGGAAACCTTTCCTATGAAGCAATTGCCGCTGAATCAGCATCCCAGGCCATGGGAGTGGAGCTGAACACAGCCACCATGACACCAAGCAATCTTGTAACCATAATTGCTGTCATGACATCAGGAATATGCTGGGGAATCCTTTGCACCATCTTCTTTCTAAAGCGTTATTCAAGAAAGTGTCAGACCATGCTCAATAAGGGAAAGGGCGACGGCAAGAAGAGCTTCGCAGATTGGGCCATGGTTGCAATGTTCATCGGTTTCTGCGGAACCTTCATCGGCGCCTACGCTTCCGAAGCTGTAAGAGGCACCTGGGTTCCTCTCATTACAGCTCTGGTCGCTGCTCTAGTGATGAAGATCTGCCAGTTCTTCTCAGAGAAGAAGAATGCAGAATGGCTTGAAAACTTCTCACTTGCCCTCTCAATGCTTGTAGCTATGGCTTCAAGTGTCCTTGTATCACTGTAAGGAGGAAAAAATGGACAGTTTTGATTATTCAGAATATGAAAAGAGTATCCACAGGGACGGAAGGATAATGAATGCCATCGGCATCACCCTTCTCCTCTCCATCCCTTTCATCTTCTCCCTTATACTTGGAGCCCACATCGAATGGAAAGGCTATTTCTTTGGAGTGCTGAAGCTTAGCGCCACTTATCTTCCAATCTGTGTTGTGGAATTCCTGGTCTACGTTCCTATCCTTGGAGCAGGAGCATCCTATCTTTCCTTCATAACAGGAAACATCATCAACATGAAGCTTCCCTGTGCCTACAACTCCAGGGAAATTGCAGGAACAGTTGCCGGAACTCCGGAGGATGGCATAGTGACCACACTTAGCGTAGCTGTGTCTTCACTGGTCACCATGGTGGTTATCTTCATAGGTGTGATGCTTCTTATTCCACTTACTCCAATTCTTCAGAATCCTACTCTAAAGCCAGCCTTCGACAATCTGCTTCCTGCCCTTTTCGGCGCCCTTGCAGCCCAGTACTTCACCAAGAGCTGGAAGATTACAGCCGTTCCTCTCCTTCTCATGACAGTGCTGTGCATTGCGGTCCCTTCCCTTGTGAAGCAGACCACAGTGATGATGATTTTAATTGGAGCAATGGCAATTGGCATCGCCTTCCTTCTCTACAAGAAAGGCATGCTGGAGGAGAAGAACAATGAAAGATGAGATGATCTACGCAGAAAAGCTATCCAGAATGATCCAGTGTGAGACCATCAGCGTTCCTGATGTGCCTAACACAGAGAAGTTCGACAGATTCCACTCCGTTCTCCAGGAGCTTTTCCCTCTTGTATTCAGAAAGGGTGAAGTCCACTATATCGACTCTTCCATCCTCATCAGGTGGCAGGGAAAGGGAAAGAAGGAGCCTATTCTCCTTATGTCCCATCAGGATGTGGTTCCTGCAGAGGGAGAATGGAAATACCCTCCTTTCTCAGGAGAGATTGCTGAGGGTAGGGTCTGGGGCCGTGGCACTGTAGATACCAAAGGTTCCCTGATGTGCATATTCCAGAGCATCGAAGAGCTTATGGAGGAAGGTTATGAGCCTGAGGGTGATGTATACATCGCCTCCTCTTCAACTGAAGAGGTTGCAGGAAACGGAGCCTCCAAGACAGTACAGTGGCTTCTGGACCATAATGTTAAGCTCCAGTTCCTTATGGACGAAGGCGGAATGGTAGTGGATGAGCCTATGGCTGGTGTCAAGGGAAGATATGCAATGATCGGAACCATGGAGAAAGGAACAGGAAACATCGTGATCACAGCCCGCTCCACTGGGGGCCATGCTTCAGCTCCAGAGAAGAACACTCCTATTGCAAGACTCTCTGCCTTCATTACAGATATTGAGAAGAACAACCCGAATAAACTTGAGTTCACCTCCACTGTGCTGGAGATGTTCAGAAGACTTGGACCTCAGGCAAAGGGAGTCCTGGGCTTTGCCATGAGACATGCAAAGGGCCTCTCTCCTGTGCTGAAGAAGGTTCTTCCTGCTGTCAGCGCAAAGGGTGCAGCCATGCTTAGGACCACAATGGCATGGACCATGTGCTCAGGCTCCCAGGCAAGGAACGTGCTTCCTGAGAACGCTTGGGTCAACATCAACACTAGATTCATAATCCATCAGGATGTGGAGAAGACAAAGAAGATTCTCCAGCCCTATCTTGAGAAATATGACCTTGAGGCAGAATACGTCAACTGTCATGAGCCACAGACTCCTGTGGACCATAATTCAAAGGCCTTCAAGCTCATTGAAGAGACTGTGGCTGAAATCTATCCTGGAGTAATATCATCACCTTACGTCATGACAGGCGGAACAGATGCCTACTACTACGCTCCAGTTACAGACAACGCCCTTCGCTTTGCTCCAATATATATAGATTCCCAGCAGCTGGGCTCTATCCATGCCAAGGATGAGAACATCTTCATCTCATCTCTTCCTAAAGCCATAGAGTTCTATAAGGCTATAGTGAAGAAGATGTAATCTAATGTATGCAAAAAGCCCCATGCTCTGAGGGAGATGGGGCTTATTTCTTTGACTGTCAACAATTAGAAAAGATGGGTTCCCACCTTCATTGCCTCTCTATGGGCCTCCTCCGGCCATACTGAAGCCTGGACTTCACCGATATGTGCCTTATGGAGAAGGAACATGCAGAGACGGGACTGTCCGATACCGCCACCGATGGTCTGAGGGAACTCTCCATCCAACAGTCTCTTATGCCAGTAGAGATCCTTTCTCTCTTCCGCATTACGGATCTTAAGCTGCTCAAGAAGGGAGGCTCTGTCTACTCTGATGCCCATACTGGAAAGCTCAAGGTTCTTCCCTCTTACCTTATCCCAGACGATGATATCTCCGTTTAGGCCATGATAGCCATCGACAGTTGGAGTAGACCAGTCGTCATAGTCTGGAGCACGGCCAGAGTGAGGAGGATTTCCATAACCGATTCCGATAAGGAAAACAGCACCATACTTCTTTGCCAGTTCATATTCCCTTTCATCCGGACTCTTATCCGGCCACATGGCCTTTGCCTCCTCTGTGTGGACAAATGTGATGTCTTCCGGGAGATAGTCATCAAGCTGGGGATAGAGCTCTGAGATATTGAAAGCTGTCCTCTTGATGGCTCCATAGATTGTGGTGACTGTCTTCTTTAGATAGTCAAGGTTCCTTTCCCCCTCATCCATAACCTTTTCCCAGTCCCATTGGTCAACATAAATGGAATGGATGGCATCAATGTCATCATCTGGTCTGATGGCATTCATATCTGTATAGAGACCGTAGCCAGGCTTAAATCCAAGATCAGCAAGAGCCATTCTCTTCCACTTCGCAAGGGACTGGACAATCTCCATCCTCTTTTCACCCATATTCTTTACAGGGAAGGAGACCGGCCTTTCCACACCATTAAGGTCATCGTTGATTCCACTGCCGGAAGCGACAAAGAGAGGAGAAGTGACACGGCTGAGCTTCAGGGCTCCTGCGATTTCCCTCTCAAATAGATCTTTTGTGGCCTTGATGGCCTTCTCTGTATCATGCTGATTCAATATTGGTCTGTAACCATCTGGAAACTGATGCATATTATTCCTCTTTGCTGGAAATTATAGAAAAACTCTTTCTCAGTTACAACTTACTTTAAAATCCATTCTCACTTTTCCTTTAGTGAATTACTATTTCTCCATGTTGAAGCTGATACTGGATGAAGATACAGGAATAGACGATGCAATAGCCCTTACCATTGCCGCCAGAGACAAAGACATTGAGCTATTGGGAGTAACCTGCACATACGGCAACGTGACTGTGGATGAAAGCGTCAGGAACACTCTGGATATGCTCAGTGTTCTGAAAAGGGATGATGTAAAAGTCTACAGAGGACGAGACAGGGCCCTCTCTTCCTCCTCTCCCTACTCTCCCCATGAAGCAGGAAGAAGGATCCATGGGCCAAAGGGCACTGGTGACATTGTTCTACCCAAATCAAGACAGAAAGAAGAAGTTATGGACGGAGTTGAGTATCTCAAGACCATGATGGAGTCTCGGTCAGACTTCACACTGGTCACCACCGGCCCCCTTACAAACCTGGCATCTGTTCTTCTGGAAGAGCCTCAGCTTTCCTCATGGAAGGGAAAGGTTGTATCCATGATTGGTGCCTTTGAGAGGAGAGGAAACGTCAACGAATATGCAGAAGCCAACTCATTCAAGGATCCGGAAGCAGCAAGGATAGTATTTGAAAGCGACCTGGACATAACCATGATTGGCCTGGACGTAACAGAAAAGACAAGGCTCTATAAGAGAAATGCCGATGAGTGGAGAGAAAGTGGAAGTGAGGAAGGAAGAATTCTCTCCTCCCTTCTCTCCTACTACATTGATAATACCCTCGGGGGAGATGAAACATATGTCCATGACCCATCTGCTGTAATCTATGCTCTCCACTCTTCCTACTTCACTACTATTCCTACTCCAATCACTGTAGTGACGGAAGGAAGAGAGAGAGGAAGGACCATAAAGGGCCGAAAAGAGAATGCCAGAAGCTCTGTAGCTATTGAAGTAGAAAGAGATAAGGTGGAAGCTTTTCTCTCCAATATCAAAAATTACTTTTAAAAATCCTCCGGGGTTGCCGGAGGATTGAGTAATTCTTATTTCCAGACTTTAGGTAATACTACCATTGCAATTGCAAAAGATATCAAAGCTGTAATCCAGCTAGCTATGGCAGAGAGGAAGAGTCCTCCCACCAGGAAACCAAGGAAGGAGCAGGAAGCAACTGTCAAGACATATGGCAGCTGAGTGGATACATGCTCAAGATGAGGGCATCCTGCACCGGTGGAGGAAAGGATGGTGGTATCTGAAATAGGAGAAGCGTGGTCTCCAAATACAGCTCCACCAAGAACAGCGCTGATTGAAATCAGGCAAGCATTAAGCACAGCGTCTGTAGCCATTCCATTCTTCTGGGCTAGGCCCACAGCAATTGGCATCACAATAGGAATCATGATAGCGAAAGTTCCCCAGCTTGTTCCTGTTGCAAAGGCTATAAGGGCTGAAAGAAGGAATACGATGGCTGGCACCAGAGAAAGAGGGAAACCTCCACCCACCACCACATCCGACAGGTATGCGGCAAGACCAAGACCGCCATCGGCAGGACTGGACTTGATGATTGTTCCGATGGACCATGCCATTACAAGAATCACAAGTGCTGGAACCATGGACTTGATTCCATCCATAAGGGCAGAGGAAGCCTCTTTGATATTCATCAGCCTTCTTGCCAGATAGAAGATGTAGGTAAAGATGATTGTGACGATTACAGCATACCAAAGGGCCATGGAGGCATCTGTGTTGTTGAATGCATCTCCGAGAGACATACTGCGCATAGCTTCTCCCACTGTCTTGATGGACTCGCCGTCAACTGCCATGAGCCAAGTGGTGAACGGGAAGAAGAACAGAGCAGAAATAATAAGGACGATGATAGGAAGAAGCATATCGATCATCTTGGCTCTAGTGTTGTCTTCACATTCATTCTTCATCTCGCCGGGAGCCTCACCATACTTTACGTTGAAAAGGACGCCCTTATCAGCAAGTTCCTGGCTCTTCTTCATAGGACCGTAGTCACGGCCGGTGAGGATTATGGTCAACACCATGATAAGAGTAAGGATTGCATATACGTTGTATGGAACAGCCCTGAGGAAGAAGGAGAATTCAGTGATACCGAAAGCTTCGAAGCCCTCACTGCCCTTTACGATACTCATGACTGTAATGACCCATGATGAGATTGGAACCAGAATACATACTGGAGCTGCTGTGGAGTCCAGGACCCAAGCCAGCTTTGCCCTGGAAACCTTGTTCTTATCTGCTATGGGTCTCATGACTGTACCTACAGCCAGAGAATTGAAGTAGTCGTCGATGAAGATTATGATACCGCAGACCCAAGCAAGAAGAAGGCTTGTCTTGGGATCATTGATCTTCTTCTTTGCCCAGCGGCCGAAAGCTTCTGCGCTTCCTGTCTTGCTGAGGATACCCACCAGACCTCCAAGAAGGGCACAGAAAAGGAAGATCCTGATGTTCCATCCATCTGTCAGCACATCAGCCATCAGATCTGTAAAGCGAAGAAGTGCTGTAACAGGATTACCTCCTGCAACTATCAGCGCTCCCGATACGATTCCTACAAATAGCGAAATAACAACATCCTTCGTAATGAAGGCAAGAGTAATGGTAAGAATAGGTGGAATTAGTCCAAGAATTCCAAAGTGTTCCATATGATGCTCCTTTTGATAGCTTTGATACTGTAATCGAAATATTGGATTAGTTCCACTCTTTTTATAACTAATTGTAAATATTATAGTGAATTTGTTATTACAATAACACTAATCCATATTAATTCCCTTTCTTCCCTCCTCTTTCCCCTGAGATATTTCAAACCAAATCAAGCGTTGTCATAAATATGTTATATAGAAGAACCTAGAATAGCCCTGATGAAAATGAATGGGGACAATGGAAAGAGACTGAGGAAGGTGTCAGGAATAATTCTGCACTCCTTTTCATTGCCCTTCTTTCATCCTGTTCTCCTGTTTCAGACACCCTAACCCTCTGCAGAGTTTCCTTGGATAATCCCTCCTCAAGATCATTGACAGCTAAATTCGATTCTCTTGGAACCAATGTTTATGTCAAGACAATCTACAAGGGAAGCGGAAAGTTTTACTCAAATCTTTTAGGCGAAGGATACCATAAGATACCAACCGAAGGCATCGTCGTCAGCCAAGGGCTCTGGGAAATCCAGGCACTCTTCTCTTCCGACGGAACAAAAAAAACATATACAGAAACGGAAGCTGCTACTCTTCCAGGAGGAACTTCAGGTGTTATCTTCATCAATCTCTCCACCCAATCCATTCCTGTTAAGCTTAAGCTGGATGAAGGCACCGGCTCAGCCGTAATCTCCTCCTACACCTTAAGCGGAACAGTTCCAGAGAACCCTTCCATATATATAAATCTCTATAAATACAACGGTACAAAGTTCGAGATTCTTACTGGCGAAAAATACTCCAGTTCCGTTTCAGGAACCAATTTAACTAACAAAGTCTTCTCAGATCTCCATACCGGATACTACTACGCTGTCTTTACTGTAAAGTCTTCCTACACAGACAAGGCTGTAGATACAATAGGCTTTGTAGTAAGAAAAGGCCTCACCACAACAATCACAGGCGACTGCAGCAACTACTACAGCACATCTGGAGGAAGTATCTATCTTGATCCAGTAGAGGAAAAAAAGCCAATTGGTTCAACAGAAACCACTATCGATATCGAAACTACCACCACTAATAAAAATAACATAGCAACAGTCTCTGATAAAATCGAATCTGGCAAGACATATGTAGTCCAAGGGGTTACGAATCCTAGCACAAACACTACTGAAATCACGCTTGGTCATTCAACCTCAAAAGATCCCAACAGCCCAAGACTGAATGTTCCTGAAAATAAAGAGATTAGATTCGCCTTGAATCTTAATGGAACGGTTATTTACCTATCAAAACTGCAGAATAATGGAAACGCACAATATGAAAGTGCTCTTGTTGCAGACCTTACTTCTGATTCATTTATGACCATCTACAACAATAATACTTCAGGAAATAGTGCAACCTTCGCAATACTGGCAGAAG
>JAEDOD010000061.1 GCA_016302165.1 Sphaerochaetaceae bacterium
GCTTTTGTTTTCTTTTCCTGTGCTCTCCTCCCAGCAAAAGGGACGGCGGAAACCCAGGAGACAGAATCTGAGCCTGTCACAGTTTCTATCTATTGCTATGACAATGCACCCCTCAAGGGTATCACTCCATATCTTGAGGAGAAGTTTCCTGAAGTGGACTTTGTGGTCTATCAGGCTGTAAACAATATCTCCTTCTGTGATTTCCTCCAAGAGAAGGGTGAGCTTCCAGATATCATATTGATGCGTCGCTTCTCCCTTAACGACACCAAGCTGATCAGGGACCAGCTGATGGACCTGAAGAACACTGAGGTTGCCGCCAGATTTCATTCCTCCATCCTTGAACAGAACAAGGATGAAAATGGAGAAGTGAAGTGGCTTCCTGCAGGGGCTGAAGTGGAAGGCTTAATTGCCAACAGAGCCCTATTCCAGGAATATGGACTGGAGTTTCCTGAAAACTACGGGGAATTCAAGGAAGTGTCGAGAGTATTCAATGAAAATGGAATCCTTCCATTCATAACAGACTGGAAGTATGACTATACATGCCTAGCTATGCTTCAGAGCTGGTCCATGGCCAGGCTCACTTCCCTTGATGGCACTCTCTGGAGGCAGAAGTATGAAAGCGAGAAGCCGGGAGAAAAGGTTATCCTTGACAAGGAGCTTTGGCTTCCTGTCTTCCAGAAGCTGGAAGAGGTTATAAAGGATACATATACCACAGAAAGCGACAGCTCCAGGAGAACCACTTCTGTAAATCAGGACTTCCTGGCTGGAAAGGCTGCAATGATAAGAGGGACTGGAGACATGTGTAAACTTTTCATTGAAGCCTATGGCATCGATGCTGTAATGCTTCCTTTCTTCGGAGAGACGGAAAGGGAGAATTGGATCTATTCCTATCCTACCTTCCAGGTGGCCATAAATAAGGACGTGAAGAGCGATGACGGAAAATATGAGGTGGTCATGGATATCCTTTCCGCCATATTCTCCTCTGAAGGTGAGAAGAGGACAGCAGGCGGCAATCCTCTCCTTTCCTATACAACCACCAACAGAATGGAGCTTCCTTCCTATTTCTCGGAGTTGGAGACCCTGGTTGAGAGAAACCATTTGTATATGCGCCTTGCCTCCTACGAATTCTTCTCAACTTCACAGCAGGTGGTGGTGAATATGGTGAAGGGCCTATATGGAAGTGCAGAAGAAGCTTTCAATGACTTCAATTCCATTCTTGCATCACCCTCTTCCATGGAAGAGGAGGTGCTGGTCACCAACCATACCTACTATCCATATGCCATGACAGACCATGGAAATGAGGCTGAAAGCGCACTTCTCAACACTCTTCGCACTCATACTAGGATAGATGAAAAGACAGGCAATGTGGTCTTTGAAGGGGAGGATATCATGGCTCCAGATGTTGCCATAAGCTTCCAGGGCCTTATGAACTCCTCTTTCTTCGAAGGAGATCTGACAGCCACCGAAGTGTTCCAGATGATAACCAGCAGGAAGCAGGTATATTATGCAACCTTTACCGGAGAGGAGATTGAGAAGCTTCTGAAAGAGCTTATAGACGTGAGGGATGATGGGCATAATCCAATAATCCATGACAACCTTATTCCTGTAGTCTCCGGCTTCTCCTATTCCATAGAGGATATGGGAAATGGACGCTTTGCCTTCAGGGGCACAGACCTACAGAAAGACAAGACCTACACTACCCTGTTAGTGGGATACCTTGCTCAGCTTGAGGACGCATATTTTTCCTCTACTCCTTTGTCTGTAGAGCTGAAGGAAAAGATGCATTCCACCCAGTACCACGCCCAGAAGCTTATTCCTGACCTCCTATCTAAAGGATATGAAATCATGAAAAGTGAAGATTACATAGATTTCATGGTGACAGGGAAATAGATGAAAAAGGTCCTTCTCTTCATTGTATTGCCAATAGTATTCGTACTTTCAGTGCTTCTTATGGGTGTGGAGTATCTCAAGTATTCAGAAAGGATGGTGTTCCAGGAAAGCGCCTCCCATCTATCTGAAATCTATTCCTATCTCGGTAAGCAGATAAGCTCTGTCCACTCCCACTACATTACCATTCTCCATCAGTACAGGGATGAGCTGGCCTTCTTTTCAGGCGAAAGACGGAATGATGAAATGGTGAAGCTTCTTGTAGACAACTGGAGAGAAAGTGATACCTTCGAAGGGTTCTATTTCGTGGGCCGTGATGGGGATATGATGGACGCGGACGGCAAGTTCAGACGGTTCCAGCTCTATGGCAAGCTGGTGGACCTTATGATTGACGGGAAGGATATAGTTGCCGATGTATCACTGCCTGGAGCGGAAAGCCTTACTCTCTACGGGGCTAAGTGTGAACCTTTGGAGTATATGGGATTTACATATGAGGCTGTGGCCATGGTCTTCCGTAATGACACCATATTTGAGATGCTTGACGTAAACGCCTTTGATGGAGAAAGCGACAACTATGTGGTGGACGAAAACGGAAAGATAATCCTTAACGGCTCCAGCTACCGTAAAGAGGATTCCAGGTTCTACAATCTCTTTGACCACCTGACCTCAGCCATGGATAAGGGAAAGGAAGAATCTAGAAAGATTATAGATCAGATAGCAAATGGCAAGAGAGGGGTTCTGGAGGTCAGGATAAACGGAGTAGAGCAGTATCTGGTCTATTCAAAGCTTGATATCTCCTCCTGGATTCTTGTGGGGATGATTGAGTCAGCTGTTGTCAACAGAAACATCAATAGTTTCCAGATGGCCACTGTCATATTGTGTGTTGCCATAGGCATGACGATGCTGCTGGTGTTCTTCCTTATCTTCTTCTATATGTATAAGAGGGGAAAGGAGAGGCAGAATGAGGAGATAAGGTTCCGTGACGGCCTCTTCGATAACCTTTCCAGAAATGTAAACCAAGTGTTCATAATCATGGATAGCGGAAAGGACAGCGTTGTCTATGTGACTCCCAATGTATACAGTGTATTGGGAGTGGAGGAGGAGAAGATATACAGCGATATATCCTCCCTGGACAATGTGGGCTCCTCCATTTCCATAAGGTCCAGACTTGAAGACCATTCCTCTTCCAAGGAAGGATTCTCCTGGACCCAGGATTACATAAATGGGGTGGATGGCTCCAAGAAATATCTTGAAGCTACGGTCTATCACACCATGTTCGGCTCCCTGGAGAGGGATGTGCTGGTCATTGCGGACCGCAGTGAAGACAGAATGCTGAGGGATGCATTGTCTGCATCTCTGGAAGTGGCAAAGAACGCAAATAATGCAAAGAGCAACTTCCTTGCCAATATGTCTCACGACATCAGGACTCCAATGAATGCCATTGTGGGGTACTCAACCCTTCTCTCCCACGAAGCCTATAGTCCGGAGAAGGTCATTGAGATATCCAAAAAGATTGCCTTCTCATCCAACCACCTCTTGTCTCTGATAAACGATGTACTGGATATGAGCAAGATTGAAAGCGGCAAGACCAGCCTTAACATTGAGAAGGTGGAGCTGTCTTCCGTACTTCAGAACATCTATGAAATCGTATCTGTCCAGGTGAAGGCCAAGGGCCAGAGCTTCAAGGTCAGGACCCAGGGAATACTTCCTGACTACTTCCTGGCTGACAGCCTTCGCCTTAACCAGATATTGCTGAATCTTCTTTCCAATGCCGTGAAATATACAAAGTCTGGAGGAAACATCTCCCTGACAGTGGAAGGACGGAAGGGAAGAGGGCAGAATACCCATATCCGTTTTATTGTGGCAGATGATGGGCAGGGAATGAGCCCCGAGTTCATAGATACAATCTTCGATCCCTTCTCCAGGGAGAGGAACGCTGAGAATAGTGGAGTGCAGGGAACTGGACTGGGGATGTCCATTACAAAGAGCCTCATAGACCTTATGGGAGGCACGATAAAGGTTGAAAGCGAGCAGAACAGCGGTTCTGTCTTTACGGTGGACCTGGACTTTGCAAAGGTTGAGGATGAAGACTCAAGGTCCTTCTTCCTTGAACACGGTATTACAAGACTTTTGATTGTGGACGATGAAAAGTCTGTATGCTCCACCATTTCCAGAATAGTCGGGGAAGTGGGAATCCATGCAGAATCTGCTTACGGCGGGTACGAAGCTGTTGTAAGGACAGTAGACGCTGTAAAGAGGGGAGAGCCCTATGACGTAGTGGTAGTTGACCTGAGGATGCCGGACATGGACGGAGTGGAGACAGTGAAGAGAGTCAGGAAGGAGGTGGGCCCTAATGTGCCGATCTTCATCCTATCGTCTTACGATATGACAGATATTGAGGAGAGCGCAGCTTCTGCTGGAGTTGATATCCTGCTGCCAAAGCCCTTCTTCCTTTCCACTTTCCAGCATGCCCTTGATGGCTATTTCAACAGAAATAAGGAAAGGGAAGTGAAGGATTGTGACTCTTTCAGCGGAATCAAGATCCTTATTGCTGAAGACAATGAAATCAATGCTGAGATTATTGTGGAGCTGTTGAATACAATAGGAGTGGAGAGCACAGTAACCTATGACGGAAAGGAAGTTGTCGAGAAGTTCATCTCTTCCGGTCCTGATGAATTTGATATGGTGTTCATGGATATACAGATGCCTGTAATGGACGGCTATGAAGCTGCCAAGGCCATAAGAAGATCCTCTTCTCCTCATGCACTTTCCATTCCGATCATAGCCATGACCGCCAATGCCTTCGAAGATGACAAGAGGGCTTCCATGGAGGCTGGCATGAACGCCCATATCTCAAAGCCCATCGACTTCGAGAGCCTTAAGGAAACCATTCTCTGCTATAGAAGAAAGAGGGACCGCTGAAGTCATGAAACTATATGGAGGAGCTTTCCTTAGAGCGGAGGCTCCTTCTTTTCTTTTTATATGGGACAGGGCAACACTACGGAAAAATTCATCCAAATTTTTCAGGTAAAATCCTAAATTCTGATACACTCTTGATTTACCTTTCATTTACCCTTTTTTATAGGGAGAAAACACCAGGAACAATTAATTTCTTTCTTAAGAAAACCTATATAACTTTAATTGCGTGTAATTTTGAAACACACTAGATATAGTGTACTTCAATCTGTAATACTCTTGCTATAGTATATTTTTCTCTTGCAAAGGATTATGAACCATGGTAATGTGAATTCAAATCCGAGGAATTGTCATGAAAGTAATCAAGAGAAACGGTTCAGAAGTTGAATTCGATAAAAATAAGATCATTGTTGCCATTACAAAGGCCAATGAAGCAAACGTCTCCCATGAACTGACTCCTAATCAGATCAAGGAAGCTGCAGACTATATCGAGTACAAGTGCGATAAGCTTAATAGAGCTGCATCTGTGGAAGAAATCCAGGACATGGTGGAGAACCAGATCATGGCCAATGGTGCTTTTGAAGTTGCAAAGGAATATGTAAGATACCGCTACCAGAGATCCCTGGTCAGAAAGGCCAACACCACTGACGACAGGATTCTTAGCCTCATCGAATGCAACAATGAGGAGATCAAGCAGGAGAACTCCAACAAGAATCCTATTGTAAACAGTGTCCAGAGAGACTACATGGCTGGGGAAGTCAGCAGAGACATTACAGCCCGTCTTCTTCTTCCGAAGGAGATTGTCGATGCAGACAAGGAAGGTATCATCCACTTCCATGATACAGACTACTATGCCCAGCATATGCACAACTGCGACCTGGTGAACCTTGAGGACATGCTGCAGAACGGCACTGTAATCAGCGAGACCATGATCGAGAAGCCCCATAGCTTCTCCACAGCATGCAATATTGCAACCCAGATCATTGCCCAGGTGGCTTCCAACCAGTATGGCGGACAGTCCATTTCCCTGGCTCACCTTGCTCCATTTGTGCAGGTTTCCAGAGAGAAGATCAGGAAGGGAGTGGAGGAAGAGGTGAAGATGCTTGGCGTGGATGCGACAGAGGAAGCCAAGTCTGAAATCACTGAAAAGCGCCTTCTGGAAGAAATCAAGAAGGGTGTCCAGACCATCCAGTACCAGGTGATAACCCTTATGACCACCAATGGCCAGGCTCCATTCCTTACTGTCTTCATGTATCTCAATGAAGCCAAGAATGAAAGGGAGAAGAAGGACCTTGCCCTCATCATCGAGGAGACTCTCAAGCAGAGGATCACTGGTGTAAAGAACGAGGCCGGAGTATGGATCACTCCTGCATTCCCGAAGCTTATCTACGTGCTGGAGGAAGATAACATCAAGGAAGGCACAGAGTACTTCTACCTTACAAAGCTTGCGGCAAAGTGCTCTGCAAAGAGACTTGTTCCAGACTACATCTCCGAAAAGAAGATGAAGGAGCTGAAGGAAGGAAACTGCTTCCCTGTAATGGGCTGCAGATCCGCTCTCTCCCCATGGAAGGATGAAAACGGCAACTATAAGTTCTATGGCCGCTTCAACCAGGGTGTTGTTACCATCAATCTTGTGGACGTGGCTCTTTCCTCCCATAAGGATATGGATGCCTTCTGGCGCATCTTCGATGAACGTCTGGATCTCTGCTACAGGGCCCTCATGTGCCGTCATGAAAGACTTAAGGGAACTCTTTCCGATGCAGCTCCTATCCTTTGGCAGTATGGTGCAATCTCCAGACTGAAGAAGGGTGAGCCTATCGACAAGCTTCTCTATGGTGGATATTCCACAATTTCCCTGGGATATGCAGGTCTCTGTGAGTGCGTAAGATACATGACAGGAAAGAGCCATACTGACCCAAGCGCCACAGGCTTCGCCCTTAGCGTCATGCAGCACATGAACGATATGTGTGCAAAGTGGAAGGCTGAGACAAACATTGCATTCTCTCCATACGGAACACCTATTGAGAGCACAACTTATAAGTTTGCAAAGTGTCTGCAGAGAAGATTCGGCATTGTGGAGGGCGTTACAGACAAGGGATACATCACCAACAGCTACCATGTAAACGTAACTGAAGAGATCGATGCCTTCTCCAAGCTGAAGTTTGAGGCCCAGTTCCAGGCTCTCAGCACAGGTGGAGCTGTAAGCTACGTAGAGGTTCCAAACATGCAGAACAACCTGGATGCTGTAATCTCTGTAATTCAGTTCATCTATGACAACATCATGTATGCTGAGCTGAATACAAAGTCTGACTATTGCCAGAAGTGTGGCTATGATGGAGAGATCCAGATTGTCAACGACAATGGAAAGCTTGTATGGGAGTGCCCAAACTGTGGAAACAGGGACCAGGATACCATGAACGTTGCAAGACGTACCTGTGGATACATCGGTACCCAGTACTGGAACCAGGGAAGAACAGAAGAGATCAAGGATAGAGTCCTTCATCTTTAATCGATTATTCCGATTGTGATAATTTCCAATTAGAAATGGAATAAGTTGCAAACGGTAAAGTTAAAAACTTCCAAATTAGAATTGGATTATTTAAGGAGAAGGGGCCCCTTCTCCTTTCTTCATATGACAAGCATGTTACAGGTCCACTGTGTAAATCCTCAAGAATCACCATCTACCGGTGAACTCCATAGTGGCTTACAAGTTTCAAATTGTGAGGTTTGGGAGAGAAGAAGCAATAGCGAATTCGTGGCCTAACGAAGAGGGTGCCTGAAGTCTAATGGTACAAGGCTCATTTGGCGGAAAAAGTGGAAAGAGGCACTGAAGTTCCAAATAAGTAGACGTAAGGCAATGTGTAAACCAGTGTGGTAAGGGTCGAAGGACCGATGGAACGGCACACGAATTTGTCCGTTGGGAAAGTTTCGGGCCGAGAACAATGACAAGAGACCGACTGCTGATATAAATGCAGAAAACCGCAAAAATTTCAGTATAATAATTGATATCTGAGAATAAATATGGTGTACTAATAGTGCTATTGAGAGAAGTGCGGAAATCCGCAAATATTTCAAGAGGATGTCTATATGGAGTTCGAACGCAAACAATACCTCGATCAATTGATAAAGAATAAAGATAACGGACGTGTGAAAGTGATCACTGGCCTCAGAAGAAGTGGGAAGTCCTATCTCCTATTTAATCTGTTTCGTAATAACCTGATGGAGACGGGTGTAAGAGAAGACCAGATCATCGCTCTTGCTCTCGATGAAATCGATAATGCGAAATACAGAAATCCATTTGAACTGAATCAATATGTGAAGGAGCAGATCAAAGATAAAAATAAGCGCTATTATATTTTCCTGGATGAAATACAGTTTGTTTCGACTGTCCCCAACCCCTATGTGGACGACCCGGAGGCAAAGCTGACATTCATTGATGTTGTGCTAGGCCTAATGAAGATTCCGAATGCGGATGTATATGTCACGGGAAGCAACTCAAAAATGCTATCTTCGGATATACTTACGCAGTTCCGTGATCGAGGGGACGAGATTAAAGTCTATCCGCTCTCGTATCAAGAGTTCTATGAACACTATGATGGAGACAAACGTGGTGCATGGCGTGACTACTACACTTATGGCGGTATGCCTTTGGTGTGGACATTCGAAACGCATGAGGAAAGAAGCCGTTACCTGAGAGACCTGTTTTCATGGACCTATATAAAGGATGTACTGGAGCGGAACAAGATCAAAAAAGATGAAGAAGTTATGGAAATCCTTCTAAACCTTCTTGCTTCAGCGGTTGGCTCTCTCACGAATCCTACCAAGCTGTCAAACACATTTCACTCTGAACGACACATTGAAATATCTTCCGGTACCATCGACAGCTACATTGGCTTTTTCATGGACGCGTACCTGATTCAAAAAGTCGAACGCTATGATGTGAAAGGGAGGAAATATATCAGTACTCCTGTGAAGTATTATTATTCTGACCCTGGATTGCGTAATGCCCTTCTTGGATTTAAGCAGATTGATGAAACTCATCTGATGGAAAATGTGCTTTACAATGATCTGATCCGGAGAGGATACGATGTGGATGTAGGCGTGGTTGTGCAGCATGCCGTGGAGCCGGATGGCAAGAAGGTACGGAAACAGCTGGAAGTAGACTTTGTGGTCAACAGAGGCGACGAACGCTGTTATATTCAATCGGCGCTATCTATTGATGACCCGGATAAAAAAGCACAGGAAATAGCGTCCTTAATCCGTATTCCGGATTCTTTTAGAAAGATTGTAGTGGTAAAGGACTATATGAAACCGTGGCGGGACGAGCATGGTATCCAGTATATAGGAGTGGAGCAGTTCCTACTGGATGAAGACTTTCTTGTTCACTAAACAATAACCAAAGGAGATCTCGCTGGAAATCTGTGGGGGTATTTTCTGTTGCGTAAGAATTCCGGAAGAGTGTAAATAACTGCTATTCAATGAATCCCTGATGAACGATGCCGTCTACAAGTTCCGTAGGTATGAAGAGGCCTCCCTCTCATACACAGGTACTCTAAGCATTAAGGAGAAGCTCTAGGCGGATTCTTGACAGTTTTGGAGGAGAATGGGCGATGAAATGTATGGAGAGGATAAAGGTGAGGTAGTAGATATTGGAATTTGTCCTGTCTCATCGGTACAAAAAGAGCGTTTCTCAGTAGAGGAGGCCAAGGGCCAAACAACAAGATCTCTATATCCAAATGCTTTTGAATATGGTACAGTCAAGTTATCTGTAAAAGGAGATTCTGAGATAATTGAAAAAGCGAACTTGTTCCAATTTGAAGTTGGAATAGGAAAAGTAGGAATGAGGTCGCCCAGTCAATTTGATCCATATATTAATGGGAAAAACTCAGATGTCCTCAATAAGTGGAGAAAGGATGAATTACGCAACAATCAAGTATTTCGATATAGCCAATGGTGAAGGTGTCAGGACCTCGCTTTTCGTATCCGGCTGCCGTCATCACTGCCCTGAGTGCTTCAACTCTGAAGCCTGGTCCTTCGACTATGGAGAGCCCTTTGATGAGAGTGTTGAAGAAAAGATCATTTCTTCCCTTTCTCCTTTCTATATTGCAGGGCTCTCCCTTCTGGGCGGTGAGCCTATGGAGGAGGAGAACCAGAAGGCGCTTCTGCCATTTCTTTCAAAAGTCAGGGAAAGATGCCCTGATAAGAATATCTGGATCTATTCAGGTTTCACTTTTGAAGAAATACTGGGACAGGTGAAATCCAGGGCCTTCACTCCTATTTCAAGAAGGATTCTGGAACTTTGCGATGTGCTGGTGGATGGAAGATTCATAATCGAAGAGAAAGATATCTCCCTCCAGTTCAGAGGGAGTAGAAACCAGAGGATCATCGATCTTAAGCCTACTTTTGAAAAGGGTGAAATAGTACTCTGGAAGGATAGCTTCTCCAGTTAAAGTTTCTCTCCCTTGAAGCCGTTTCGGGTAAGAATCTGTATTTCCTTGAAGCCTATAGCCTCAAGGATTTTTTTTGCTTCATTAAAGTATAGGTCTAGATAGTCTTTGTTGTGGCAGTCTGTAGTTATGACAATAGGAGCGTTCTTCTCCTTTGCCCTTTCAAGCAGGAACCGGGATGGGTATGGAGAGGTGCGGAGGCCGCGGGATATGGCTCCTGTGTTCACTTCCAACACCTTTCCCTTCTCAATTACATAATCCAGGGCTGAAAGAGAGATATCTCTGTACCATTTCTCTTCTTCGAAGCTCCATCCTTCCTTCTCCACAAACTTTGTCACAAGGTCAAAGTGGCCTGTAATGGAGTAGGGGGAGAAGGACGCAAAGCGCATTACTTCCCTGTAGTAGCCTTCAATAAGGGCTCTCATGCTTCCTGCCTCCTCCTTTGCAGACAGAAACTCTTCTGATGTGTAATCTACAGAAAAGGGTTTTCCATTGATCCAGAACCAGTGGACGGAGCCTATGGAATAATCCAGTCTGGGATTGATGGTGGGCTCCAGGGTGCCTTCCTTTCTGCTTTCCTCTTCCAGGCCTATGAAAATTTCAATTTCAGACCTGTACTTCTCCCTAAGATTTTCCAGAGAGGATATGTATTCCTCTTCCTTCTCTTTTGTGGATATGCCACAGCTGTCGAAAGGGAAACCTGTGAAGGTATGGCTTGAGAAGCCTATGGATGAAAAGCCTTTTTCTATGGCCTTTACTATCATTTCTTCCGCTTCATTGCTGCCGTCGCACCATAGGGTATGTGTATGGAGATTCTGCTTCATGAGAGAATTATCTCAC
>JAEDOD010000004.1 GCA_016302165.1 Sphaerochaetaceae bacterium
TAGTCCTGGTCCTCGATGGCCTTCTTCAGGCCGTCGATGTCGCAGTCATTTTCCAGTTCAACCACAGCTCTGCCCAAGGTGTGGCTCACTTCTGCGCTTTTCACACCCTTATAGGCCAGGATTGTCTTCTTGACCCTTGCTTCACAGTGACCGCACATCATTCCTTCAATGGTAAATGTCTTTGTCATAACTTTTTTCTCCTTATCAAATAGTTTAATTCTTTTCCTATCATGCCTGTTGTCTCTTGGATTGAAGCCATTGAGCCTCAAGGCATTTGAAACGACACAGAAAGACGAAAGGCTCATGGCCAGGGCTCCAAACATAGGCGTAAGCTTCCAGCCAAAGAGAGGAATCCACACACCAGCAGCAAGAGGAATACCTAAAGTGTTGTAGATGAAGGCCCAGAACAGGTTCTCATGGATGTTCTTCAAAGTCTTCCTGCTAAGTCTGATGGCTGCAGAAAGGTCTGTAAGCCTACCATGGGTGAGAACCACATCAGCGCTGTCGAGAGCAATGTCGGTTCCCTTGCCCATAGCAACTCCAACATCAGCGCTCTTCAGAGCAACTGTGTCGTTGACACCGTCACCTACCATTATGGTCTTTCCCTTCCTCTTCTCTTCTCCAATGATTTCAGCCTTTCCTTCAGGAAGCACTGAGGAGTAGATTTCATCTACGCCAACACGTTTGCCTACAGTTTCAGCCGCTCCCCTATTGTCTCCAGTAAGCATCACCACCCTCAGGCCCAGATTCTTCAGCTCCCTTATGGCATTGACGCTATCTTCCCTTATCCGGTCAGAGATGGACACCAGGCCCAGGACTTCATTGTCCTTTCCAAACCATAGTACAGTGGAGCCTTCCCCTTCCTTTTCCCTGCTCCAGGAGAGGAAGGAATCTGAAAGCTTTGCCTTGGTCTCTGCAAAGCTCATCTTGCCGCCCCAGACCTTGGATGAGCCTATGGTTCCTTCAACTCCCATTCCAGGAAGGGAAAGGAAGTTTTCTACGCCAAGAGCCTTAAGGCCTCTTCTTTCCCCTTCCTTTACAATGGCCTTTGCCACAGGATGCTCACTTTCCTTTTCCAGGGAATAGGCAACTTCCATCAGCTCCTCTTCCTTTTCAGAAAGGATTGAATCCACATCAGGCTTACCTTCTGTAATGGTTCCTGTCTTATCAAGGACCACAACCTCTGTCCTGCCCATTTCCTCCAGAGCGGCTGCATTTTTGTAGAGGATGCCGTATTCAGCTCCCTTGCCGCTACCAACCATTATGGCCACAGGAGTTGCAAGACCAAGGGCGCAGGGACAGGAGATCACAAGGACGCTGATTCCTCTCTCCAGGCTGTAGCCAAGATCCCTGGTCACAAGGTACCACACTACAGTTGTGACAGCAGCTATAACGAGGACCACAGGCACAAAGATCCCGGAAACCTTATCAGCAACCTTTGCAATGGGAGCTTTGGAAGAGGAAGCTATCCTCACCTTTTCGATGATCTTGTTTATTACAGTATCCTTTCCCACCTTTAGGGCGCTGCACTTAAGGGCTCCGCTGACATTTATTGTGGATGAGAACACTTTGTCTCCACGGCCCTTATCCACAGGAAGGCTTTCCCCTGTAAGGGTGGATTCATCGAAGGCTCCGTTTCCTTCCTCAATGATTCCATCCACAGGAACCCTTGAGCCAGGACGGAGAATGAAGGTCTCGCCTGTCCTTATATCAGCTGTCTTGACTTCAACTTCCTTTCCATCCCTTATGACTATGGCTGTCTCAGGGGAAAGGGACATCAAAGCCTTCAATAGGGATGTAGTCTTACCCTTGCTTCTCGCTTCCAGCATCTTTCCAAGGGTTATTAGAGCCAGGATCATGGCGGCAGACTCGAAATAGAGACCATGGAGAAGCATATGGGAAGCCATATGGTCTCCAGCTGTCATTTTGAACATCTCCACTATTGACCAGGCATAGGAAGCGAAGGAGCCTAGGGATACCAGAGTATCCATATTGGGACTTCTGTTAAGAAGAGCCTTGGTTCCTGAAATGAAGAACTTCTGGTTGATCACAAGAATTGCTGTACTTAGTAGCAGCTCCAGAAGAGCTATGGCCATGGGATTTGAGGAAAGTATTGCCGGCAGTGGCCATGACCACATCAGGTGTCCCATGGAAATGTACATAAGGAGAAGAAGGAACACAAGGGAATATAGGAATCTTTTCTTCATTCCTTCAAATTCACTGTTCGCTTCCCTATCATCCTCCTTCTCTGTCACTTTTCCTTCCCCTGGAAGAGATGCACCATAGCCAGCCTTCTTCACAGCAGAGATGATGTCTTCATCCTTGGCATCCCCCTCCACTGTCATGGAGGAGGTGAGAAGGGATACAGAGCACTTCTCCACTCCCTCAACCTTGCATACAGCCTTCTCCACTGTATTCTGACATGCGGCACAGCTCATGCCGCTTACTTTAAATTCCTTTGTCATTTTACAAGCTTCTCCAATATTTTGATCAGTTCTGGAACCACTTCCTGGTCTCCTTCCTCTATTCCCCTCTTGAAGCATCCGGAAATGTGGGAGGAGAGAAGCTCCCTCTCAAAGGAGGCAAAGGCTGAAGAGACGGCGGAAGACTGGACAAGGATATCAAGGCAATAGGCATCCTCTTCAAGCATACGCCTTATTCCTCTGACCTGCCCCTCGATCCTGTTGAGCCTGACAATGAGATTCTTCTTTTCCTCTTCACTTCGCTTGGTTTTCTTATGAGAAGTACAGCAGCAATCCATATATACCCCCTTATGGTATATAAAACATACCCCCTACCCCTATATATGGTCAATATGGTGAAGAAAGAAAATTGAAATGGATTATATCTTTGTGATACTCTCAACTCCATGGAAGACAGTAAAATAAGAAATATAGGCATCATGGCCCATATTGATGCAGGAAAAACAACTACAACAGAAAGAATTCTTTTCTATACAGGAGAAAACCACCGCATCGGCGAAGTCGACAACGGTGAAGCCACCATGGACTGGATGCAGCAGGAGCAGGATAGAGGAATCACCATAACCTCTGCAGCCACCACCTGCTACTGGAAGGACCATCAGATAAACATCATCGATACTCCCGGCCATGTAGACTTTACAGCTGAAGTTGAAAGAAGCCTCAGGGTTCTGGACGGAGCTGTTGGAGTGTTCTGCGCTGTAGGCGGTGTGGAGCCTCAGACCGAGACAGTATGGAAGCAGGCAGACACATACTCTGTACCAAGAATCGCCTTCGTCAACAAAATGGACAGAATGGGAGCAGATTTCTATAGAGTTCTGGAAGATATGAAGAAGAAGCTGGGCGCAGAGCCTGTACCTCTCTTCATTCCTGTAGGTGCAGAAAGCTCCTTTTCAGGGGTAATCGACCTTATTGGAGATAAGTATCTCACCTTCTCCTCCTCTGACCAGGGTTCCACAGTTACTGAAAATGAGATTCCATCCAATTTGGCTGACACAGCTGCAGAATGGAAGGAAAAGCTTATCGACAGCGTAGCCTCCTTCTCAGATGAGATAACTGAGCTCTACTTCGACGGCCAGGATATTCCCAGACAGATGATCATTGATACTCTCCGCAAATGCACCCTGGAGAGAACACTCCTACCTGTTTTCGTAGGGTCATCACTGAAGAATATCGGTGTCCAGACACTTCTGGATGGAATAGTGGAGCTTCTTCCTTCTCCTCTGGACCTGCCTCCTGTGGAGATAAGCAATGCAAAGAATCCTGAAAAGAAGGAGATGCTTACACATAACCCTAACGGCCCACTTGAAGCTTTGATCTTCAAGATCCAGGTGGATCCCCAGGCAGGACCTCTCTGCTTCGTGAGAGTTTATTCAGGAACTCTCAAGAAGGGAGTTGCTGTATTCAACATAAACAAGGGCAAGAAGGAAAGGATCAATCGCCTTGTCAGGATGCACGCCATCAGGGAAGAGGATGTATCTGAGCTGAAGGCTGGAGATATCGGAGTGATCATCGGCTTCAAGATGGCTCAGACCGGCGACACAATCGGACAAGAGAACCATCCATTCCTGATGGAAGAGATGACCTTCCCTACTCCTGTAATCTCAGTTGCCATTGAGCCAAGCTCAACCTCTGAAATGGCAAAGCTCCAGAAGGCCTTGGAGATGCTTGCAATGGAAGACCCCACCTTCACATATAAGGATGACGCTGAAACTGGTCAGCTCATCATTTCAGGTATGGGAGAACTTCACCTGGATGTACTGGTCACAAGAATTACAAAGGAAATGAAGATCGACGCAAGAGTCGGTAATCCTCAGGTCAGCTACAGGGAATCTGTCAAGAGCGAGAGAAGCGGAAGCGAGGAATGGGAAAGAACCATTGCCAATAAGGAAAACACAGCCAAGCTTTCAATGACTGTGAAACCCAATGAGCCTAAGACAGGCAATACTTTCCATATCTCCTGCAAGACCAGGGAGATACCTGAAGAGATTCTTGAAGCAATCAAGGAAGGAGTCGAGGGAGCATTCAAGAGCGGAATCAAGTATGGATATGAGTGCACAGATATCGACGTGGATGTTACAGCCATCGAATACGATGAGCTTACTTCCACTCCACTGGCATTCACTTCCTGTGCAGCCATGGCCTTCGACAGAATCGCCTCTGAAGCTGGCGCTGTAATCATGGAACCTGTGATGAAGGTCCAGGCCTCAGCTCCAAGCGAATATATCGGCGACGTGATCTCTACAATCACCCAGCGCGGAGGAATCGTCCTCAGCATGGAGAACAGGAACAGTGGCGACACTGTTGTTGCCGAGTGTCCACTGGAGAAGATGTTCGGATACACTACTGTCCTCAGGTCTGCAACCCAGGGACGGGGAACATTCAGCATGGAATTCGACCACTACTCTGAAAAGGCCGGCGGAATCGGCTTCTAGAAGATGGGCGCTTTCTCAGGAAGGCGCCTTATCTTTTTTTGGACAGTGACCATAGATAAAGGTTCCTAATACCCATTATCAACGATCTTTTCCTCCTTTCAATTGTGAAAACTTTCTTTTGACAACTGAGAAGTGCACCTATTACCATTAAGGGAGTGCTTATTAACTGAAACAAGGAGGAAAATAATGAGCGTTGATCCAAAAGATATCAGGAACGTTGCAGTCGTAGGACATAACGGTACTGGAAAGACAAGTCTTGTTGAGTCCATGCTCTACTATACCGGCGCAATTCCAAAGGCCGAAGCAGTAGCAGGCGGAAAGACAACAAGTGATTTCACGGAAGAGGAAATAGCAAGAAAGATTTCCGTGCATACAGCACTTGCATCCACAGAATGGATGGGCAAGAGAATCAACATCCTCGATACTCCGGGTACAGCAGACTTCATCGGTGAAGCTATCTGTTCCTTCAGATCAGCTGAGGCAGCCCTTATGCTGGTTGACGCCAGAGACGGTGCCCAGATCGAGACCATCAAGCTTTGGAGAAGACTTGATACAAGAAATAAACCTAGAGCTGTTTTCATCAACAAAATGGACAAGGAAAGGGCTAACTCCCGTGATGTGTTGGACAATCTTACGGAAGAGTTCCACTCCAACTTTGCTCCTGTAACAATCCCAATTGGATATGCTGAAGAGTTCAAGGGTGTCATAAACCTTATTGAGAACCAGGCATACAAGTTCAATCCAAACGGAAAAGAAGAAATCATCCCTATCCCGGCAGATATGGCTGAGACAGTGGAAAATTATAGAGAAGAGCTTATCGAGAAGGCTGCTGAAGGTGCAGACGACCTTATCGAGAAGTACTTTGAGGAAGGAACCCTTAGCGACGAAGATATCAGAAGAGGCCTTAGGGAAGGTCTTGCCAGGAATTCCGTCGTGCCTGTGTTCGTCGGTGCATCTGAAAAGGGTGCCGGTGTCACTTCCCTTCTCAACTTCATCAAGAACAACTTCCCAATTCCTACAGGAACCTTTGAGTACATTCTGAAGGAAGATGGAAGCGAAGAGAGAAACTATCCTATCGGCGGAAAGGATTCAGCTGAAGCCTATGTCTTCAAGACAACCATCGACCAGTTCTCAGGTAAGCTGAGCTACATAAAGGTTGTCAACGGAACAGTTGGACCAGATACAGATCTCTCCAACCCAGAGACAGGAAAGAGAGGAAAGCCAGGTAAGATCTATAGGGCTCTTGGAAAGAAGCTCATTGAAATCGATTGTCTTAACGCAGGAGATATCGGTATCATTGCAAAGTTCGATCCAGCTGCAACCAATGCAACCCTTCTCAACGATCCTAACTCAAAGATCAGGTTCAGACCTCTCAAGCTGCCACAGCCAATCTATGAGCTGGCCATCTCCGCTGGAGACAAGAAGAGTGAAGACAAGATGAACGATGCTCTCCACAAGATCACAGAAGAGGACCTGACCTTCGAAATGAAGTACAACGAAGAGACCAGGGAATCCATCATCGGTGGTATGGGCGAGCTCCACATCAACATGATTCTTGATAAGGTCAAGGAAAAGCAGAAGATTTCCATCAATACAAAGATTCCAAAGATTGCATACCGCGAGACCATCACAAAGAAGAGCGGTCTTGCAGAATACTCCCATAAGAAGCAGTCCGGTGGACATGGCCAGTTCGGTAGAGTTGTCATCGAGATTTCTCCAATCGAAAGAGGCCAGTACTATGCCTTCGAGAATACTGTAAAGGGTGGAGCAATCAGCAAAGGCTATGTTCCTGGAATTGAAAAGGGTATCCACGAGAAGATGGAGGAAGGATTCCTTGCAGGTTATCCACTTGTAGACATCGGAGTTAACCTCATTGATGGTAAGGAACATCCTGTAGACTCATCAGAAATGGCATTCAAGCTTGCTGCCAAGGGTGCTATGGATATCGCTCTGAGCAAGGCTGGTGCTGTTCTTCTTGAACCATTCTGCAAGCTGGAAGTCTTTGTAGACCAGGATTATCTCGGATCCATCCTCTCTGACCTTTCAGGACGTAGAGGAAGAGTTCTCGGACAGGAAGACATGGGTCACCTCACATCTGTCAGAGCTGAGGTTCCAATGGCTGAGCTTAGAAGCTACGCCATCGACCTTAAGTCCATGACACAGGGCTCAGGATCCTTCGAAATCGAATTTGACCACTACGAGACGCTGAACGGCAAGCTTGCTGAAGATGTTATTGCAGAAGCAAAGAGGGAAAGGGAAGCAGCTGAAAAGGCATAAGTCCTATTCCTTGACTACTATGGGCCGGAGAAATCCGGTCCATTTCTATTGTCTTTCCAATCTCTTTTCTGAATAGGAAATGAGTGGAAGAGCGAGGATTGCTCCAATAGCCATTATGGCGCCGATGGTATTATATGCAGGAAGATAACCTCCCCTTTCCACTATGGCTCCCATCATCAATGGTCCTACAGTCATTCCTATTCCATATACAGCCTGATAGAAGCCCATGGCTGTACTTCTCTTCTCCTCTGATACGCTTCTTACCACAAGCGACATGAAAAGTGCATTCAGAATAAGACATCCCACTCCCGCCAGAATGTTTCCAATTATGAGAAGATAGGGATTCTCTGCCATTCCTATAACCATACAGGAAAGGGCAAGTAAAAGAAGGCCCAAGGCTGAGGCACTATGACTTTTCATGACTTTCAGAAGCTTTTTTCCCACATAAGGAGAAGTAAGGACCTGAATCAGTGTGAAGGAAAGAGAAATCAATCCGATAAGGAAGGAGGACGCTCCCAGTGACCTTGCCTTGCTGCTTGTGAAGGAGAAGGCAGCAGCCTGCATATAGAACTGAGGGAAAATTGCGAAGAGAGATGCCACAACCACCACAGGATGGGTTATTACACTTAAAACATGGGAGAAACTGAAGCTTTCGTTCTTCAGCTTGATAGGCTTAAGAAAAGCCACCAGGAATACAGCCACAAGACCGGTGAGGAAGGAAAGGAAAAGAGGAATCTTGAAGCCCCATCTAGTAGCTGTAAGGATACCAAGGGTAAAGGCCAGAAGCTTTCCTCCATTGTTGAAGCCGTGTACATTGGCCATGGCTGTAACACTTTCATCATCACGGAAATAGCCGTTGTAGAGGACGGTGAAGGCTGGCCAGGTGGATGCAGCAAGGCCTGCAAGGATTCTGCAGATTACTATGGGCCAGAAGGTGGTGGCGAACATGAGGCCGAAGGAGGATATTGTTGTGCAGAGGGTACCGAAGAGAATTGTGGCCTTATAGGAGGAGAAGGCATCTGTCACCACACCCAGTGGAATCTTGGCAAAGATCTGAGTAAACCCATACATTCCAACAATAATGCCAATGATCTCAGCACTGAATCCCAGCTCCTCCAGGTATGGAGTGAAATATGGTGCATGACAGTACTCTGAAGCCCAGAAGAAGACCATTGCAAAACACAAGAGTCTTCTTGATATCCTTTTGTCCATAGCTACCTCCAGTAGAGAGTGTATGGAAAGTGGTAGTGTTGTTCAATCAAGATTGGGAATAATTCTGATAATGGAAAAGGATGGGCAGAAATTGGCTGTAGAAAAGGTGCCGTCCTTTTGACAGCACCCAAAAAAGAAAGATTTAAGATTACTTCTTTCTGAAGAAGGCCTGACTGTAGCAGGTGGTATACTCAGGAGTGATCAGTGCAGCCACTCCTCCCTGAGGAACAAAGCCGGAAGCGATAATAGTCTCCATATCCTCCCTTATTGCAGTCTCTATTTCGTCTTCCTCTTCATCTAATAGGTCATAATCTTCATCATCCTCAAAGAGCTCTGAATCATCGTCTTCATCCAACAATTCCTCATCGTCGTTCTCAGACAGATCCTCCATATCCATTACTCCATCATCAAACTCATCCCAATCCTCATCGTCTTCCTGAGGAATGAATATTCCGTCATTCCATTCGTAGACGATATAGTCTCCTGCAGGAGTCTCAGCCTTCGCTGCAAGAAAGATTGTCCTTCCGCCCAGTTCAATTGAATAAGCCATATGATAATCCTCCTATAAGGTTATATATAGAATATATCCCATTTTGACATCTAAGCAAAATGGGATATTGAATTCTTCAGAATAATGACACAGGAATTACTTCTTCCTTTCAAACCAGATTTCGTTGATTACGTAATCCTTGTCCATACCCTTCTGCTCGAACTTTGTAAGGGGCCTCCAGGTCACAGGAGGAGCAAAAGTATAGAAGGGATTCATCAACAGGGGCTCATCCTTAACCAGTTCCAGCACTTCATCAGCATATTCCTGCCAGTCTGTCACCATATAGATGTATCCTCCCTTCTTCAGCTTTGTGGCAAGAAGGTGGAGGAAGGAAGGATTCATGATCCTTCTCTTATGGTGCTTCTTCTTAGGCCAAGGATCTGGGAAGAAGATATGGAACCCTTCCACGCTTTCATCCGGAATCATATGCTCAAGAACATCCACAGCATTGAATCTCATGATCCTTACGTTGTCGATATCGTTCTCACCCAGAGTCTTCAACAGCTGTACAAACCCCTTGAGATAGACTTCAAGACCGATGTAGTTGTTCTCAGGCTTAATAAGTGCCATTTTGGCTGTGGTCTCACCGTTACCGAACCCAATTTCAATGATGGTAGGGTTATCATTGGAGAAAATGGCGCTGTAATCCAGCATTTCGTCCTTGAAGAAAAGACCATAATGAGGCATATACTTCACCACAGCATCCTTTTCCTTATCTTCAAGGATATTGTTACGGAGCACATAGCTTTTGATGGTACGCTCCCTACCCTCCCTAATTTCTATTTTTCCGATATTCTCCAGTATTTCCTTCTGGTCCATCAAATTAATCTCCTGAGAGTCTCTAGTATGAACTGGGCCTTATCCTTCAATGATACAGCCTCCACATTCAGAATCATATGATCCATCCGTCTTGGATCAAGCCTTACCCTTCCTCCAGACAGTGTCACAAGATTTACTACCTTGGAAGGGTTCATTATTGCTACCTCGCTGAAGGTCACATCTGCTACTCCCCGGTTTTCTGTCAGATGGTAGATCTTAAGCTTTCTGCAAAGAATCTTTATTTCAGCAATGCAGAAAAGGTTGTCTACCTCCTCTGGAATAGTTCCGAACCTGTTCTCAGCTTCGCTCTTCAGACCTTCCAGCTGTCCTTCGGTGGTAATGGATGCAATCTTCTTATACATCTCAAACTTTGCTGTAGGATCAGAGATATAGCTGTCTGGAATGAAACCAGTGTAATCAAGTTCCAGAAGCACTTCCTTCTCAGAGCTTTCTTCACTGTCTGTGAGACGGTCAATCTCCTCTTCGATAAGCTTCAGGTACATATCAAGACCTACAGCCTCCAGGTGGCCTGACTGCTCCCGTCCCAGGATATTGCCCGCTCCTCTGATCTCCATGTCCTTCATGCTTATCTTGAAGCCAGCTCCCAGCTCAGTATTCTCGCTAAGTACCCTAAGCCTCTTTACAGCATCATCATTCAGCCTTCCTGTATCTGGATAGAGAAGATAGCAGTAGGCCTTCCTGTCGCTTCTTCCCACTCTTCCCCTCAGCTGATAGAGCTGGGCCAGGCCAAGCCTGTCCGCCCTGTCGATGATGATTGTGTTTACATTAGGAATATCTATTCCGTTCTCAATGATTGTGGTGGAAACAAGAACCTGCACTCCCTCATAGATGAAGCGGTGCATGATGTCATCAAGCTCCTCAGATCCCATCTGGCCATGGGCACACTCGATTATGGCCGAAGGCACAGCCTTCCTGAGGATCATTGTAATCTCCTCAAGATCTTCAATCCTGTTATGGAGATAGAAGACCTGTCCTCCCCTTCCGATTTCCCTCTTTATGGCCTCAACCACAACAGGAAGGTCATACTCCCCTATCTTGGTGTCAATAGGAAGCCTTTCACGGGGAGCTGTGGTAAGGAGAGACATATCCCTTACCTTCAAGAGCGACATATAGAGGGTACGGGGAATAGGAGTTGCAGACAGCGTCAGACAATCCACGTTTGTCTTCATCTGCTTGATCTTCTCCTTGTCCTTCACTCCGAAGCGCTGCTCTTCATCCACTATCAGAAGTCCCAGATCCTTGAAGATGATATTCTTGGAAAGTATCTTATGAGTACCGAAGAGAACATCCAAGGTTCCGTCAGCAAGGCTGTTCAATACCTTCTTCTGCTCCTTGGAGGAGACGAACCTTGTACTGAGGCCAACGTTGAGAGGGAAACCTTCAATCCTTTTTTTGAAGTTCTCATAGTGCTGCTGGGCAAGGATAACTGTTGGTGCAAGGAAGGCTACCTGCTTGCCGGACATTACAGCCTTGAAGGCGGCACGGAAGGCGATTTCTGTCTTTCCATAGCCTACGTCTCCGCATACCAGACGGTCCATGCACTTGTCACTTTCCATGTCCTTCTTGATCTCTTCAATGCACTTCAGCTGGTCTGGAGTCTCTGTAAAGGGGAAGGAAGCTTCAAAGGTGACCTGCCAGTCATTATCCTTCTGGAAGGGGAAACCCTGTCTGTGCTCACGCTCTGCATATAGCTTCACCAGCTCCTGGGCAAGAAGCTCTGCGCTCCGTCTGGCCTTCTCCTTCTTCTTTGACCAGGAGGAGGAGCCGACGCTGTCAAGCTTAGGTGGCTTTCCGTCGTTTCCTATATATTTCTGGACAAGGTTGGCCTGCTCAATAGGGACATAGATCGTATCCCCTTCCCCATACTTTATCTTTATGTAGTCACGCTCATTGTCGCTGAGCTTGATCCTGTCAATCTTCTCAAACTGTCCGATACCGTAGTTTACGTGAACTACATAATCTCCTGGAGAAAGAGATACAAAGGAATCCAATGGAGAGGAGACTGTCTCCACCACGGTCTTCATCCTTGTCTTCTTCCTGCCGAAGATTTCATTGTCCAGGATTACGGCATATTTCAAGGATGGAATAAGGAAGCCGGAGGAAAGGTCAGCTACAGTGAGAGTCACATCATATCCGCCCAGCACATTCTCCAGTCTCTCCTTCTGTACAGCAGAGGGAGCTACAATCTCCACCGTCCACCCTTCCTTCTCCATTACCTTCAGTTCATCCTTGAAGAAGGTTACGTTACCGAAATAGGAATGGGATGGCTCAAGAAGGAAGTGATAATGGTCTGGAGCCATAATGTCATAGATGAAGAAGCAGGAATTGCGGGATGAGATAAAAGCTTTCCAGTCTGTAAGATACTTCTCTGGAGGAAGAACATCCGGCTCCCTCTTGTAGGCTTCGTTGAACCTAAGCTTCGCTTCCTTCCCCATGGCTTTCCAGCTGGTCTCCACCTTCTCCTGGCCCACCACTATGAAGTAGTCGTCTTTACGTAGGGAGGGAAGGATTGAGACATGCTCCACCTTCACTTCAGAGCCCAAAGGAAGAAGGGAGATGGAAACGCTTCTCACGCCTTTATCTGCCTGCTGGGAGAAGGGATCGAAATAGGAGATCCTGTCTATTTCGTCCCATTCCATATATAGCCTTACAGGTTTTTCAAAGCCATAGGGATAGATGTCCATCACTTCTCCACGGAAGCTGAAGGATCCTTCCTCTGTACATTGGGAAGTACGGAAATATCCATTCTCCACCAGGACTGAAGAAAGATCATCCCTGTCGATGGTTTCTCCAGCCTTAAGGGTGACAGTCATATCACTGATGGATGAGGATGAAAGAAGAGGAGATGTAAAGGACCTGAGGGAGGCCACAACTATGGCCTTTCTGGCTCCTTCCATCCTTTCCTGGGCCTTCATCCTGGCCATTTCGCTTTTTGATGATGAGAACTCGGAATAGAGCTGCTTGCCGTCGGAGGGAAGATGGATCACAGGACAGTTTTCCACACCTTTCAGATCCTCCATCAGCGACAGTGCATAATCATCTGTAGGGACTATGGCAAAAACACGGCCGCCCCTTTTTTCTGCAATGCACCTTATTAAGGCAGAAAGGGGATAGAAGTCTATTGAATCAGCACTTATAGGTGCATCCTGGTTCTTCACAAAGGCCTTGTAGGCCGAGCTTTGACGTATGAAGTCAAAGACAATCTTTTCAAAAGCCATTTCGGTACCGGTGAAAATATATCAAAAAAGAATAAAGCGATTCAACACTAAGGTCCTATGTGATCCTGGCGAAAACTTCTTGACATACCTTGGCCTTTGGAGTCTCCTCTATAGAGAGGTTGAAAATGTATCTAGATAAAGAAAAGCTTGACAGAATCCAGGAAGAAATCTACTCCTCAGGAAAATGGGCTGTTGAAAAACAGGGGGACCTTCACATATCCCTTAAGGAAGACAAGTCTGTGGTCACTGAAGTGGACATCACCATAAGCCATAGAATCCTTGCCCTCATCAAGTCTCTCTTTCCGGATGCAGCCATAATCTCCGAGGAGGAGATTACAGAAGAGAAGGATAATCCACCCTACACCTTTGTCTTGGACCCTATCGACGGCACAGATGTCTATAGCCAGGGCTTCCCTTCCTTCTGCATCGCCCTTGGAATTCTCGACAGCAACAAGGAACCTGTGGGAGCCATGATCTATGCTCCACGCTTCGGTGTGGGAACAGATGAGGGAGCCTTCCTTCGTCTGGATCCGGAGGGAGAACTTCTTCTTAACGGTAGGAAATTCACAATGAAGGGAGACAAGAAGACAGTACGACAGCTGGCTGTGTCCTCAACATGCATCTGGAAGTTCGACTTCACAAAATACAGAGGAAAGGCAAGAAGCCTTGGATGCTCGATTCTTCATATTCTTCTTCCTGTGCTCTTTCCTTCCATTGCAGCTTCCATCAATGAGCCCAGCTTCATCTGGGATTATGCTGCCGCCCATGCTGTAATCAGAAGTCAGGGAATGGATCTCTTTGCTCCGGATGGAAGTAGATATGTATACTCTTCCTCTTTTCTCAATAGGGAAAGAAGCGAAACTCCTGTATATGGAGGAGAGAAGGAGACTGTAGAGGAGCTGATCAAGCTCTGTCCACAAAGAGAACTGTAGGCTCCAGAAAGGGGAAGAATCTGTTCTTCACGTCCTCTACAAAGGAGTCTCTAACTCCAAGAACTAGAGTTATATCCCTATCCTTCACCTTTTCAAGGAAGGGGGCGAAGCCCTTCCCTTCAATTTCCATCTGTCCAACTTCGTCAACAACAACCACTCCCTCCCTTTCCTCTAAGAGGGAGGAGACAGCACCTAGAAATGCGCTTTCGTTGACGTACCATCTTTTCCAGAGGTCAGGAAACTTAGGATAGGGGGAAAGTAGAAGTGTCTCCTCTCCGCTATTGAGATTCAGGAGAAAGTATTCCTCTCCCCTATGAACAGTTACAAAGCCCTTTTCCTTACCGTAGAGCTTCAAAATGGTAGTGGTCTTCCCACTGCCCTTCTTTCCTGTGATTATTCTACAGCTCTTCATCGAGGAACGTCTGAAGCACTCCATAGGCCCGGAGTGAGTCTGTTCGTCTGATTATGAATGTCAACACATTGAGGGTGGATACAATCTCAAAGATATTTATGTTCTCCCAGGCCAGCTTCCTGGTGGCAAGATAAGTGATGCCAGGAGTCTCAAGGAAGTTGTCTTTGAAGACAATGGTCAGGGCCACCATATCGCTTTCCCTGGCAATCACCTTCTCCTTCTTTACCATTTCATCTATAAGAGCCCTATGTTTGTCGCTGACAGTGACCACTATTTCATGCTCCCCTATGGAAACATTCAGAAAGTCTCCACTTTCAGGGTGCACCTGGTCATACAGGTCAGGGAGGCTTTCTATGAAGGCCTTGGAACGGGCGATGTTGACATCATATATGCTGGTCTTCATGCTCAGCTCATAATCTATCTTCCTTCCTCCGTCAGAAACCTTGTTCTGCTTCTTCAGATCCTGGGCATAGCGCCTGATGGCCATGACAATGGAGGCGTTGGAAACCTCCCCTCCATATAGCTGCTCCACCTTAGGCTTTATGAAGGAGGCCAGGTTGGAAAAGGAGATTACTTCCTGGATAAGCATCTCTGAAATGAAGGGAGAACGGTTGATTACATCTTTTACGCAGCTTGCAGCACTACCAGCCATGTTAGACCTCCACCTAATGTGTTATTTTAATAACGGTATGTTACAATTTTTCCCTCTTATATACAAGTACTTACAGATTGTGTTTTTATGTAAAAGAAAGGAGCCAATAAAACATTTTCATCAAGGAAATGAAGATGACCCCAAGAAAAAAAAGATTTATAATCCTCTCATGAATTGCCCAAAATGTGGATCCTCAAAGGACAAGGTCCTGGAAAGCAGAAGCAACAAGGAAGGTACCTCCATCAGACGGAGGAGACAGTGCTGTGACTGCGGATATAGATTTACAAGCTATGAACACATTGAGAGAAAGCCTATTGTGGTAATCAAGAAGGACGGCCGCCATCAGACCTTCGACATCGGTAAGGTTGAAAGAGGAATCAGGACCTGTACAGAGAAGCTTCCTCTAGGACAGGGAGAAATCGACAATATCCTCCACACCATTGAGGATGAAGTGTATGAAGTGGCACAGTCAAACAGGAACACCATATCCAGCAAGGAAATAGGTGAAGCTACCCTTCGCGCCCTCTACCCTGTGTCCCCTGTGGCATACGTAAGATTCGCCGCTGTCTACAGGGCTTTCGACACCCTTGACCAGTTCATCAGCGAAATAGAGACGCTAAGAAACTAGAAGCTCTTGACGTCGAACCACTTACCTGTCTGGGACTGCTCTATCTCATCATTCAGGTGTTCTGGCTTAAGTATTTCGTTTGCGCAGTCCAGGCAGAAGTTATCTGTCATTCCGGCCACATAGTCCAGGATCATCCTTCTGTCGCTTCCTTCCTTCTCCATATACACTGGATACATCTCCTTTATATGGCAGAAGAATCCTGCTGAAAGCATATTCCTCTCCTCCATATATCCTCTTTCGTCAAGACCGAAGGATGAATAGAGCTCCTCAAGATAATCCACAATCAACTTCAGAAGCCTTGAGAAGTATCTGTTGTACCCATTAAGGATTTTTGAACGGTAGATATTTTGGTAATTGAAGTCGCTGAAAGCCTTTACAGCTTCGAAAACAGGCTCTGAGAACCCAATTCCCGTCTCTTCGTCAGCTCCCTTTATCAGGTCATTTACAAGAGAAGTGATTATCTGGCTGTTGGTGGTTCCAAGCCTTTCTTTCACCACTTCCGGCAGGTCTTCACCTTTGACGATCCCCAGTCTGGAAGCATCCTCGAAATCCCTTCCCAGGTATGCAATGGAATCTGAGAATCTCACCACCACACCTTCATATGTGGCTGGAATCAGGCCGGAACGGGAAGAGAGGGAGGAAAGGTCCCTTTCCTTGAAGGTCGGGACAATCCTACGGCTTATGCTTTCTCCGTTGTGGCACACTATTCCATCCCTTACAGCATAGGTAAGATTAAGGCCGTTTCCATTATTGGAGAGAAAATCCACAACCCTCAAGGAGTTGATCTCATGCTCAAAGGGAGGAAGACCACGATCCTGGCAAAGCTTGCTGATTATCCTTTCCCCAGTGTGACCAAAAGGAGTATGACCAAGGTCATGGCCCACGCCCATGGCCCAGGCAAGCTCAGTGTCCAGACCCAGGGGACGGCAGATGGTGGAAGCAATGGAGGCAACATGCAGCACATGCTCCATACGGGTGCAGATGTGGTCGTTGGATGGAGCATAGAAGACCTGGGTCTTATGCTTAAGACGACGGAAGGGGGATGAGTGGATAATTGCTGTGGTATCACGATAGTAGGCTCCCCTTATATCCTCTTCCCTATCCTTCACTCTCTTCATCAGAATACTCTGGTCCATTCTATTTTCAAGTAAAGCCATGTTTGCCCAACTCCTATAGATTCATTATAATAAAAATGGAGGTCTTTAAGGTGATAAATTTCATAGTTCCTACACTGGCCCTTCTCCTGGCCTTTCTATCTTCCATTGCCTCCTTCAGATATCTCATTACAAGGCAAGGAATTTATTGGACCATTCCTTTTTTTATCTCCTTGATACTTTTCTATCAGAATATCATAACCCTTCTGGAAGCAACGGTAGCTGAAGGGGATTTCCTCATTACATTCAACTCCATGCTTCCCCTGGTGCTGGCCATTCTATGGTATGCCCTTATCCAGGCCTTCCACTTTGCCCTGAAGACTGAAAGGGAATACAACAAATATGTGGACCAGTCCAGAAAGACCTACAATGAAGCCAGGTTCGTCCTCCTTACAGAAAGAAGAAGAACCAGGAAGGAGCAGATGGAGAAGAAGGAAGAGAAAAGGAACAAGCCTGTGGTGCCAAAGGTCCCTTCCTACAGTTTTCCTGATGATGACAACTGATACTACAAAACATATTGTTCAAAAGTTATCCCTTTTCTGATATACTGTGCCATCATGCAAGACAGAAGAGGGATATTATTCTTTACAGGAATCAAGCACTCCGGAAAGACAACCTTTGCCAAAAGGATTGCTTCCAGGCTTGGATTTGAATTCAAGGATGCTGATGACCTTATATCCGCCCATATCGGAGATATGAGCGTCAGGGAGTTCTACAGACAAAAGGGAAAGGAAGCCTTCATGGAGGTGGAAAAGGAATCCGTGTCCTCCTTTCTTTCCTCCGCCCCTTCATCTCTGGTCCTTTCCCTTGGGGGAGGCGCTTCAGACAACACTCCACTTATGGAGGAGATGAAGGGAAAAGGCACCATCATCTACCTGAGAAGAGAGAAAGAGGATATGCTTCCTGTAATATTGAGGAATGGAGTTCCTGCATTCCTTGATAAGGATGATATCCAAGGCTCCTTCAGCGCCCTCTATGAAAGAAGGGACGGAATCTATAGGCGATACGCCGACCTTATTGTTGACCTGGGCCCCTATGGAGACAAGGACCAGACCGAGAATCTTATCTACAGAGCCCTTAAGGAGAAAAACTATGTCTGACAACACTTTTGGAAAAATATATTCCTTCACCACCTTCGGTGAATCCCATGGAGAAGCTTTGGGCACAGTAATCGACGGCATGCCATCCGGTGTCCAGGTTGACTATGATTTCCTTCTGTCGGAAATGGCAAGGCGCCGCCCTGGTCAGAGTTTGATTTCCACACAGAGAAACGAAGCTGACAGGCCAAGGATTCTTTCGGGAGTCTTTGAAGGAAAGACAACAGGAACACCAATTGCTGTCATAGTTGAAAACACAGACCAGAGGTCCAAGGATTACTCAGATCTAGCCCACACCTTTCGCCCTGGACACGCAGACTTCACATACACGGAAAAGTATGGAAATAGAGACTACCGTGGCGGAGGAAGAAGCAGCGGAAGGGAGACCCTGGGAAGAGTAATAGCAGGAGCCTTTGCAAAGATGGCACTCCGCCAATATGGAATAAAGGTGGATGCAGCTGTGGTGGGAGTGGGAGAAGTCTCATGCTCCGACTATCAGTGGAATCCCCCCTTCCTCCCTCCCCTCTATGCTCCAGAATGCAAAGAGAAGGATAAGATGCTTGCACTTGTTGAGGAGGCACGACGGGATGGAGACAGCATCGGATCCACTGTGGAGTGCGTAATCCAGGGTGTTCCCGCAGGCCTAGGCTCTCCTGTCTTCGACAAGCTTGATGCTGTCCTGGCCCATGGAATCTTCTCCCTTGGAGCTGTAAAGGGCTTTGAGATCGGAAGCGGTTTCATGGCTGCAAAAAGCAGAGGAAGCCAGAACAATGATGAAATTGAAATTGTGGATGGAAAGCCCCACTTCCTTACCAATAATGCAGGAGGAATCCTGGGAGGCATCTCCAACTCAGATACAATTGTTTTCCGCTCCTATTTCAAGCCCACACCATCCATATCCCTGCCACAGAAGACCATTACTGACGAAAAGGAAGATACTGTGCTGGTAGTAAAGGGACGCCATGACCCTATCATCGGACCAAGGGCTGTGGTGGTGGTCGAAGCAATGAGTGCAGCCATAATCCTTGATTTCCTTCTCCGTAAAAGGTGCGACAGAATATGATTGACAGACCACTGATGGTACAGTCCGACAGGACAATGCTTCTGGATGTCCATTCTCCTTCCTTCAAGGAATGCAGACACGATATCATGGCCTTTTCAGATCTGGTGAAGAGTCCGGAGCACATCCATACCTATGTCCTTTCTCCAATTACACTCTGGAACGCTGTGTCATCAGGATTGACTGCAGAAGAGATCATTTCCCGTCTCAGAAAATGGTCAAGATATGAAATAGACCAGCGGGTCATATTCTTCATTGAGGACACTGCATCCAGATATGGGGAATTCATCCTTACAGAAGAGGATGAAGAGAACCTTCGTCTATCGGTAAAAAGGGAGAAGTTCTTCCTCACCCTTTCCTCTGATGCTGCAACCATGAAGATGATGAGAAAGGGCCCAGGACAATACTTCCTGGTTCCAAGGCTTATGAGGGGGACACTGAAAGCCAGATTGGTGAAAATGGGCTTTCCTGTTGACGATAGAATCCCCCTTAAAAGTGGAAAAAGGCTGGAAGTTCAAAAGAAGGACACCTTCTCTCTCAGACCTTACCAGAAGGATAGCGTCGACGCCTTTCTGGAGGGTGGAGGCTTCGGCTCCATAGTACTTCCCTGCGGAAGCGGAAAGACAATTGTAGGCATTGAGGCCATGACACGACTTGAGACAGCGACACTGATCCTCTGCCCCAACGTGTCTGCTGTACACCAATGGATCCGTGAGCTACTGGACAAGACAACCCTAAGAAAAGAAGACATTGGAGAGTATTCAGGAGAAAGCAAGGATATAAAGCCTGTTACAGTATGCACTTACCAGGTTCTGACCTATAGAAGGAAAAATGGAGAGGAGGAAGAGGCTGAGCCCCAGTATCCACATTTCTCCATTTTCAAGGAAAATGACTGGGGCCTTGTAATATATGACGAAGTCCATATGCTTCCAGCCCCTGTGTTCCGCATTACAGCTGAACTGCAGTCAATCTACAGGCTTGGCCTTACAGCAACCCTAATAAGGGAGGACGGCAGGGAGGATGAAGTCTTCTCCCTGGTGGGACCAAAGAGATACGACACCCCCTGGGGAGAGCTGGCAGATAAAGGTTTCATTGCCAAGGCCTATTGCCATGAGGTGAGGGTTCCGCTACCTCGGGAGATGGAAATTGAATATGCCCTTGCAACAAAAAGAGATAAATACTCAATCGCCAGCAGGAATCCTCTGAAGATAGCTGTAGCGGAAGAGATATTGAAGAGGCATCCGGAGGACGGAACCATCATTATCGGCCAATACCTGGACCAGCTGGAAGTCTTCCATGAGCACTTTGGATATCCTCTAATAACAGGATCCACATCCAACAAAAAGAGGGATGAACTTTACGACAAGTTCCGTAAGGGGGAAGAGAGGGTGATAATTGTCAGCAAGGTTGCCAACTTTGCTGTGGACCTTCCTGACGCCAGCGTGGCCATACAGATTTCAGGATCCTTCGGAAGCAGGCAGGAGGAGGCCCAGAGACTGGGAAGAATTCTTAGGCCTAAGGAAAAGGACAGCCATTTCTACACCATTGTCACAGAGTATAGCGAAGAGGAGACTTTTGCCTCCAATAGGCAGAAGTTCCTTTCGGAGCAGGGTTATTCCTACTCCATTGAGAAGGAGAACATATAGTGGAGCTCTCTAGACTGTACTATGGAAAGGGAGGAGAAAAGAAGTTCCAGCTTTTTCTCAGGAAGAATGAGGAAAGGATTCTTTCCCTTCTGCCTGAGGGTATCTCCACAGAGCTTTCAGTATTCTTCCTTTCCCGTGGAGAACTGAAAGACAGAAAGCTTCTGGAGGCTCTTTCCCTGGTAAGAGGCATGAGCGTAACTGAAAGCGGTGAGAGAATCCTTTCAGCCTATCCCTTATTCGGAAGCGGAAAGGAAGAGAGAGGAAACTATTCTGTGGAGTTTTTCCCTTTTCTCTTTTCCCTGATCTCCAAGGGGATGGTTCCCTCCCGCTACCAGCGCTTCATATCATCTTCCGCCTTCACTTCCCTCTTCCCTTGGAGAGATTCCTCTCTTGTCACATATGAAGCAGAGAAGACCATTGAAGCACTACTCTCCTTTGGCCTGATAGCAAAGAACTCCAATAAGCTTATTCTAGACAAGAAGGCTGCACTTACCTTTATGGAAAAGGATGAGCTTTATAGGCTGGCCCATGTACTTTCTCCCTCCCCTTCAGCCTCAGACAGGCAGAAGACAAAGGATTTCATCTCCCTCTCTCTTCTGATCAACGGAGTGGAGGAGGATAAGATCCACGCTCTCCTGGCCTTCATCTCGTCTGTCACAGGTTCCTCCATTTCCCTCTCTACCCTTATTGGATTTTCAATATTGAGAGAGGAGGACGGAAAGTATACAGCATCAGACATCTTCGGCGAGAAGGGAAAAGCCATAGTGTCAGGAGACATGACCATATCCTCCCGTTTCTCCTCCTATCCAAGAATCTTCCTCATAGCTGAGCCTGTGAAGGCTGACAGCCTAAACCAGTGGACCATCACCCGCTCCGGCATAAGGACGGCCTTGGACTGGGGAATGAAGGGAGAAGATATAATCGCTGCCCTCTCCTCCTGTTCCTCCTCTCCTATTCCAGAATCAGTGGTTGATAGAATTCTTTCCTGGATAAAGGAATATGAAAGAGTCCACATCGTAAGGGGCGTAATGGTCACTGTAGACGAAAGGCTCTCGGCAATCCTTGAGGCCCTGCCTGCCCTTTCCTGCCACATCATTTCCCATCCCTCTCCCTGCTGTTTCTTCATGAATGGAGAGAATGAGGAGGAATGGAGGGCCGTGCTGTCTTCCCTGGGAATGGATATGCTTCCTGAAACCGTAGGGCCCCTCTTCAACGACGAACATAATCCTCCCATCCTTTCCACCCTCTCCCCTTCTCCCACACTTCCCCTCCATAGAGCGGTGGAATACAACGAAGTCGAGTATGGGAAGACCCTTTCCAATACCAAGGAGGAGCCTCAGAGAAGCCTGGTGGAATCACACCTCCTATTCTCTTCAAAGAGCACTATACAGCTGGAATGGGTGGATGGACTATTCTATGAGGAGAAAAGGGAGACAACCCTTTCTACAATCGCTGACGGAGACTGCCTTATCATTGAATGGGTGGATGGAAGCACAATGATCAGAAGGCCCCTAAGTCTGAAGGAAGATGGAGAAGAAGCTATCCTCATAACAGACAAAGGTGATCTGAAGTTTTCGAGAATCTGGAGACTTGCCCCCCTTCCTGGCTTTATCAGGAGAGAGGATCCAGATTCTTTGGATAGTGGTAACCTGTAAAGGATTCGAACTGAAGCTTTCCCTGCTCCATCAGCATATCGATGCCGAACTTCAATGTACATCCAGCCTTTTCTGCAGCTCTAAGGAACTTGGTGTATTTAGGAGCATACACTATATCGTAGGCCACTTCCTTTCCTGAGAACTCAAAATCCTCTGCAGGATTCACATCCTCATTGGGATAAAGCCCCAGGCTGGTAGCCTGGACCACCAGGTCCACCTTACCTTCATAGTTCTTTATATTATCCATACTGTCATAGGCCACGCCATAGAGCTTTGCCATATCTTCAGCCTTGGAAACAGTCCTGTTTAGAATAGTCACCTTGACAGAGCGCATCTTCAATGCCCAGACTATGGCCTTGGCCGCTCCTCCAGCTCCCAGCACCAGGGCAGATGTTATTCTGCCATCCTCGATTTCCTTTTCAATGGGATTCAAAAAGCCATAGAAATCTGTATTGGTGCCTTTCCACATGTTCGGAACCCTGACTACAGTATTGCATGAACCAATCTGCTTCACTTCCCTTGTTATGTTACCAAGGAATCTGACCACGTCCACCTTAAACGGTACCGTTACACTGAAGCCTCTCAGCCTAAGCATTTCAGCCAGCGTCAGAAAGGACCTGATGGAATCTGAAAGGAAAGGAACATATACAGCGTTATAGTTGATCCTATGGAAACCAGGATTATGGATCTGCGGGGAAAGGGAGTGCATTACAGGATTTCCTACTATTCCATAGATACCTGTATTGTCATTGATCCTATCTGCCCTATATAGAAGCTTAAGGTCCCTGGCGCTGACCATGCCTGGAGCCACAGCGACTCCGTTGGAGCCGAAGGTAAGGATGCTACCCATCTTTTTGTATAGGATTCTGGTGCATACTCCCCATTGGCCCATACCTATGATGATCTTGGGAGTATCCTTCAGCTCTTCATTGACTCTGAAAAGAGTCATGATATCTGCAATGGAATGGGGTGTAACGGCAATCTTTGCCACGTCCCCACGGGAGGACAGGGAATGGACCTTGGAGAATATATCTGCAGGAATACCTTCAAAGTCATGGAAGCTTCTGATCACCTTCACTCCCAGACTGTGGGCACACTCCTCCACATCGCTTTTCTTTACGTCATCCTCAATGTCTACATAGGAAAAGCCGCCACCTTTCAAGGTCTCCATGAGAAGACTTCTTCTTGCCTTTTCCTGAAGATTGCATTTACCGCCATCACTTACACGTCGCAGAGTAAGAATAACAGGAATATTCACCAAGGAAGGGAAAGTTGAGGCCTTTGCCTGTTCCTCCGGATTGAGAAGATCCAGACGGAGCTCGCATATATCTACAAAATCCTTGTTAGCCTCAAGGTCCAATAGGTTATCTTCAATGGTGGGTCCACTTAAGGTAAGGCAAATCAAAACAAACTCCTCTTGTGGGATTCTATCCTTTTTGTAAGGTAAGGTTCAACCAAAGATGACTAAAAAATGCATAATATCTGCATAAACATTATATTTTACGAATAATTCTCAAGTGTCATCAATTAGGGACGAACCTTTCAAGATATCCGGAGACATACTCAGCCCAGCTATACTGAGCCATGAACTCCCCTTCATATTTTGAAAGCACAGACTTGTCTCCACGCTTGAAGTGGTAGTAGTCACTTTCAATCTTTGAAGCATCCACAGCAAGAGAGTTGTAGGATCTGATTACAGCTCCTTCAGCACCCACTTCCCTGAGGCCCTTCATCATTGCTGTAATTATCTGCTGCATATAGGCCTGCTGGGCTGAATCGAATTCTCCATCCTCAAAAAGTATTCCTGCCAGCTCCCTGATGGTGCAGGAGGCACCAGCCCTGAGAACCAGGTAAGCAAGGAGTTCCTTGCTCTTGGACCGTGAGAACTTTACAAGATTGCCCTTGGTGTCGAAGACATCAAAGTTGCCGAAGCACCTTGCTGTAAGAAGAGTACTGTTGGCATCATTTACAGGGAACCTAAGCTGTTCAAGCTCCTTCTTTATCTTCTCTTCGGAAACAGGCTTCATTACATATCCGGAGGCATGGAGACTCATTGCAGGTAGAGCATACTCGTCATATCCTGTGACAAATATGATATTGGTCTCAGGATGGACCTCCTTGATCTTCTCTGCAACCTCAAGGCCTGTCATACCTCTCATGCGTATATCAAGGAAGGCTACATCAGCCTTGTTGTCCTTTAGCCATTCAATTATTTTCTGAGGCCTTGAGAAGCTGACCACTTCAGCTTCCGGCTTCACGCTTTTCACTAGGTCCGTAAGCATTTCAAGAGCCAAAGGTTCGTCATCAGCTGTAATGATTGTCATAGTCCTAATGTCTCCTTAAGTCCAATTATCCAATCCCACAACCTATTGTCAAGGGAGAAAGACAAAGAACTATCCCCTACTCCATCTTCCTATAAAAAAAATCTTCCCCTATACTCACTAGGGAGATCAAAATGAAAAACCTACAGGTCCAGGAACTGACTCTTGCCTTCGGGGAAAGAGAAATATTGAAGGACATATCCTTCACAATGAACGGGAACACAAGAGCTGCCCTCTCTGGAGCAAACGGCAGCGGTAAATCTACCATGTTGAAGGCTTTGACAGGTATCATCCCCAGCGACAGCAGAAAGCTGTCTGTCACAAAGGATTCCCGAATCTCCTATCTGCCACAGAGCGATATTGTACTTCCGGAAAAGAGCATCTACGAAACAGCAGAGGAAGGGTACGATAGATTCCAGAGCATCCTCGATGAAATCACCTTCTATGAAGAAAAGACACAGCAGGGAGGGGACCAGGCAATTTCTGCAGCAGAAAAGCTATCTGAACTTCACGAAACCCTTCTGGACTCCGGTTATTGGGATAGAAGGGCAAGAATCGAAACCATTCTTCTCGGTCTAGGCTTCTCCCAGAAGGACTTCAAACGGCAGTGCAGGGAATTCAGCGGTGGATATCAGATGAGAGTGGCCCTGGCAAGGGTACTGGTGGAGAATCCAGACTTCCTTCTCCTTGACGAACCTACCAACTACCTGGACATCGAGGCCATGACCTGGCTTGAGGATTATCTCAAGGCCTTCAATGGCGGGCTTATGGTCGTTTCCCATGACCAGGAGTTCCTGGATACTCTGGTTACAGAAGTGTATGAACTATTCAACGGCAGACTTACCAGATATGTAGGCAACTACACCAAATACACTGAAACCCGGGAGAAGGAGATTGAAGCCCTGGAGAAGGCTGCAAAGAGACAGCAGGAGGAGATGGAGAAGACAGAAGAGTTCATCGAGCGCTTCCGCTACAAGGCCACCAAGGCAAAGCAGGTACAGTCCAGGATCAAGATGATGGAGAAAACGGAAATCATCGAAATCCCAGGCCACCTCAAAAAGCTCCACTTCTCCTTCCCACCCTGCCCCCACTCGGGAAATGATGTAATGGTTGTGGAAAATCTCTCCAAGAGCTATGGTGACACTTCCATCTATTCAAACTTCTCATTTCTTGTGGAGAAGGGAGAGCGTCTTGCCATTACAGGCCGTAACGGAGCAGGTAAATCCACGCTTCTAAGAATCCTTGCAGGGGTGGATACAGAGTTCAGCGGAATAGTCAAGGATGGCGCAGGAGTAAAGAAAGGATATTTTGCCCAGGATACTGAAAACACCCTCAATCCAGACAATGACCTAGTAGAGGAACTGGAGACAGTGGCTGTAACAAAGGACCAGCCCAGGCTCAGAAGCATGCTGGGATCCTTCCTTTTCTCAGATGACGATGTATTCAAGAAGGTGAAGGTGCTTTCCGGAGGAGAGAAGTCCAGGCTTGCACTATTGAAGATTCTTCTTCATCCATCAAACCTGCTCCTTCTGGATGAGCCTACCAACCATCTGGACATCAATGCCAAGGAAATGCTTCTGAAGGCCATAAAGGAATATGAAGGAACTGTAATCTTTGTCTCCCACGACAAGCACTTCATAAAGAATCTTGCAACCAAGATCCTATATATCTCCGAAGATGGACCGGAATTCTTCTCAGGTGGCTATGAATACTTCGAGTACAAGCTTGAGGAGAAGGAAGCCAGATGGAAGATTGAAAGAAAGGCAAGATCAGCTCCTCCTCTCCAGGAAAAGAAGGCTGGGGAAAGAAGCTTCGAGGAGCAGAAGGCCAGAAGGAACAAGGCCAAGTCCCTGGAAAAGGAAATGGATAGGATTTCCAAGGAAATGGAAGAGCTGGAAATGAAGATCAAGGAGATGGAAGAGGAGTCCCTTAAAGTTGAAGTCTACAGTGTCTCCGCCAGGATCAAGGAGGTCCTAGCAAAGAAGGAAAGCTATGAGAAGGAGCTGGAGGAGAAGGAGAACATGTGGCTTGAAAAGAGCCAGGAGCTGGAGGATTACCTTGCTTAGAATCAACGAGCCCACTCCCCTTCAGCTCAAATTCTCCCGTCTTCTCCCCTCAGTAGTGCTGGCCTCCTCTTCTCCCAACAGGAAAAAGCTTCTTGAAAGTGGAGGATCCACCGTCTACACTTTTTCTCCTGAAGCTGACGAGAGCACAGATAACCTTTCCATTGAAGAAGCTATGGTAAAGAATGCCAGAGTGAAGATGGAGGCCTACCTGTCCTCACCCTTTTTCCGGCAAGACACAGTAGCCATCAGTGCAGACACTCTGGTCCATCTGGACTCATATCTATTGGGAAAGCCAAAGAATCTGGAAGACGCTGAAAGGATATTGAGAATGCTTTCAGGCCGGACTCAGGAAGTTCTTACAGGTTGCGGACTCTACATTCCAGATAGAGGAACAGAGTTTTTCCTTGATAGGGCCTCTGTGGTCTTCAAGACTCTGAAGGATGGTGAAATCCGGGACTACCTGGAAACAGGGGAATGGCAGGGAGCAGCTGGAGCCTATAGACTACAGAAGACAGGATGGAAACTGGTGGAGACCATCAGCGGAGACTGGACCACTGTAGTGGGACTACCACTGGAAAGGATAATCGAAAGAATCACCCGATAAGCTCGTCGTAATGCTCCAGACCAAGCTGGAGGATTTTGGTTATGTGCTCATCAGAAAGCCTGTAGAGTATATTCCTACCCTCCTTCCTGAATCTGACAAGCCTTGAGGAGCGCAGTGTCTTAAGCTGCTGGGAAACCGCAGACTGGCTCATCTTCACCTTATCGCTGATGGTTCCTACGTTGCATTCCCCCTCTCCCCACAGGACAAAAAGAATCCTCAGTCTGGTAGGATCTCCGAAGACTTTGAAGAAATCCGCCATATCAACTATTTCTTCTTCACTGACAATCTTTTCTTCCATGGCTATGCAACACCTTTGTTTTTTTCTATATAATAGTGCAAATTCATTGGAAAAGCAAAACTGAGGGTGGAATATGACAATAGACAACAAAAAAGCACGTATCATCCTGGAAGACGGGAAGGAGTATTCTGCAAATGTCATCCATGACAATATGGGAGGCATGAGTCTCGACATATCAGGCCTGAGGAAGGAGACAGGATACATCACCTATGACCCTGGTTTCATGAACACAGGCTCCTGCATGTCTTCCATCTGCTATATCGACGGCGAAAAGGGAATCCTGAGATATAGGGGCTACGACCTGGAGGATCTGGTATCCAAGTGCGACTTCATCGAGGTTGCCTATCTGATGGTAAAGGGCACTCTTCCAAACCTGGAGGAACGAACCAAGTACATGCAGCTATTGAATAAGCACAGCCTTCTCCATGTCAACATGAAGCAGTTCCTGAGAAACTACCCTTCCGATGCTCATCCTATGAGTATTCTTACAGCTATGGTCGCTTCCCTTTCAGCCTTCTATCCTGAGCTTGAAGAAAGGGATCCTGAGGAGAACATAGACCTTACTGTTACAAGACTTCTTTCCAAGATGAGAACCATAGCTGCCTACACCTACAGGCAGATGAATGGACTGGAGTTCATCGATCCACGACATGACTACTCATATTGCCAGAACTTCCTGAATATGATGTTCCATACTTCTGTCAACGACTACACTCCAGACCCAGTACATGTAAACGCTCTCAATAAGCTTCTCATTCTCCATGCAGACCATGAGCAGAACTGCTCCACAACAGCTGTGCGCCTTGTAGGAAGCAGTGAGGCCAACCTTTATGCTGCTGTCGCCGCAGGATGCTGCGCCCTCTGGGGACCGCGGCATGGCGGCGCCAACATGGAAGTCATGAACATGCTTGAGCGAATCCGTTCAGATAAGCTCACCATAGATGAAGCTGTAAGGAAGGCCAAGGACAAGAATGATCCATTCCGTCTCAGCGGCTTCGGCCACAGGGTCTACAAGACCTTCGACCCAAGGGCAAAGATTGCAAAGCGTATATGTCTTGAGGTCATGGAGACCACACATAAGAAGGATCCTCTCCTGGATATCGCCATGGAGCTGGAGGAGAAGGCAACCCACGACGATTACTTTGTTTCAAGGAACCTCTATCCAAATGTAGACTTCTACACAGGAATCACCTTCAGAATGCTTGGAATTCCTGCTAATCTCTATACTGTCATGTTTGCCATGGGCAGGCTTCCTGGTTGGATCGCCCATTACCTTGAATGGAGACATGATGAATATATGAAAATCGGAAGACCAAGACAGGTCTACACCGGTTCCCCACTAAAGGAGGTAAAACCCATCAATGAGCGTTAAATGTGTAATCTTCGACTTTAATGGAACCCTATTCTTCGACTACAAAGAGAACAAGGACTCCTGGAACGAAATCTCCATCAAGTATAGAGGCCGCCCCTTCGAGGAGGATGAATACCTATCCATGATCGGCATGACAGATAGAGCCTTCGCGGCCCATATTACTGGAGAGACCGATGAAAGGAAGCTGGATGAGGTGGGCCATGAGAAGGAGGAAATATACCTTGACATGTGCCGAGAAAGAGGACTCCAGGTGGAAAAGGACGCTATCCTCTTTTTTGAGGAATGCATCAAGAGAGGCGTTAAGATAATGATAGCCTCCTCTGCCCCAAAAGAGAACATGGACTGGTATATTGAGAACCTTGGCCTTACCAGATGGTTCAGGAAGGAGGATATCATTGCAGGCAGGTACGATATACCTTCCAAGCCTAGGCCAGACATCTATATATACACGCAGAAATTAAGTGGCTTTGCCAAAGAAGACTGCATAGCTTTTGAGGATGGCCCGGGAGGAATTAAGTCTGCCCTAGGAGCAGAGTTCAGAAGAGTTTATGCCGTTCTTAGTCCTGGAGTGGATACTTCTGTCACAGGAAAGCTTGCTCCTCTTGTAGACTGGAAATATGTAAAAGACAATCCAGACCTTATCCTTTCCTGATTCCTATTGCACCTTTCGAGGTGCATTTTCTTTCTCTTCCTTCAATCTGATTCTTCTTCCCACATCTTCCTTCAGGAGCACAAACACAGCCGAGAATACAGGAATAAAGAACAGCATGCCCAGTACTCCGAAGAGGGCTCCTCCTAAGGTTACGGCGAAGAAGACCCAAAGGGCTGGAAGTCCTACTGAGGAGCCTACTACCCTAGGATAGATCAAGTTATTCTCAAGCTGCTGGATTATGAGGAATATCACCACAAAATAGAGTGCCTTCACTGGTGAGGAAAGAAGAATTATAAAGGCTCCGAAGAAGCAGGCGATGAAGGCGCCGACTATAGGAAGGAGAGCGGAGAACATTACAACAACCCCAATCATCACAGAATAGGGGAACCTCAGTATAGACAGCACCAATATGAATATGGAGCCAAGAATAACAGCTTCCAGACACTGCCCTGAAATGAAGGATGAGAAGCTTCTATGGAGCACAGAGAATACATGAAGCACATATTCCTCTGCCTCTTTGGAGGTATAGGCCTTCAAAAGGCTTCTGAACTGCCGCTCCAGCCTTTCCTTATCTCCTAGCACATAGATGGCGAAGATCAGTGCCACCACGAAGGATGTGATGGAAGAGATCAAGGAGTTTGCCGCCACAAGAGTGGAGGAAAGAAGGGCGGAGAGTCCATCTTTCAGGAAAGAAAGGGACTTGGATAGAAGGGAATCCCAGTTAGTCTCCAAGGACTTCAAAAGTTCAGGATTATTCTTCAATACTGGGGTAAGCACATCATTGCTCCAGCTTTCCACTCTGGTGACCAGGGACGGGATGGAGGAGATGATGCTTTCAAATGCGCTTATGACCTCAGGCACCACAGTCAAGAGGAGAATCAGGATAAGAAGAAGAACAAAGACCAGGGAAAGGAAGATGGAGAGAGGTCTCTTGAATTTCTCTCCCCTACCCTTAAGATTCCTAAATACCTTCTTTTCAAGAAAAGACAAAGGAAGATTCAATATGAAGGCCAAGGCTCCACCAAGGATGAAGGGCTTGAGAATTCCTGTGAGGAATGAAAGCGCTTCGCTGATTCTGCTCCAGAACAGCACCACAACAAGCAGTAGTGCAACTATCAACAATTTCCTGTTCTTTATTAAATCTTCCTTCTTCATCTTAGGCCATAGCCTCGTATCTCTTTCTGATTTCAGAAAGGAATTGGGCGCTGTTTACTTTCTTCACTTCTTTTCCGCTGACAGTACGCCCTCCCTCAATGAGAGACACAAGGTCTCCTGTCATGACGCCGTCCTCAATGGTGGCAAGGGCTGCCTTCTCCATGTTGTCGGCAAAACCGATGAGGCTGTCGATTCCGTCCAATTCACCACGCTTACGGAGAGCTCCTGTCCAGGCGAAGATTGTAGCCATAGGATTAGTTGAAGTCTCTTCACCCTTAAGGTATCTGTAGTAGTGACGGGTGACTGTACCATGGGCTGCTTCATATTCATAGCATCCGTCAGGAGAGGAAAGGACGCTGGTCATCATTGCAAGGGAACCGAAGGCTGTGGAGACCATGTCGCTCATAACATCTCCATCATAGTTCTTCAGCGCCCATACAAAGCCACCCTCGCTCCTGATGACTCTGGCCACAGCATCGTCAATGAGAGTATAGAAATACTTGATTCCCTTCTCTTCAAACTTTTCCTTATAGAACTTCTCGTATATATCCTGGAAGGTAAGCTTGAATGTTTCGTCATACTTCTTGCTGATGGTATCCTTTGCGCTGAACCAGAGATCCTGATTTGTATCAAGGGCAAAGGAGAAGCAGGAGTGGGCGAAGGAGGAGATTGAAGAATCCTTGTTGTACTGACCCATCAATACTCCAGGACACTCGAAGTCATATATGGTCTCCCTTGTCTCCTGGCCACTGAGGGAAGTGAAAAGAAGCTCTGCCTTTCCCTTTTCAGGAACTCTGATCTCCACAGCCTTGTAGATATCGCCATAGGCGTGACGGGCAATGGTGATGGGCTTTTTCCAGCTTCTTACGCTGGGCTTCACAGATGGAGTAAGGATAGGAGTGCGGAATACAGTTCCATCCAGAATGGCCCTTATGGTGCCATTTGGGCTCTTCCACTTCTTCTTCAGGCTGTATTCCTTCATTCTGTCTTCATTGGGAGTGATGGTGGCACACTTTACACCTACTCCCAGTCTCTTGATGGCTTCAGCACTTTCCACAGTGACCTTGTCTTCTGTGTCGTCCCTATTGGGAAGAGAGAGATCATAGTATTCGCTCTTCAGGTCCACGAAGGGAAGAATCAGCTCATCCTTAATCATCTTCCAGAGGATTCTTGTCATTTCGTCCCCATCTATTTCAACCAGGGGAGTCTTCATCTCTATCTTCTTCATTATGCGTCTTCCTTTATTTCGTTCAGTCTTCCACCCTTTAGGAGTGTCTTCTTCTGCACATCAGTTGCGAAGAGAGTGAGAGGGATTTCCACTCCCTTGGTCTCATCCTTAAGAATGAACTTTCCCTTCTCAAGGCTGGAGAAGGTGGATTCCAGTTTCAGCTTATCTCCCATTTCTATCTTGTCGTAGTCTTCCTTGTTGTCGAAAAGAAGAGGAAGGATGCCGAAGTTGCAGAGATTTGCCTGATGGATACGCTCGATGGATACTGCAACTACAGCCTTCACTCCAAGATACATCGGGCAGATTGCAGCATGCTCTCTGCTGGAGCCCTGGCCATAGGAGTTTCCAGCGACTATGAAGCCGCCTTCTCCCTTATCTCTAAGGGCGGCAGCACGGGAAGCAAAATCACTGTCGCAAGGAAGGAATACAACCTGGCTGTAGCGAGGAATATTGGACCTGTACTTCAGATACTGTCCTGCAGGCATAATATGGTCAGTAGTTATCTTATCTCCAACCTTAATCCAGCAGGAGCCGGAAATTACATCTGTCAAAGGAACATTTGAAGGTGGTGCACCGATATTTGGTCCCCTCTTGATCTCCTCTCCCTTATCAGATGGGAAGATGAACATTGAGTCGTCAACAATAAAGGAATCTGTATACTTTACGCTTTCAATATCGCTCTGGCTTTCCCTAGGATCCCTGAATTCTCCCATAAGGGCGCTCCATGCAGCTGTCTCAGGGCTTACAAGATATACCTTGGCGCTCTTGGTGCCGCTTCTTCCTTCAAAGTTTCTGTTGTTGGTCCTGAGGGATACTCCATCTGTTCCAGGAGACTGGTGGTTTCCGATGCAGAAGCCACAGGCACTTTCAAGAATACGGGCCCCAGCCTTCAATAGGGTGGAGAGAGTTCCATCTGAGGCTATCATCTCCAGTACAGCCCTGCTTCCTGGAGCAATGCCCAGGGAAACTGTAGGAGGAATGGTCTTTCCTTCAAGAATCTTTGCCACCTTTCTCAAGTCATAGTAGCTGCTGTTGGTACAGCTTCCAATCAGAACCTGATTAATCTTCATTCCCTTCAGGCTCTCCACAGTTGCAATGTTACCTGGAGAGTGAGGACAGGAAGCAAGAGGCACAAGGGATGAAAGGTCAATCTCGAGAACGTCATCATATTCAGCGTCCTCGTCTGCAGAGAGAGCCTTCCAGCCTTCCTCCCTACCCTGTCCCTTAAGGAAGGAATAGGTGACTTCATCTGAAGGGAAGAGAGATGTGGTGACCCCGCATTCTGCTCCCATGTTGGTGATGGTGGCCCTTTCAGGAACACTGAGGGTCTTTACACCTTCACCTGTATATTCAAATACCTTGTTTACGTTTCCGTTGACACCAAAGTGGGAAAGGACGGAAAGAATTATGTCCTTTGCGCTGACGAAAGGTCTGAGCTTTCCCTTCAGCACAATGTTCACCACCTTTGGAGCAACCATTGTGTAACCCACTCCAGCCATGGCAAGGGCCACATCCAAGCCACCTGCACCCATGGCGAAGGATCCTACTCCTCCCGCTGTAGGGGTGTGGGAGTCAGAGCCTACAAGAGTCTTGCCTGGAAGAGCAAAGCGCTCCAGGTGGACCTGATGGCAGATACCGTTTCCAGCCCTTGAAAAGACTACGCCCTTATTGTTGGCCACTGTCCTCAGATACTCATGGTCATCGAAATTCTCGAAGCCGACCTGGACTGTGTTATGGTCTACATAGCTGACAGCAAGTTCATTCTTCACCTTATCAAGACCCATGGCTTCAAACTGGAGGTAAGCCATCGTTCCAGTGGCGTCCTGTGTCAGAGTCTGGTCGATTTTGATTGTAATTGTCTCACCTGCCCTCAGATTACCTTCAAGAAGGTGGTCTGAGAGTATCTTGTAGCACATTGTCTTTCCCATAATTTCCACCTTAGTCAAAATCTACTTCACTTTGGCTTTCTCCTACAAGTAACTTTTGAAAAAGATTGAAAATAAAGGCCTTCCCATTAGGAAGACCAGATAGACCAGACTAGAAGCTCTGAGCTATATGTCGGGCTACATATATGCCTGAAGCCGAAGCATGGGAAAGGGAGTGTGTGACTCCGCTGCAGTCTCCAATTACAAATAGTCCCTTATGCCTTGTTTCCAGGTTATTGTCTATGGAGACCTCCATGTTGTAGAACTTGACCTCAACTCCATAGAGAAGAGTATCGTCATTGGCAGTTCCGGGAGCGATCTTGTCCAGAGCATAGATCATCTCGATTATGCCATCGAGAATTCTCTTTGGTATCACAAGAGAAAGGTCTCCGGGAGTAGCCTTCAGCGTGGGAACGATGAAGCTTTTCTTGATCCTCTTTTCCGTGGACCTCTGTCCTCTGATAAGATCTCCGAACCTTTGGACCATTACGCCTCCGCCCAGCATATTTGAAAGCCTGGCAATGGATTCGCCATAGGAATTTGAGTCATTGAAGGGCTCTGTAAAATGCTTAGATACCAGAAGGGCGAAGTTTGTGTTTTCAGTCTGCTTCTCCTTATCTTCATAGCTATGGCCGTTGACAGTGACGATTCCGTTGGTGTTCTCGTTGACCACAGCTCCCTTTGGATTCATGCAGAAGGTCCTTACCAGGTCCTGGTACTTCTCTGTCTTGTAGACGATCTTGCTTTCATAGAGCTCGTCGGTAATGTGCCTGAAGATTTCAGAGGGAAGCTCAACCCTTACTCCGATATCAACCCTATTGCTTCTGGTCTCTATCTCCAGCTCCCTGCACACTGTCTCCATCCACTTGCTTCCGCTGCGGCCAACACTGATGACACACTCTTTTGACAGGAACTCTCCCTTGTCTGAAAGGATTCTGAAGCCTTCATCAGCAACTTCCACATGCTCAACTTTAGTAAGGAAGTGGAACTCCACCTTATCAGAAAGGTGGGCATAAAGGTTCTGAAGCACTTCGTAGTTGATGTCTGTGCCAAGATGACGGACAGAAGCATCAAGTAGATGGAGCCCATTACGAAGGCACTCAGTCTTGAAGGATGATGAGGCTGTGGAATATAGCCTGGTCTTTTCTCCGCCATACTCGCAGTTGATTTTGTCTACATACCTCATGAGCTCTAAGGCTTCACTCTTCCCGATATACTCATGAAGATTACCTCCGAACTCATTGGTGATGTTGTATTTTCCATCGCTGAAGGCACCTGCTCCACCAAAGCCATTCATGATTGCACAGGTTGAGCAATGAATGCAGTTCTTGATTTTCACTCCGTCGATAGGACACTTCCTCTTCTCCAGGGGATTTCCTGCTTCAAGGACACATATCTTCAGTTCAGGTTTGATTTTAATAAGCTCATATGCAGTAAAGATTCCACCGGGGCCAGCTCCGATTATTGCCACATCATATTTCATAACAATGGAACTTTACCTAATAATTCCACATATTACAATCAGCTTTTACCAAGAGTTTTCCCAAATATAACTCCCTCTGCAATAAGGGAGACAAAGGCTGTGGCGGCAATTACCAGCACAAGGGAGAAGAAGGAGAAATACTGATAGACAAATCCTCCCACAAGGCTTCCAGCTATTGTTCCAATGGTGAGAAGAACCTCGTGTATCACCATTCTCCTATGTCTATCCATTGCTCCTTCTGCACCATGGAAAATGGAAAGGTCATAGGACAGGGCGAAGACAGCGCCATAGAGGGCAAAGAGCAGAGCAAAACCTGGAATGGATTTCACAACAAGCATCAGCAGCGTCAAGACAATGAATGCGCCTTGGGATAGGACAATGGGCAGGAAGCCCTTCTGCCAGGCTCTGGCCCTCTGGAGGAGAAGGAAGGCGAAGGTGACGCTAATTCCTCTGAAGAGAAGGATGTTTCCTGTAACTGACTCCGAATACCCTAGACTATCCATGGCATATTGGGGGAAAACTGTCAGAACCAGGGAGTAGCCCGTGTACACAAGAAGAACTCCAGCCCAGGAAGGAAAGCGTAAAGGCGAAGAGTGGTCCTCCCCTTTCTCTTCCTTCGTCTCTCCCCTTTTCTCCTTCTCATAGCTCTTGCCTGCTCCTGCCACTATCAAGGAGGCAGCCAGGAAGGCTAATACTCCCGTCCAGATACTGTAACGTGTATTGATTTCAGAGAGAAAGCCTGCACATGATGTGGCAACCCCTACGCTGAAGGACCAGGAGAAGTTGAAGAGAGTAAGCCTACTGGTCAAGGCACTGCCCTCCACGCCGTTTGTTATCCATGTCTCCATGTTGGTCCAGAGAAGGGACTGGAAAAGCCCATAGATCACAAGGTCAATCATTATAAGGCTCTCTGTCCTGAGAAGAGTCAGCACAATGCCAGTGAGAGCCATACCGCAGTCAGCGATGATGATCCTGGCCTTTCCCTTTATGGATGGCAGAACCTTGGGCATAAGGATGCAGCCCAGGAAATATACTGTGGGATAGATGGAAGAAGCGATACCGATGCCAACGCTATCTATGTTGCACTCCCTAAGATAATAGACCAAAGTAAAGTTGAATATGACTATTGCGCCTTGGGACAGAAAGGAGGCAAGGGCAAGCTTGTTTTCCATTTTGCATAGAGACATGGCCCTATGTTATTTCTTTGTCAAGTCAGCTTCAAGACAGTTTACAGAGGGTATAAGAGTTGAACACATTGTCCAATAGAAATAAAATCATAGCGTGAACGACAACATTTTCCTTAATCCAGTATTCTGGTCAGCCTTGATGTCGATGTTTGCCGCACAGCTCATCAAATGCTTTGTTGAGGCGATCATAAACAAGAAGTGGAGCTTCGCCCCCTTCCTTTCCAATGGCGGTATGCCATCAAGCCACTCAGCTTCTGTGGCTGCCCTCTCAAACTCCATAGGCATGGTCTATGGATATGGCTCCACACTTTTTGTTTTTTCCCTTCTCTTTGCATTCATTGTATTCAACGATGCCATAAACGTAAGACTTGAGACAGGAAAGCAGGCCCAGACCATCAACAACTGGTCAAAGCTATTCCAGGACATGTTCTCCACAGAAGCCTTCAAGGAAGAACATTTCAAGACTCTTGTGGGCCATACTAAGCTTCAGGTGCTCTGGGGCATAATCTGTGGTATAGTGGTCAGCACTTCCATAACTGTGTGGTTCTAATGGGAAAGAGTAAAGATAAAAAGACAGGAGAGGAGCTCTTCGATTCCTTCTACAGCAACCTCTGGCAGGAAAGATGGCCAGATCTGAAAGCCTCCCTTATCGGAGAAAAGGCTGAGCAGGTATCTGTACCAAATACCAATCCTCCCTATTGGCTGGATGAAGCTTCATTGATCTCTGCTTCCCTCCTTCCTGTAACAAAGGGCTCAAATGTATTGGATATGTGTGCAGCCCCTGGAGGAAAAAGCCTTATTCTTGCCCAGAAGACAGGAAAGGAAGGCTTTTTGACAGCCAACGACAGATCTCCAGAGAGAAGGGAAAGGCTGAAGAAGGTCCTTTCCTCTCTAAGTGAAGAGTATAGGCCTGATGTAAGAATTACAGGCTTCAACGCTGAAAGCTGGGGTCTCTATGAGAAGGAGGTATATGACTTTATTCTCCTTGATGCCCCCTGCTCCTCTGAGCGCCATGTGCTTCTGGATCCCAAGCATCTGGGCCTTTGGTCTCCCAATAGGCCAAAGAGGCTCTCAATCTCACAGTATGCCATGCTCTCATCAGCCCTGATGGCTTTGAAGAAGGGAGGCTGGATCCTGTATTCAACCTGTTCCATAAATCCAGGAGAGAACGAAGAGGTAATAAAGAAGCTTTTCTCAAGACACGGAGAGGAAGTGGAGGAATCTATCCTCTACCCTGCCTTCTCGGAAAGACGGGAAAAAGGAGCCATAATCCTTCCTGACACAAATAAAGGAAAAGGCCCTATGTATTTTTGCCTCATAAGGAAAAAAGAGTCATGAACAAGGTAGCAATTACAAAGTGTGGTAAATATGAATATGAGCTTATAAAAAAGGCTGTAGGTCTTCTTGCCGATAATTCAGACTTTCCAGATGTAAAGGGAAAGACAGTCCTGGTAAAGCCAAACATTCTTTCCGACTCCAAAATGGAGAAGAACATCACGACCAATCCTCTGGTGGTGAAGGCTGTAATTGAGCTCTTGAAGGAAAAGGGAGCAGAGAGAGTGTGGTGTGGGGACTCACCCGGTCTCCCAGGACCAAAGTTTAAAGGTGAAGGCTGCGGCATATGGAGCGTGGTCCAGGAGACAGGAGCAGAGTGGGTAGACTTCTTCGATGGAGCCAAGGAGACAGTATTCTGGAATGGAGTCAAGGCTCCCCAGTGCAGATTTGTCTCGGAAGCTGATATCGTGGTATCTGTCTCAAAAATGAAGACTCACCAGCTCATGTATGCAACAGGAGCTGTAAAGAATATGTTCGGCACTATCCCAGGCCTTAACAAAAGCCCTATGCATCTCTATGCAAGAAGCCCTGAGAACTTTGCCAAGCTTATCCTTTCCATCTATGGTACACATAAACCTGAATGGTCTGTAATGGACGGAATCATTTCCATGGAGGGAGCCGGTCCTGCCAATGGAACTCTCCGTCAGACAGGTCTTCTCCTTGCATCCTCCTCAGCCTTGGCCCTGGATAGGGCTGAAGCTGTAATCATGGGATATGACCCCAAGGATATTCCTATTCTCTCTGAAGCTGAAAAGGAAGAGAAAGGAAGCACAGATGCCTCCTACCCTCTTCTATCTGCAGAGGAGGTGGCAATCCCAGATTTCAGGAGAGTTGAAGTGAAGAAGAGAGGAATCGTGAATTCCCTTCTCCTTCCCTTCCTCACCCGTTTCTTCGACAAGAAGATGGCAGAAAGAAGAAAGGCTCCTGAGTTCATTAAAGAGAAGTGCAGGAAATGCAGAAAATGTGTGGACATTTGTCCAGCAAAGGCCCTTAGACTGGACACTGACCATATTGCCATCGACACATCCAAGTGCATCAGATGTTACTGTTGCCATGAAATGTGTCCTTTTGATGCCATTGAGATTGAAAAACCCAATTGACCACCTTCTGCTTTTTTGACATATTAGCCGGGTGGCTTTAGATCTCTCAAAACTTTTGAATCCAGAACAATGCTTGGCGGCCTCTCAGATAAAGGGGCCGGAGCTCATCATTGCAGGAGCCGGAAGCGGCAAGACAAGGATGATCACATACCGTATTGCCAATATGCTTGATAAGGGCATAGACGAAAGCGAGATACTTGCCTTGACCTTCACCAACAAAGCTGCCAAGGAAATGGCAGATAGAGTCAGGGAAACCACAGGAAAGAAGCTGAAGGGCCTTACAGCCACCACCTTCCATTCCTTTGGACTGGGACTGTTGAAGCAGTATATCCAGTACCTGGGATATAGAAATGATTTCACTCTCTATGACGAGAATGACAATGTATCCTTGGTACGTAACTGCATCGTCACTTGTGGCTTCGAGCTTGGTGACTACAACACACGTTCCCTGAGAGAGTTCTTCTCCTCCTACAAGACAGGTCGCATGGCCCTGCCTGAAAAAGGCACAGCTGTAAGGGACATCTACGACGAATGGCTTCTGACCCAGAAGGCCTACAACGTGGTAGACTTCGACGACCTTATCCTTCTCCCCATCACCATATTCGAAAAAAGGCCAGATATCCTGGAAAAGGTCCAGGACAGGTATAGATACATCATGGTGGACGAGTTCCAGGACACTTCCCTTCTTCAATACAAGCTGGTCTCCATGATCGCCATGAAATACAGAAATATTGCTGTTGTCGGAGATGACGACCAGTCCATCTATTCCTGGAGAGGAGCCAACTACCAGAACATTTTGAACTTTGAGAAGGATTTTCCGGAAAGAAAGGAATACAAGCTGGAGAGAAACTATAGAAGTACAGGAAACATCCTTAACGCTGCAAACGCTGTCATTGTACACAACAGCGAAAGAAAGGAGAAAAAGCTTTGGACCGAAAGCGGCGAAGGAGCAAGCATCTCCATCAAGTGTCATCCAAATGGTGAAATGGAAGCCCTGTGGATCGCCACCACCATCAGGCGTCTAATGAGGGAGAAGAAATATGGCTTCAAGGATTTTGGTGTTCTGGTAAGGACTAACTCTCTGATGAACATCCTTGAGACCAACTTTGTTGAAGCCCGTATTCCTGTCCGCATAAGTGGAGGCTCATCCTTCTTCGACAGAAAGGAGGTCAGGGATATGCTCTGCTTCCTGAAGGTCCTTACAAATCGGTCTGATGACAACTCCCTTCTGAGAATCATAAATACTCCACGCCGAGGTATAGGAAGAACCACAGTAGAGAAGCTAAGACGATACGCTGACGATAAGCTGATCACCCTTTATCAGGCAATGGAAGAGCTTTCCTCCTCTCCAGACTTCAGAGCATCCACACAGGAAGCCATAAAGAACTTTCTGAGGATGGTGGCGTCCTGGGAGAAGAAGCTCTCCTCCCCTGCGACCCTAATTAACACAATTGTCAAAGACACTGGATATGAAGCCATGGTCAGGGAGGAGTTTCCTGACTCAGATAAGGCTGTAGCCTTCAAGATGAGAGGCATAGAATTTCTTTCAGATAGACTTCAACGTTTCATCAAAGAGAACCCAGAACAGGGACTTAGGGACTATCTAAGGTCTGTATCCATACTTGGGGATGAAAAGGATGATGACGAAAGCTCTGTAAACCTTATGACCATGCATGCCTCCAAAGGCCTTGAGTTTAAGGTGGTCTTCCTTTCCGGCATTGAAGACAACATCATTCCATCAGCCAGAGCCCTTGAAGAGAACATGAGGAATATTGATGAGGAACGAAGACTTTTCTATGTTGCAATTACAAGGGCCAAGGAGAAGCTTTTCATAAACTACGCCCTTACCAGAAGAGACAGGGAAGGCAAGGAGAAGAGCGTACTTCCTTCCCGTTTCATCGAAGAAATTCCGACAGCTCTTCTTCAGAGTGAAGAAAAATCCAAGGAGCAGATGCTTCAGGATAACGTTGCAAAGGGCAGACAATTTCTGGAAATGCTTAAGAATCGAGATAAAAACAAATGATTTCTGTATAAGATATATACAGAAACCATTCGCGTTTAACAAGTTTATATATATGATTGATAGAATTATTTTATGGTTAATGTAGAAAAATAAGGCAACTAATTATCATTATTACCATATTTTTTAGAGAATTCCTTCAAAGCAAATCTAATACCTGCAGCCCAACCTAGACCCATGTCTGCAAATATACCTTCAAGCTCTTCCTTAAAGGATGGTTCAATGGAAAATGTAGACAATATCTTCTTTTCCTTGGCTTCCTTGGCACCAAACACCTGTTTGGCCTTTTGCCCACCTAAACTCTCTGAAAATAGTGATTCCTCTTGTTTTCTCAAAGCCATATTCTAACCTCTCAGCTCCAAATAGATTTGTTGATCTTGAACAATGCTTCTATTGTTCCAGGCTTCAGCCCACGCCCATTCACCCTATAACGCTGGGGCACCTTATGTGCGGTCTGCGCCTTTCTAAAAAGAGGGTCCACAGGGATTCTGAAAACTACATACCGGCCTGAATCACAGGCCTCCTTGTAGATTTCTTTGGCCTGTCTGACCCTTTCATCAAAGGAATTGATGATGATCTTATTATGTTTAACAGAAGCTTTATAGTTCTTCTTGAGTTTTGCAAGTTCATCAACAAAAATTTCAAAACCATCAAGGCTGAAAATTTCTGTCGTAATTGGAGTAATGACCTCATTGCATGCAATGATTGCAGATCTCTCAAGCTTTCCCAATCCTGGAGAAAGATCCAGTACAATACGTTCAAATTCCGTGGAAAGCTCGCCTACCAGATCCTGGATGATGAAAGGCTCATCGTTTAGCTTGGTTTCGCTATAGTTCTTCAATGATCCTCCAATACTGAAAGTGGGAAGAATGTAGAGATTATCTATGTCATCAACCTTGACAACAGAATCTTTCCAGAAACATTTTCCCTGAAGGACATCTGAAAGCTCATATTTAGGAGCCTCTTTCAGGAACCAGGATGAAAGGTTACCCTGTGGATCGCAGTCAATCATCAGCGTTCTCTTTCCAGACAAAGCAGACTGGCAAGCCAATGCGCCGCAGACGCTTGTCTTACCTACACCACCTTTCTGAAGATGAAAAGCAATTGATTTTGCCATCACTTTAACCCCAATTTTTATTGATTATATAATCAAAACTTGCATATATACAAGTACTTTTTTATAGAACTTAAATTGTAAAAAATTATTTCACTATTTTTCTTTAATATGTTTTATATATTTTAGATATACTTTTATTTTGTTCTTATACAGTTTTATAATTATTACTATCTAATTATCTTTATCATCGATATAGTTTCAAATTACTCCAATATCATAATAATGGTGTATTGATGAATAAATGCAGGATAAAACCTGTAAAACAGCAATAAATGAATTAATCTACAACAATATATTTATATAAGAATTAAAGAAAATGACAATACATTTAATAAAAAAATATAAATACTAATATTTTTATTATATAAGTTTATAAAAAACTAATAGTATAAAATACAATTTCTATATCGAACCTAGTATTTAAGTATCAATTATCTATTTCATTATTATCAACAAAATAAGAATAATATAATTATACAATTTTAACTTAGTATTTTTATAGTTTAATATATTGTTTTTGTAATATTATTTATATTATATTCAATAATATATTTATTATTTTTTAATAGTTTCAATATAATATTCACTTTTAATTATATCTATTCAATATGATTATTTCAGTTTTCAATATGATAACACAGGAAAGAGATAAAATATATCATATATTTATACAGAATTTATAGATATGTAAATAATAAGCCCATTGAAACATATATTTTATTGTATTATTTTATATATTTCTTATATATTAAAAGTGTATTAATACATAGTATTAATAGTTTTTAAAATAGTTATTATATCTGTACTATACAGTTTTGTTAATAGTTTTATATATTTAATATAATTATAATACATTTTTATAATAATACTTATGTTCTTTACAAATACTGTTGCATATTCAATG
>JAEDOD010000062.1 GCA_016302165.1 Sphaerochaetaceae bacterium
CATTACCTTTTGAAGTTCTAATCCTTCTTTTCCTTCAGGACTACCCAAAGGGCTCCGCTTCCTCCCTTGGATAGAGGAGCATTGGAAATGTCTGAAACAGCGTCACTTTCCCTTAGGACTCCTTCGGCAACTTCCCTCAGTACGCCCTGTCCATCCTCGCTATGAAGTCCCTTTCCTGTGATGATGGAGATCTTCCTCAGTCCATTGGATAGTGATGAAGAGAGGAACTCCCTTACCTTCACTTCGCTATCCTTCTGAGTCTCCCCATGAAGGTCCAGGGTAGCCTGGGGGTCCATTCTCTTAAGTTCTGTGAAGGTGAAGGTCCTTCGTTTGACCTTGCCGTCACCCTTCTCCTTCAATATCTCTTCAAAGGTCTTTTCAGGAACTTTGTCCTTCTTCTTTTCATAGGAGGAGAGCACTGTAGAGAAGGAATGTTTAGGCTCGAAAGGCTTTGAGACCCTTCTCGTCTCCGTCTCTTCTTTTTCCTCCTCCTTTTTCTCTTCCGTCTCTTTTCTTACGTAATCCTTGTTGGCTCCGCCCACTATGGACCAGACCACGTCGGAAGAAACCTTGTTATCTTCGTTCTCTTCAAGGAAGAAGGAATCATTTTCAGGCTCCTGGAAGAAGACAGCTGGAGAAGGAGCCTCGACAGTATCCTCCTCTCTCCTTCTTCTTTCCTTTTCGCTGAAGGAGGATAATATTTCTGAGAAGTCCTTGGTAGGAGTGTAGGAGCTTTTCTCCCTTTCCTCCTTTACTTCCTTCTTCTCTTCAATTACTGGAGCCTTCTCTTCCTTCTTCTCCTCTCTCACAAAGTTCTCGTTGGCCCCGCCCATGACGGACCACACTACAGAGGATGAAATTGGAATGTCCTCGTCTTTCTCAAGGAAGAAGTTGGGCTCCGGAGGAGGAGTGAACTCTTCCTCCTTCCTTGTTTCCTTTTTCTCTATTTTCTCCTCTTTCTCTTCCTTCTCTTCCTTTTTAAGGCTCTTCTGCTTCACGCCTTCGTAGTCGGAAAGGATTTCAGAGAAGCTCTTTGAAGGGGAATACTTGGGAGTGGACCGGGAATAGGATGGCGTCTCTCTCTCTTTATCCTTAGCCTTCTCCTCCTCTTTCCTTACATAGTTAGGGTTTCTGCCGCCGATTACTGACCAGACAGCTTCAGCGCTGGGTTTATCCTCTTCGCTTTCTTCAACAAATAGAGTGGTGCCCTTGATTTCTTCCCTTTTCTTTTCAATAGGCTTCTCTTCCTTTTTCTTCTCCTTCCTCACCACACCTTCATACTGGTCCAGGATGTCCTGGAAGGATTTTGTGGCCTTGTATTTAGGGGAAGAATAGGAAGGAGCTTTCTCTTCCTTCTTCTTTGTCTTCTTTCCTTCCCACTGGTCAAGGATGTCACCAAAGGAGGACGGAGAGGAATGGGCGCTGCTTTTAGGAAGGCTATATGGGTTTCCTGTCTTTTCGTAGGATTCAAGAATATCCTTGAAGGAAGCAGAAGGAATGTAGCCCTGGACTATTTCTCCAGGTTTTTTGGCCACAGGTTTTGGAGGAGCCGGCTTTTTCTTCTCTGGTTCCTTCTTCTCCTTAAGCACTATATTATCGAAAGGGCTTGGTTCCCTTTCCTCAATTCTCTTCTCAGGCCTCCGTTTTTCCGGAGTCTTCTTTTTCCTCGACAAACCTACACTTCCCTGATATCCAGATTTCCATCCACAAGGTCTGATAGTACAGTCCTGAGGCTTTCCTCATCCACTCCATTCACCTTCATGATGATTGTGGAGTATCCCTGGTCGCTGTCCAGGTTTCCAATGGAGATGATATTGGCTCCTGTCTTCTCCAGTGCTATGGCTATTTTCAGGATAGTACCTGGCTCATCCTTGATGCGGAATGTTACTCTGATTCCATAGTGTCTGGAGCCGAAGAGCTCAAGAAGGAGACGGAACAGGTCTGAACGGGTGACCACTCCCACCAGCTTTCCCTTTTCATCCACTACAGGAAGGAAAGAGATGTCATTATCGCTCATCTTCTTTGCAGCCTGCTCCACAGGATCATCCATAAAGACGGTGACCACTTCCCTGGTCATTACGTCTCCAACCTTGACTTTGGATAACAGGAGGGCAAACTCCACTATGGAGACCTTACGGTCAGCAGCGGCATTGATGATGTTCTTTTCAGTAATGATTCCAATCAGATTACCATCATCAGAAAGCACAGGTAGACGCTGGATCCCTTCCTTCTTCATTATTTCAAAGGCTTCAAAGACACCTCTATCTGGAGTGATTGTCACTGGATCAATGGTCATGTTCTTGGATACTGTCATCATACCCTCCTTTTTCCGATGATACACTTTTTATCCGAAGGAAGAAAAGTAATCTTGATTATAGCGAAGGTTTTTTCTATAATTTCACAGTATCGGCCCCATGGTTTAATGGATAGAACAAATCCCTCCTAAGGATTAGATGGCAGTTCGATTCTGCCTGGGACCAGGAAGAGACGGAGAAATCCGTCTTTTTTCTTTTGTAGACAAGGAGCCCCTTCCGGAGCTCCTCGAAATCACTTTCTCTTTCTTACAATCTTTTTCTTAGGGCCTTTTGCCTTATGGTCTTCGATGGCGGCCATCACCTTCTCCTGGTTGAGAGATGAGATATCCTCCTTGTCTTCCTTGGAGAGAGCCACGTTCTCTCCATTCCACTTCAGGTAGTAGCCATACTTTCCAGACACCAGGTAAGCCTCAGTTCCGTCAGGAAGAGTGAAGGTCTTTTCAGCTTCCACACCCTTTCCTTCCTTCTCTCCGCTTTCCTTGGCAATCTCGATGATGCGCTCAAGAGTCAGATTCTCAGGGTTCTTCTTCTCTTCTGGAGGAAGCGGGATATTCCTTTCGCCCCACTTGATGTATGAGCCATATCTTCCTCTCTTGACTTCTATTGGCTTTCCTTCCAGCTCCCCCTTGATTTCGCTGGGCTTCTGGCCATTCACCACACTCTCAAGAGTGACTGTAAGAGGATCTGTCACCTTTACGTTCTCGCCCTTCACCGTTGCATAGAAGCCGTAGGGGCCTACCTTCAGCACTACAGGGTTTCCTTCTTCATCCTTTCCCAATTCCTTTGGAAGAGTGAAAAGCATACTGATGAAAGCCTTATCAGCTTCCTCGGCGTTTCCTGCCTTCTTGGGCCAGGAAACCTTAGCCCCGTCGCTGTTCCTAACAATGTAGTCCCCCCATCTTCCCTTCTTCAGGGAGTATTCTCCATAGAGCTCTGTGCCCTTGGCCTCTTCAGGGAAAAGTATTCTTTCAGCATCGCTGTCGCTGAAGGTTCCTGGATATAGATCTGAAGGAATGGACTTCATAACGTCTTTGCCATTTTCGTCCTTCAGGGATGAAAGAAGGTAGGGACCGAACTTTCCGATCCTTATTTCGTAGCTCACCTTCTCTTCATTGTGAAGAAAAGAGTAATCAAGACCGGAGAGAAGAAGGTTCTTTGCCTCCCCTGGCTTCATTCCGCTCTTTACAGCACTGATATCCTTCTCCAGTCCGCTTTTGTTTTCTTCTCCACCGAACCAGAAAGCTGAGAGATAATTCTCCTTATCCTTCTCTCCACGGGCGATGGCATCCAGGCCTGCTTCCATTTCCTTGGTAAAGTCATAACCGATGTAGAGTGGGAAGGCCTTCTCCAGGAAGGAGTCCACGAAGAAACCTGTGAAGGTGGGAACCAGCACTGAGTTCTGCTTCACCACATATCCTCTGTCCACAAGGGTGGAGATTATGGTTGCGTAGGTGCTAGGTCTTCCGATCTCTTCGCTTTCAAGCTTCTGCACCAGCCCCGCTTCGCTGTAGCGCTGGGGAGGAAGAGTGACGTGGCCCTTGGCTTCCCCCTTCTCCACTTTCACTTTGTCTCCAACGGAGAGAAGAGGAAGAACCTGGTTCTTCTCCTCCTCCTTGTCGGAAGAGGCCATGTATACTCGTCTGAAGCCTTCATACTTCATTACGCTTCCGCTGGAAGAGAGCACATGTTCTCCACACTGGAGCTTTACGCTGGTGACAGCCTTCACGCTGTTCTTCATCTGGGAGGCTATGGTGCGCTTCCAGATTAGAGTGTAGAGATTAAGTTCATCTCCCCTAAGTCCTGTCTCCTGAGGAGTGCGGAACCTGTCTCCTGCAGGCCTTATGGCTTCATGGGCCTCCTGGGCTCCCAAGGTCTTGGCCTTGTATTGTCTTACCTGGAGCCAGGAATCGCCATAGGTATTCCTGATGTAGTCTGCAGCTGCATTGATGCATTCCTGGCTTAAGGTCGGGGAGTCTGTTCTCATGTAGGTGATGAAACCATTCTCATATAACCTCTGGGCCAAAGCCATGACTTCCTTTGCGCTCTTATTGAGCTTTCTAGTTGCGTCCTGCTGGAGAGTGGAGGTGGTGAAAGGCCAGCTTGGCTTCTCCACCTTCTCGCTTTCCTGAAGGGATATGACTTCAGCTTCCTTTCCTTTGAGACTAGTGCAGATTCTCTCTGCCTCCTCCATGCTCAGCACCAGTGACCCATCCTTCACAAGACCTGTGGCACCATCAAAGGACTTGGATGTGGCTATGGTCTTGCCACCAGAGGAGATTAGAGTTGCAGAGAAAAGCTTTCCATCCTTATCCATCTCTGCGTAGACGGAGGAATATGAGGAGGAGCGGAAGGCTCTTCTCTCCTTCTCCTTCTCCACAATCAGCTTCAAGGCTGGAGACTGGACACGGCCGGCAGAATACTTGGATCCCAGTTTACGGGAAAGGATAGGAGATATTCCGTAGCCCTGGAGTCTATCCACGGTACGTCTGGCCTCCTGGGCCCTTACCAGGTCCATATCAATCTCCCTGCAGTTGGAGAAGGCTTCATTGATGGCCTTCTTGGTGATTTCATGGAAAACCATTCTATATACAGGAACCTTAGGCTGAAGCTGTGAGTAGAGGTGCCAGGCAATGGATTCCCCTTCCCTATCCTCATCGCTTGCAAGAATAAGCTGGTCCACCTTCTTAAGGTCCTTCTTCAGTTCAGAAAGGATCTTCTCCTTCCCTGCCACCACCACATAGTCCAGAGCGAAGCCGTTTTGGCAATCCACTCCGTATAGTCCTGGCTTCTTCGGATCTGGGTTGGCATCAAGGTCCACCACATGGCCCATGCTGGCCTTCACTATACAGGTGGAAGGAAGATATTTTCCGATTGTCTTGGCCTTGGTCGGGGACTCCACTATTATCAGGCTCTTCTTTGTTGGGTCTGCTATCAACTCAAAGCGCTCCTTTATTCGTCGATTTTGGTCAGGACAAAGCTTCCGTCACCATTTTGGTCTGGATTGGTGAAGAAGAGGCCTTTTGCAAAGTCCTTATCCGTGTCCAAAGCAAAAGTTAATTGCTCTTTGCCGTTCTCGTCAAGAGAGAAGGAGAAGAGGGATGATACCTTGATCTTCATGTTGAAGGCGCTGACAGTGATGGAGGAAAGGGACTCTTCGGAAGTGGATTCTATGGAAGAAACCATCCATTTTCCCGGGTTCACCGGTGTCAGGTTAATCTTCTTATTATTATGTCTGAAGGATTCTCCTTCACTGGTCTTCTCTCCATATTTATGCCACTCGCTGTAGCTTTCGCTTGTAGGAAGGACCACAGGGAATATTCTGTATTCCCCGCTTTCCTCCAGAAGCCATATCTCCCTGAGCCATTCCTCCTCCACCTCAACGACCTTCAGCATAAGGGAGGACATCTTTCCACCGTTGGTCTTTTTGGTAGGGTTATTCCATATGTAGGTGCCTTCCCAGCCTTGAGCCACAATGGAGGCTATAAGCAAAGTCGAGAACAGCAATGAAACTATTATCCTTTTCAATTCAAACTCCTAGGCTTTTGACTTTTAACACCCTTTTCCTCTTATGTCTATAGTTAAGACACAATAAACTCACCCTCTCTTCTTCCAACTTCCTCACTCTTGGTTTATCCTCAGACCATGAAAAAAACAGTTCCGCTTATACTTTCAGCCATAGTTTTTCTTTCATCCTGTACAGTGTCTCAAGCCCTGGAGACCCAGTCAGCCCTGTCTGGGACAGCAGAGACGAAGCTGGAAGTGGACCAGTTCTTCCTTGACCTTCTGGAGGATTTCTCGGATTTCGAAAGTAAAAGCGGATACTCAATCATGGATGAGGCCATGCTGAACCTTACAGACAGGATCAACTCCTCCTCATCCTCTTCCTCCGTAAAGCTCCTTACAGACGGCAACAGCAGGAAATATGTAATCTCCTTCGACTACTCAAGCCTGGAGAAGCTGGTATATGACCTTAACGGAGGAAAGGACAATACTCTCCTTTCTCTGGAAGAGAATAAGGTGGCCCTTAATCTCACCTATGACAACTACGATGAGCTGGAAAGCGTGATACCATTCCTTTCTGACCCGAACTTTGAGGTATATGGTCCCAGGTACTCCAACGGCATGACAGAGGAGGAGTATAAGGACATGATATCCTTCCTCCTTGGAGAGGAGGGCGTGGAGGCTCTGGAGAAGAGCTTCGTATCCATAGATATCAGGACTCCTGGAGACATAACAGGAACCAAGGGAGCAATGAAGATAGGCTCCAGACGGGCTGTATTCTCATTCCCGATCATTGATTTCCTTCTTCTCAATGAGCCTTTAACCTTTTCTGTGGAATGGAAATAGAAAATAACTATCTAAAACGCATAAGAGAAACCCCCGGTCTGGGGGTTTCCTTAATTGGGGTTTCACATAGGCTGTTTTGAGGGTAGCCGCCAACCTGTGTTCCGGAAAGAGGGCAAAATTGGAATGAGGCCGCTTCCTTCCTTCTCCTTTCGCATTGTGGTTGAAAGGGAAACCCGAATCTATTGAAGACTTCAGGGAGTTTTACTTTGAGTAGAACTCGACAACCAGCTGGTCGTTCACTTCAACTGGAATTTCGTTTCTCTCTGGGAGACGGGCGAAAGTTCCTGTCCATCCTTCTTCATCGATTGTGAAGTATGGGAGGTTGAAGGATCTGTGACCCTTGAAGTTGGCTTCGAACTGGACGTTCTTTCTGCTCTTCTCCTTAAGGGTGATCTTGTCACCAGGCTGAAGTGAGTAGGAAGGAATATCCACCTTCTTGCCGTTTACGAGAATGTGGCCATGGTTGACAAGCTGACGTGCAAGTCTGATGGAGTTTGCAAAACCAATTCTGTATACAGCGTTGTCAAGTCTTCTCTCCAATGCGATGACAAGAGCATCACCTGTTCTGAGTTCAGAGGTGAGAGCCTTTTCATAGTAGTGGTGGAGCTGCTTCTCCATGACGCCATAGTAAGCCTTGAGCTTCTGCTTCTCTGTCAGCTGCTTTGAGTAGTCAGTTGGCTTCTTTCTCTTTGCGAAGGCAGGATCGTTTGCCCTCTTCATTGCCTTGGGATGTCCACAAACATTGACCCCAAGTCTTCTGCACTGCTTAAATCTAGGAGTAAAATTTCTTCCCATGATTTATACCCTCCAGTTAGAATTTTGATTTTGTCGGAAAACCGACCAATAAACTTTAACCCAAAGAAAAGGGTGATGTCAATTTGTAGAGAGGTAAAGAGATGCATCTTTTCCAATGTGGAATGTGCATAAAAGAGAAGGATTGTACAACTGTTTTCCACACACATTCCTCTTTTGCAGTAGAATGGGTCCATGAAGAAAAATCTCTGGCCCTCGGCAATAATCATCGGACTCTCAGGACAAATCGCCTGGACAGTGGAGAACATGTACTTCAATGTGTTCCTCTACAACACAATTTCCCAGGATTCATCATATATAGCAATGATGGTGGCCCTTTCCGCCATTACGGCGACATTCACCACTTTCCTTATTGGAGGAATCTCAGATAGAATCGGACGCCGTAAGCCCTTCATGACATGGGGATACCTATTCTGGGCTTTGACAGTGGCCCTATTCGGCTTCATCTCCCCTTCCTCCTTCAGATCTGTGTCCCTTGCCGCCATCTCTGTGGTGGCCCTGGACTGTCTAATGACCTTCTTCGGCTCCGCAGCCAATGATGCTGTATTCAATGCCTACATCACAGAAAACGTTCCTGGAGAGAAGCGAAGCAAGGTGGAGGGAGTGATACAGATTCTTCCTATGGTGGCCATGCTCTTTGTCTTCGGAGTTATGGATGGCTTTACACAGAAAGGTGAATGGAGGTCCTTCTTCCTTATTGTTGCTGGAATCATGGCCATTTCAGCCCTTTCCTCCTTCTTCCTCATCCATGAGGAGAAGAGGGAGAGTAGACGGGAAGGAAGCCTTCTTTCCTCCTTCCTCTATGGCTTTCTTCCTTCCACAGTGAAGGGGAACAGGAAGCTCTACATCACCTTCCTTGCCTTTGGAGTCAATGCCATAGGCATGCAGGTCTTCTACCCATACCTTATCATATATGTGCAGAACTACCTGGGTTTCGATAACTATGTCGTTCTTCTGGGCATTGTGCTCATAGTGGCCTCAGTCTTCTCTGTGGTCATGGGTAGAGTTGTAGACAGAATCGGAAGAATCAAGGTTGCCATTCCTGCTGTCTGCCTTATGGCTACTGGTATGGCAGCCATGTATTTCTCCAGGTCCTTCATTGCCACAACTCTCGCAGGATGCGTGATGATGGCTGGGTATCTGTTATCTACATCGGTGCTTTCAGCCTTGGTCAGGGATTACACTCCACCCCAGCATGAAGGGGAGATCCAGGGAGTTAGAATGGTATTCCAGGTTATGATTCCAATGGTAGTAGGCCCAGTGTTGGGCTCAGCCGCAATCAAAGGTAGCGGTATGACATACATGGAGCTGGGAGAAGTGAAGAGCGTCCCCACTCCCCTCATATTCCTGATTGCAGCAGTTGTCACAATATTCTCCCTGATACCACTCATTGCACTACGTAAGGAGGAGAAGAGATGATTCCATTTCCCGAATACCCTAGGCCCCAGCTGGAAAGGAAAAAGGACTGGCTGATTCTGAATGGAGAGTGGAACCTGAAGGTTCTGAGCGAAAAAGGAGACACTGTAAAGGAAGGCTCCATTACAGTTCCTTTCAGTCCTGAGGCTCCCTTAAGTGGCTTTGGCCACCAGACGCTACCAGAGGAGACTCTAGTCTACTCCAGACAAGTCTCACTGCCCTTCCCTTTTGATAAGGATAAGGAGAAGCTTATTCTCCACTTTGGAGCTGTAGACTACGAAGCAAGAATACTCATAGACGGGGAAGAGAAGAAGACACACAAAGGAGGCTATCTCCCCTTCTCCCTGGAAGTGGAGAAAAGCGAGTTTCTCCTTACTGTTGAAGTGAAGGACCCCACAGACAATGGCGACCAGGAGAGAGGAAAGCAGAAGACTAAGCGTGGAGGTATCTGGTACACTCCCCAAAGCGGTATATGGCAGACAGTGTGGATCGAGAAGGTTCCTTCCGTCTACATTACAGGTCTGAAGCTTATTCCAGACACTACAGGCTTTTCAATCACTGTGTTCTGTCAGGAAGATGAGGAGGTGACTCTTTCCTTCAATGGGGAGAAGTATACCCTGAAAGCCAACGAAGAAAAGAGGATCCAGGTTTCTTCTCCCCATCTATGGAGCCCGGAAGATCCTTATCTCTATCATTTCTCCCTACTATTAGGAAATGACGAAGTGTTTTCATACTTGGGTCTCAGAAGCTTCGGAGTGGGAGAAGACGGGAATGGAATCAAGCGCCTAATGCTTAACGGCAAAAGCTACTTCCACCATGCTCTTCTTGACCAGGGCTACTGGATGGATGGGTTATATACTCCGCCTTCAGACGAGGCCATGGTAGAAGATATAAGAATTGCGAAGGACATGGGCTTCAACTGTCTCAGAAAGCATATAAAGATAGAAAGCCCAAGGTGGTACTACCACTGTGACAGGCTGGGGATGCTGGTATGGCAGGACGCTGTAAGCGGAGGAGGAAAGTATAATCCCCTCATTATTACAGCTCCTCTTATCCTAGGCTCCCATCTGAAAGACAACCACTACTCTCTCCTTGGTAGAAGGAACGAAGAGAAGAGGAAGGAGTTTGAGGATAATCTCTTCTCCATGATAGATACTCTCTTCAACACAGTATCCATAGCAATGTGGGTGGTGTTCAACGAAGCCTGGGGCCAGTTTGATTCAGTGCGAATCGGAAAGGAAGTGGAAAGGAAAGACCCCACCCGTACCGTTGACTATCACTCAGGTTGGCTGGACCAGGGAGAAGGAAGCTTCAGAAGCCTCCATGTCTATTTCCGCCCCTATGTCTTCCATAAAGACAAGAAGAACCGATGCGTGATCCTATCGGAGTTTGGAGGCTATGGCCACAAGGTCCAGGGCCATACCTGGGGAGATGACACCTTTGAATATAAAGGCTTCAAAAGCCGAGAAGAGCTGACAGATGCTGTAGTTGACCTATATGAAAAACAGATTATCCCAGCTGTTTCCAAGGGTCTTTCAGCCTCTGTCTACACACAGCTTTCTGACGTAGAGGATGAACTTAATGGCCTCGTGACCTACGACAGGAAAGTGGTAAAGATGGATAAAGAGAAAATAAGGGCAATGTCTGATAAGCTATTGGGAAAGTAAGGGAAAATCCACCCTCGGTGGATTTCCCTCTGCCTTTATACATTGAACTTGAAGAAGACGATGTCTCC
>JAEDOD010000063.1 GCA_016302165.1 Sphaerochaetaceae bacterium
TGTAGACCTCTCCTGTCCAGGCTGGTCTGTCATACCAGTACATGGAAACCTTAACATCGTCGCCATACTTCTTGACGGATGGAAGATCCTCGATCTCCTTTAAGCAGCTCTTGTAGGTCTCGCCAGCTGTCATTCTTCTGTCGATGGAGATTGCGCAGCTGTCTGCTACAGCACAGCGGGAAGGGGAAGTATAGAAGATCTGGCTTGTTGTACAGGTGCCTCTGCCAAGGAACCTTGCATCCTCGTAGTGGTCAGGGTTGTACTTAGGATCAAGCATCTTCACCAGTCCCTTGATCTCCACGCTGTCGTCAGCAGGATTCTCGTTGAGGGCCCTTACGTCCTGGAGGATGTCAGCCATCTTGTAGATAGCGTTGTCTCCTCTCTCCGGAGCTGAACCGTGGCAGCTTACGCCCTTCACGTCAACCCTGATCTCCATCCTTCCCCTGTGGCCGCGGTAGATTCCGCCGTCTGTAGGCTCTGTGGAGATGACGAACTCTGGAACGATCTTGTCTACATTGTAGATGTACTGCCAGCACATGCCGTCGCAGTCCTCTTCCTGGACAGAGCCCACAACCATGATTTTATATCCCTCTGGAATAAGTCCCAGGTCCTTCATGATCTTGGCGCCATAGGTTGCGGAAGCCATGCCTCCTTCCTGGTCGCTGCCGCCACGGCCATAGATGATCTTATCTGTCTCGTATCCCTTATATGGATCAGCTTCCCAGTTGTTGATGTTTCCGATGCCTACAGTGTCGATATGGCTGTCGATGGCGATGATCTTGTCTCCCTCGCCCATCCATCCGATTACGTTTCCGAGACCGTCGATCTCAACCTTGTCATAGCCAAGCTTCTCCATCTCTTCCTTTATTCTGTAAACGACGCCCTTCTCTTCACAGCTCTCTGAAGGAATTGCAATCATATCCCTCAGAAACTTTGTCATTGCAGGGCCGTAGGCTTCTGCAGCTTTCTTAATTGCAGCGTAATCCATAGATATCCTCCGTAAAACTTCTCAATTATTTCAGGCTTCCTCTCGCCTTACACCCATATGCTAATCGGGTTTTCACCATTTGTAAACAAAAAATGTTGCATTTTGTTGCAACAGTACTCTGTCCCCTTATTTCCTAACCAGTGTCCTGTCTTCCACACATTCTCTTTTTCCTCCAATTGAAATATGATTGGGGGCGGAGGAACATATGCTCTTTGATCTCTTCATCACCTTTGCAAAGGTGGGCGTAATGACCTTCGGCGGCGGATATGCCATGCTTCCTATTCTCCAGAGGGAAATAGTGGAGAACAAAAGCTGGGCCACCGAAGAGGATCTTGCAGACTACTATGCCATTGGACAGTGCACTCCAGGCATCATCGCCATCAATACAGCAACCTTTGTAGGAACCAAGCAGAAGGGAATAATCGGAGGCATAGTTGCTTCCCTGGGAATGGTCTTCCCTTCACTTGTAATCATAACAGCCATTGCAGCCCTTCTTTCAAACTTTGCGGATATTCCCCTTGTGCAGCACGCCTTCAGCGGAATCAGGGTTGCTGTGGTTGTCTTAATCTTTAACTCTGTGCTGAAGCTTATCAAAGGCGCCGTGAAAGACTATTTTGCCCTTGGCATCTTTCTACTGATACTGCTTCTTGCCCTCTTTACAGATATCGGCACTGTGTACCTGGTAGTCATTTCCGCCATCCTTGGCATAGTTATCAACACTATCAGAAAAAGAAAGGAGGCAGAAAAATGATTTTCCTCTCCCTTTTCTATGAGTTCTTCAAGGCTGGTCTCTTTGCTGTAGGCGGCGGCCTGGCAACAATTCCATTTCTGAAGGAAATCTCAGCCAAGACCGGGTGGTTCACCCTATCCCAGCTTACAGACATGATTGCTATCTCAGAGTCCACTCCTGGCCCCATGGGAGTAAACTGCGCAACCTACGTAGGCTTCGAGACAGCAGGAATCCTAGGCTCCATTACAGCCACCATCGGCCTCATTACTCCCAGCGTCATAATAATCATCCTGATTTCCAAGATTCTTGAGAAGTTCAGGAACAACAGATATGTGGACGCAGCCTTCTTCGGCCTTAGGGCAGCCAGCGTAGCACTTATTGCAGAAGCAGGAATCTCAGTTGCAGCCCTTACCTTCGTCAAAAGCGGAAATACGGTGGCGGAGAGAATCAGCTGGCCAGGAATAATACTTGCTCTCGTAATACTCTATTTCTCCCGTTACTGCAAATGGACCAAAAAGCTTCACCCTATAGTATTCATACTATTCTCAGCCCTGGTTGGAATCATCTTCTCGCTCTAGACAATTGAGGCCCTTCGGGGCCCCAATTTCATCTTGTCTCATATATTGAAAGAGCTCTATCCATAAGCTCCTTCTCACCTTCCCAGTCACCTTTATATGGATAGGAGGAGGCTCTTTCTTCAAAGGCCTTGGCTATCACTCCTGCCTTCTTTTCGTCTCCTTCAAAGAGAAGAGCATATGCATATTCTGTCCTCATCACAGTAAGGAAGGAGCGCATTCCCTTCATGGCATTTATAAGCTTCCTGTCCTTAGCTTCCATTATTCTCTTTCTGTCCACTCCGGTAATGAGATAGATATACAAGAGGTCCACCTTTTCCAGAGTTACCAGAACCTGTGGCAGGAACGGAGAAGAGACAGCTTCCTCCGCTACTTTTCCAGCCTCCTCTATTCTTCCTTCGTCCAGCAACCTGGAAGCTCTGTAGGAAAGAGCCGAAGCGCTCATGGAGGAAGAGGCATCATCCTTATCCAATACAGGAAAGAGAGACTCGTCCATATCCTTCAATCTCATTCCCTGGCCCTGGAGGGCAGCCATCTTCATCTGGCACCAGAAGCATCGCCTTTCCCTTTCACTTTTCCTTATGGCCACTATGTTGCTTCCGTCGTTACCGTAGATTAGAGGGATTATGTTCATGGCTCCCAGACCAAAGGCGACGAAGGCTGACATCAAAAGAAATGAAGAAAGGAAGGGAGCAGCCATAAAGGGGAAGAAAAGGGCGAGGAAAATAAGGGAGGAGAGGAAATTGAATATTGCTCCTCCTGCATTGTATAGAACCACAGGGAAGGTAGGAGAATACTCTGGAGGAGCCATAAGGCACTGACCTCCAGTTCCTGGAAGGGAATATCTTTTCACTTTCAGCTTCCCTTCCTCCTTCATAATGAGGAAGGATCCCAGGCGATAGGATATGAAGGTATATCCTGTAAGGAGACCGAAAAAGAGATGCCCAAGCTCATGGATTGCCATTTCCAGGATAAGCGCCACATACATCAGGGAAATCATCATGAGAATGGCAACTATACCTATGAACATGTTCCCTTCGCCTGAGAGAATATAATCCAAGGCTGGAAACATGGAGATTCCAGCTCCTGCACCTATGAACATGAAGAAGAGGAATGATATTACTGTCCCTCCTCTTCCCTTTCTCTTCTGCTCACTCATTTCCAAACACCATATTGGGGAATATCCTCTCCATCCTTTCGTCGTCAAATCTCTTATCAACAAAAGCTGTCACAGCATTTACAGGAGGCTTTCCTTCCAATCTCTTTGACCATCTCCATACAGCCACTCCTGAAACAGCCAGATCTATGGAGAAGAAGGCCACAAGTATCCAGGTAAGGGGCTTACCGATTTTTCCAGGAATCCTCTGAATTAAGGAAGAGACCATGGGGAAGATCCTCTTGATCCAAACAACTCCAAGTATTCCCCAGAACACAGAATAGAGAAGGCATATCCTTCCATTGATGTTGAAAGGCACATTGCTGTAATCCCAGCTACGGGAACCCAGAATCATTTCCTGTCCCCAGGAGCAGACATACTCCAGAACGCTTCCAACCACCATTCCTCCCAAAAAGGAGACCCATTGGCCATGGTTACGGAAACGGTAGAGAAAGATGGAAAGAAGGGCGGCACCGGCACCATATAGGAAGTTGAAGGGTCCCCAGACCATTCCTCTCCTACTCTCCAGGTATCCATTCTTCAAAAGGCACCAGGCCATTTCTATTATGACACCTGCAAAGGAGCCAATGAATATGATCCAGAGAATCTTATAGATGTTGATGCCCTTTGCAAAGGGATTGGTCCTGGATTCGAAGAGATCGACTTCAGCATTGATCTTTCTCTTCCTAAAGCCTTTTTTTGATGCAGATACTATATCTGCCCATCTACCTGAAAGCTCATCGGAAATATCGAAGAGAAGCTCATAGGCCTTCAGCACATTCTTCTTGGCACGCTTAAGGGAAGCTTTTCTTCCCTCAACCTCCTTCTCCACCTCCTCAATGCTCCTGTCTTTCAGAAGGGTCGGGTAGTAGGATTCCATGTCTTCCATGGTCTTCTTGGTCTGGTCAAGAAGGAGCCTGCTCTGCTTCTCCATTTCACCCATGTAGTATATGGGCTCTTCCTTCTTCCTTTTACTCATCTTTTCTCCTAGTGGCTGCTCCATATCTCTTAAGTAAGCTCTACCTTCTCTAGAGGCAAGCTTATCTAAGCTTATCCTCCACCATTCCATACCAGATTACACTTTTTGGTGGAACAGTATGGGGATTAAGCTCCTTTTCCATCCATACCATATCATACCAGGAGTTGAACTTATATCCTGAGGACGGAAAATAGGCTCTCCTTACATATCCTTTCCTTTCATGGAACTTTACGCTTTCATCTGTAAGGTGGGGATCAGGAGAAGAGTGAGGTGTGGCGATACAGGCCTCCAGCGACAGAAGATTCATCTTCCGGCTCTCTTTCTCCAAGGCGCCAAGGAGAACTGAGCCCAAGCCCCTTCCCCTTTCCTCACGCCTGATGTAAATGCTGGTCTCTGCAGACCAGTCGTAGGCAGAGCGCTCCTTGAAGGGGGAAAGATATGCGTAGCCAAGAACTCTTCCATTCTCTTCAGCCACCAGGAAGGGATATCTCCCTTCCCTTTCCCTGATCCTTTTCTCCATTTCTTCTACAGCTGGAACTTCATACTCGAAGGTTATGGCTGTCTCCAGGACATAGGGTCTATAGATATCGACTATCTCCTCTACGTCCTTTAATAGAGCTTCTCTGATTGTCATTCTCTTTCCTTAATCAGGATTTTCTCCATATCCTTTCCTTTTGCCAGTTCATCCACCATTAGGTCCAGGATCCTCATATCCCTTTCCAGGGGATTCTCTATGTTCTCTACCCTTACAGAGCACACTCTTCCCTTCTTCTGGAACCTATTGGGATTTGGAGAAGGAGGAGAAGAAAGGAAATCTCCGTAAGTAGTTCCCTTCCTCTCCATCTCTGAAATGTCTTCTTTGGAGTAGCCGAAGAGATTCTCCACAATTCTCTCAACTTCCTCCCGCCCTTTCCCCTTCCTTTCAGCCTTTGCCACCAGAAGGGAGAAGACACGGGAGAAGGACATGGAATAGATATCAGCCAAAAATTTCCTCCAGGGAAGTAATATAACCTCCAATTGTCTCGATGGTGTCCAGAAGAGGAGCGGAAGTGGAGATGTCGACACCAGCCTTCTTTGCCAGCTCCAGTGGAGTCAGGGTGCTGCCGGAAGCCAATACACTCTTCCAGTCCTCCACAGCCTTCTCTCCTTCCCTTTCGATTCTCTTCACCACTTCCGTTGCAATTGTCAGGCCTGCCGAATATGTGTAGGAATAGAGACCCATGTAGTAGTGGGGCTGCCTCATCCATGTAAGCTCAGCGCCTTCTGTAAGAACAACATCATCTCCCCAGAACTTCTCCAGGACTCCCTTATATATGGACTTCAATGTATCTGCCTGGACTGAGCCACCCTGGTCAATGATTCTATACACTTCACGCTGGTATGCAGCCTCAAGGAGGTGTGTGACGAAGTTATGGTAGTAAGTGTTGTTGATGATGTTGTCCAGAACCCAGCCCTTGAACCTTCTGTCGTCGCTTCTCTTCAGAAGACTATGGGCAAGAAGAAGCTCATTGATGGTGGATGGAGCCTCCACAAAATATGAAGATACTTCGTTGTCCAGGATGGACTGGTTCTCAGAGGCGGCCTTGAAGTGGCCGGCGTGTCCCAGTTCGTGGACAGCTGTGAACACATCGCTCATTCTTCCGTTCCAGCTGAGAAGGATGAAGGAGCCCTTTCTGTATGGGGAAGCGCAGAAGCCTCCTGTGCTCTTTCCCTGGTTGCGGGCCCTGTCGAACCAACGGTTGGTGAAAGCTTCACGTACTGTCGCAAGGTAATCTTCTCCCAGGACAGAAAGGCCCTCCAGGGCATAATCCTCACACTCTTTCCAGGTGACAGAGGGAGAGTAGTCGCTGTCTAGAGGCACCAGAAGATCCGGGTATGTCATTTCCTTGAGGCCCAGAACCTTCTTCTTTAGCCTGGCATACCTTCTCATATGGGGAGAAAGCTTATCCATTATCAGATCTATCTGCCTGTCATACATCTCCCTTGTCACCTTCTGGGGAAAGAGGAGATAGTCGAAGACAGAATCAAAGCCCTTAAGGGATGAAAGAATCTTCTCCTTCCTGCACTGCGCGTTGTAGAGAGAAGCTGTAGTGTTCTCATATTTCCTTATGACAGAAGAGAATTCCTTGAAAGCTGTCCGCCTTATCCCCTCATCTTTCTCATACTGGTAGTCATCTTCAAATAGGGAGTATCCCAAAGGATAGGTCTTTCCTTCCACAGTAAAGGAAGGGAATGTCATATCAGCCAGCTTTGCCATGTTGTAGGTTTCGTAGGGAGTTTCAAGTATGGGCGAGAGAAGGGACAGAATCTCCTCTCCCTCCTCCTTCAGCCTATGAGGCTTTTCACGAAGAATATCCGAAATGAAGGTCCTGTTGCTTTCGCTCTTCTCTGCGGCTTCCCTTAGCACTTCCTCGCTGTTGGATGAGATTTCATCCTTCAAAAATGATGTCATGCCCTCCAGTTCAGAGAGAAGCATTCTGTCCCAGCCATAGTCCTCCTGAGCCTTCTGGTCATAGTAGTCTACAGAGGAGGCAAGCTCAGAATAGTTCAGCACCAGACTAAGGCTCGTGTAGTACTCCTGATATAGGTCTACAGCCTTATTGATCATTTCTGCTGTATTGATAGTGCCTTTCAAGGCTCTTATCTCTTCCGCCTTTCTTCTGGCCTTGGCCCTTTCCTCTTCATACTCTTCCCTATTTCTAAAAAGGAGAGTCAGGTCCCAGGTCTCTTCCAAAGGTACGTCTTTTCTCATGTTAAGTTCTGCCATTGTAATCTCCTTTCCCTATCTTAGCTATTGAAGGCGGAATGTAAAAGTGCCCCGAAGGGCACCACCTAGAGCTCCTTGAACTTCTTCACTCCCTCGTTGATGCACCAGAGATATGTAAGTACATCCAACACAAGAAGCAGAGCTGTCATAGCTATCTTCCATATTACCGGAGGCATGAAGGAGCGCATAAGATACCAGAGCCCTGGATAGGCAATGGCCAATACCCAGCCTGAGAAGAGCACGATCATTACAGCCATGCTCTGCTTGATTGGAACCACAGGATTGGTCCAGTCGATGTTGGCACGGATGGTTCCCATCATCATTCCAAAGGAAGAAATCAGATATGAAAAGCCAAGGGTATAGACTATCACCAGGACCATATCCAAGGCTTCCATCTTCAGCATTATGGTTCCCACCACAGCAAGAATCAGGGCAGGAAAAGCATTGACTGAAAAATGGAAATCGATCTTGCTTCTCATGAGGAGCTTTCCGTCCAGAGGCGAAGACCTTAGGATCCAGATATTTTTTCCTTCAAGAGACATGCTGGGAGCCGCTCCACAGTCTACGCTGATGATTGAAGCCATCATGGCTGAAGCCACCATAGGAATGAGAGGAGCATATTCTGTGGTTTTTATCATCTCCAATAATGGCATTACATCCTTTGCCTTAAAGATAAGCACCACTGCCAGCACAGGCATTATGATGATTCCCAGTCCTGCGTTCAAAGCATAGGTTGGAATTGAAATAAATCTCTTTCCTTCCAGCTTCCAGAGAGCCCAATACTGGCTCACCCTCTTGCCTTTTAGTCCTGTATACTTCTTCTTTTCGCTTCTGTCTGAAGAAGTAGTGATCTTCTTGAATGATATGGACAGTACATATACGCAGATAGCGAAAGTTATGGTGGAGAAAGCAGCAAATACAATTGTATCCAGAGTATCTCCCACTCCAGCCATACCGAAGGCGTAGGCAGGATAGAAGCCGCTTCTGATGTTGCGGCTGAAAGCTTCGGCATTCATTATCAGGGAAGTGATGAAATCACTGAGCTTCGTGCAGAAGAAGTAGTAGGCTCCGAAGAATACTACACTCAGCACGATGACAGCTATGTTCTTATGCTTCAGCTTAGTGGAAAGGAGAGCCACCAGCCATCCAAGTATACAGGTCAGTGTTGTAATGAAGATTCCCAGGAAAAGGAATACCAATATCTGATACAGGAGGGCCGGGAAAACCGGAACCACAGAGGAGCCGCCGCTGATCCAGAACACAGCCACAGCTGGAATGAACACCATACCTTCATACAACAGCCCCAGAAGGAACACTACCACCATCCTGCTTATGAGGATCCTGGAAGGAGGGATAGGCAGAGACAGCAGCATTTCATTGTCTTTTGCCTTGTAGAGCATGGAGTAGGTGTTGAACACATCTCCAAACACTCCCAGTGCCAGAGCCAGCATTCCCATGATTGCAAAGTAGAACCAGCCAAGGCCGCTGGAAATGAGAGGACTCAGACCAAAGCCCATGCCGGCGAACATTCCCATCATGATGATAATCAGGAACACAAAGAGAAGGATGAAGGATATGGTCTTTCCTTTGCTATATCCCTTTCCAGACTTCTGGTTGATGAAATAGGTTCTGAAAAGGTTCTTCATCTCCTTCTTTACCAAAAGCTTGACCATATTACTCCTCCAGCTCAAGGAATACAGACTCAAGGGAGCTGTCTCCCCTGACCTCTTCCATAGTTCCGCTCTTTATGAGCTTTCCGCCCTTGATGATGGCAATCTTGTCACAAAGCTTTTCAGCCACTTCCAGTACGTGTGTGGAGAAGAAGATTGCTCCTCCCTCATCGCATCTCTGTCTCATGATTTCTTTCAACAGGTGGGAGGCAATAGGGTCCAGACCGACAAATGGCTCATCCATGATTATAAGCTTTGGTTCATGGACCAGGGCTGATATGACAGCCAGCTTCTGCTTCATGCCATGGGAGTAGGAGGAGATTACAGAGTTCAGGTCATCCTTCAAAAGGAATGCATCTGCATATTTCTCGATTCTCTCTTTTCTTTCCTTGTCTCCTACACCGAAAATGTCTGAAATGAAGGAAAGGTACTGTAGTCCTGTCATAAACTCATAGAGGTCAGGGTTGTCTGGAATGTAGGCGATGTCCTTCTTGCACTCCAGACTATTGGTCCTTACGCTTTTTCCATCGATGTAGATCTCCCCTTCATCGAAGTCAAGAATACCCACAACACTTTTGATGGTAGTGGTCTTTCCTGCACCATTGTGGCCGATGAATCCATATATCTCTCCCTTCTGGATGTGGAGGGAAAGATCATCTACGGCCTTCTTCTCGCCGTATTTCTTTGTCAAGTGCTCTATTCTAAGCATAACTTCTTCCTTTGGTCGAAAGACCAGGTGCAAGGCACCATTGTTTTCATTACGATATCATTTTGATATCAGATAAGCTAATTGTCAATACTGAGCCCTTTTGCTGTTTCCATGGCAAGAGCAAGCTTCAGGGCGTTATGGTTGGCACCCATCAGGTTTGAGGCCCTCCACTCTTCTTCAAGGCTGTCTCCACTTTCAAGGAAAGCATAGAAATGCCAGTTGTGGTGTATTGCTACGCTTGCGGCTCCTGCAATCTCCATTTCCACAGCGATGCACCCTTCAGCCCTTCTCTCTTCTGCGGCCCTCCTGGTCTCCCGGTAGAAAGCATCTGTGGTCCAGGTTCTCCCCAAAACATAAGGCACCTTAAGGGAAGCGAAGACTTTCTCCACTGTCCTCCACCCTTCCAGCTCTACATAGTCCCCTTTCTCCAGGTAGTGATAGCTAAGGCCCTCGTCCCTGTAGGCTGAGGTTGGGATAATGAACTTTCCCTTTGTCTTATCTTCATCCAGAGTGCCAGCGGAACCAAAGAGGATAAAGCTCTCAGCTCCTGTCAGGGCGTGGGCATCTTCCATAAAGCCTCCGCAGGCTGGAGCGCCCACTGTGGAAAGAAAGATTCCCACTCTCCTTCCTTCAATGGGGAGAGAGATGATGTCATACTTTCCAGAAGCGGCTGAAAGCGTTCCAACCACCTTCGAGCCTTCCATATTCCTGGCCTCCTGGAATATTTTCCAGGAAAAGGTGATGAGGCACACATCAAGAAGCTTTTCACTCCGCCTATAGATCATCTCCGGCTTGATTATGGGTTCTTCAAGGGAGAAGGAATCAGTAATCATGGTTTCTCCTTTTTGGAGATGATAGCCATTCT
>JAEDOD010000005.1 GCA_016302165.1 Sphaerochaetaceae bacterium
ATGGCCTGCTTGTCGTAACTCTTCCTAAGACAGAGAAAGCCCAGAGAGGCAGAATCGAAGTCAAGATTAACTGACACTAAGCCTCAATCATATCCACAAAAATCCTCTGGGAAACCAGGGGATTTTTCTTTACCGGGCAGCACGCGAATAGATTCTCATTATTTCGTCCAGCACTTCCTTATGGTTGAAGTCCCTGTTGTAGACGATTCTTGTTTCCCTGGCCATGGAGAAGTTTTCTATTGGAAGGGCTGTTATCTTACCTTTCCTTATTTCATCTATGCATGCACTACGGGGAAGGATAGACACTCCCAGGTCCATTCTTACCAGGTCCTTGATGGTTGCTATGTTGTCAACCTCCAGGATTACGTCGAAGGAATTGATGCTTTCATTGTTTGCCACTAGAGTCTCTTCAAAAAGCTTTCTGGTGGCACTTTCCGCCAGACGGAGTATCATCTTCTCCTTCTTCAGCTCCGAAATGGTTACTGAAGAGGAACGGGAAAGATGGTTATCCGGACTCATGACACACATAAGGTAGTCTGTATCCAGGAGCATGGAGGAGAACTTGGGGTTATTCTCCGCCCCATCCACTATGGCCAGGTCCAGCTCATAGTTCTCCAGCTTATCATAAAGATTTTTTATGGTATCAGTAGTCAATATAATCCTTGAACCATCGTTCTCGATACTGAACTTGGCCAGGGCGGAAGCTGTGATATTGCTTTCAGAAGTATGGGTGATACCGATTCTCAATACCCCAATACTTTTTTCCAGGTTCTGGAGGCTCATAAGCATCTTTTCATACAGAGCCTTCTGCCTTCTGGCATATTTCAATACTATTTCTCCTTGTTGGGTAAGGATTAAGCCATTCTTATTCCTGATGAATAGCTTTACTCCCACCTCCTCTTCCAACAGCTTGATCTGTTGGCTTACAGCAGGCTGGGTCATATTCAGATTCTCTGCAGCCTTAGTGAAGTTCAGATACTCTGAAACCATGAGAAATGTATTCATCTTTGAGCCAAGCATAGGTCACTCCATATTATTTTTACTTATGAATTACAGAAGATAGTATAAAATATATCTATTTTCAATAGTAACTTTTTTTATGGTCCCGCTCTTACTGTCCTATGCATCAAGATATTGGGCGAAGTCTATTACATCCCTTACAAACCTTTTTCCGTTCCAGGCATAGGATGAGCCGTTGGTGAGGGTCAGTATATGGCTATGGTTCTCACCTTTTGCCATATATACCGAAAGCCCGTCATACTCCCCCATAAGCTGAAGATCCCCGCTTATGGGCTTTCTGCAATATATGGTGCATACGCTTCCCACCATCTCAGGAACAGAGGTAAAGAAGGCTGTCAGAGCAGAAACGAAGGAGTCTGCCTCCTCAAGGTACGATACATATCTATTTCCCTTTCTGATTATTGCAATGGTGTCGTAAACATACATGAAGGTAACTTAGCCTGAAAAGAGAAAAAGCTATAAATCTCACTTCCAGTCATAATAGGCCAGAAAAGAGCCTTACCTATTATCAAAGAATAGATTTTCTTATAGACTCATAAAAAATAGTCATAGATAACAGGAGCTAATTTTGAATCTGGCAGATGCTTTGACACTACTTGGTGGAGTTTCCCTATTCCTTTTTGGAATGACCCTTATGGGAGAAGGCCTTAAGCTTGTTGCAGGAAACAGGCTGGAGGTCATCCTATACAAGCTATCTGGAACACCTTTGAAAGGAATTCTCCTGGGATCAGGTGTAACAGCTGTAATACAGTCCTCCTCTGCAACTTCAGTCATGGTGGTGGGCTTCGTGAACTCAGGAATGATGAAGGTGAGGCAGGCCATTTCCATAATCATGGGAGCCATCATCGGAACCAGCATCACAGGCTGGATAATCTCCCTTTCAGACATTTCCTCCTCCTCTGGAATCTTGAGTCTTCTGTCTACAGAAACCCTTTCCGCCATTACAGCCATAGCAGGAATCTATCTCCGGCTCTTCTCCAAAAGGCAGTCCCATCACCATATCGGTGATATTCTCCTGGGCTTTGCTGTGCTTATGTTCGGCATGAAGTCCATGAGCTCCTCTGTCAGCGGACTAAGGGAAAGCGAAGTCTTCATCACTCTCCTTACCAGATTCACCAATCCTCTTCTTGGAATCATCATAGGCCTGGTCTTCACAACAGTGATACAGAGCGCCTCTGCAGCTGTAGGTATCCTTCAGGCCCTGGCCTCCACAGGAGCCATAACCTTCGAGATAGCTCTTCCCATAATCATGGGAATAGCAATCGGAGCCTCCGTCCCTGTGCTGCTTTCCGCCCTGGGAGCAACCACAGACGGTAAGCGTACCGCCTTCTCCTACCTGGTGGTGGATGTATTGGGAACAGTGGTGTTCTCAGCCATTTTCTACTCCCTTAATGCTTTTCTACACTTCCCCTTTATGACAGAGAGTCTGAGAAGCGTGAATATAGCCCTGGTGAATACAGTTTTCAGGGTCATAGTGGTAGCTCTTCTCCTTCCCTGCATTCCCTTGATTGAAAAAATGGTGAATTTCATCTTCTCCGACAAGAACAAGGTCATAGATAAGGAACTTGAAGACATCAACAGGCTGGAGGAAAGGTTCCTTTCCTATCCTCCGCTGGCTGTGGAGAACATAAGGATCGCCATCAACAGGATGGGAGAGCTGACAGAGAAGAACATTCTGGACGCCTTCTCATTGCTGAGAATGGGATACACAGACGAAGGCTTTTTGGAAGTGGAGAGAATCGAAGGAATCATCGATAAATATGAAGACTCCATAGGAACCTACATCACAAGGCTTACAGGACACGAAATGCCTGAAGACCTGAATAGACCTGTGGCAAAGTATCTCCATACCCTGACAGACTTCGAGAGGATCAGCGACCACGCACTGAACATTGCAGAAAGCGCCAGGGAGATCAGGGAGAAGAATATCACTTTCACTCCTGAGGCCCTCCATGAACTTGAAGTGACCATGAACGCCCTGGAAAGGATAGTGCATCTGACCATCTCCTCCTTCATAGACAACGATACAGAGAAGGCATACCTGGTGGAACCTCTGGAGGAAGTAATAGACAACCTTTGCGAGAGAATCAAATACAACCATGTACAGAGGCTGGCGGCAGGAAAGTGCACCATACTCAATGGCTATATCTTCAACGACCTTACAGGAGACTTTGAAAGGATAGGCGACCACTGCTCAAACACAGCGGCTACTCAGATTGAAATGGAGGATGGTGTCTTCGGTCTCCACTCATATACCAAGGAGATGAAGGAAGGCCATAGCCACAACTTCCTTGAGAACTTCAGGTTCTTCTCTGAGACTTTCTCCCTATAAAGAAGCTTTGAGCCTCCTTACATTTCAAGAAACCCCCACCAGCCGTCTACAGCCAATGGGGGTCTTCAAAGAAATAAGTTTTTCTATTCGATCATCACCGGAGGATCCACGTTGACCCTTGTGTTCTCTACAGTGACCTCAGAGTTGATGGTACGGATTCCTCTGTAATCAGTCATCTCGATTCCGCGGCACATCTCGATCTCCAGGCCTTCCTCAATCTTGTCTGAAAGCTGGATGTCGCAATCCTTGATCACCACATTGGTAATCGGACGCTCCGGAAGCCCTACGATGAAGGAAGCTGAAGCCCTGGCATTCCTTACCTTGAGACCACTGATGGTCACATCCTTGATCTCTGGTGTCAGATCATCGATAGGCTGGGCCTCTCTGGAGAAGGCAATCGGGTCCGGATCTCCGCAACGATAGTACATATTGATGGAAATGGGGCAGATTACGTTCTGCATTTCGATATCTGAGACATTGATTCCCCTGATGCTTCCGCCACGGCCACGTCTGGTCTTGATCCTGACACCTCTGTCTGTTCCATCGAAGAAGCAATCTCTTACCGTGATGTTCTCCACTCCGTTGGCTGTCTCGCTTCCCACTACCAGGCCACCATGGGCTGCGAGCACAGTACAGCCTTCGATGGTGATGTCACGGGCAATCTTTCCCCTTTCCCTGGCCAGGGCACCGCTTCCGCTCTTGACGGCGATTCCGTCGTCACCTACATCAACCCTACAGTTCCTGACAGTGACTCCGGAGCACATCTCGATGTCGATGCCGTCTGTGTTAGGTGAATCATAGGGATTCTTTACATGTACATCTTCAATCAGAAGATTCTCTGACAGGAGAGGATGGACGGTCCAGAAGGGGCTTTCTGTAACGGTAATTCCCCTGACTGTGACGCTCTTACTGTCGAAGATCTGAAGAAGAGGAGGTCTCAGGAACTGCTTTGGCCTTCCGCCACCACCTCCCGGCTGGTCTTCATATCCCTTGTTGAGGGAAGCGAAAAGGAGCTCTTCCTTGGTCTCAGGACCTGCAACCCTTCCGGTATTCTTCCAGTGAAGGATATACTTCCACCACTTTTCTCCGTTTCCTCTCAGCACTCCCTTTCCTTCCACCACCACGTCTTCCACGTGGGCGATATTGAAGCAAGGATGCATTGCCCAGCAGGGAACGCCTTCCCACCAGGTCTCTACCGGTGGATAGATGGAGAAATCTGGAATAAAGGAAAGCTCTGCCCCTTCCTCCAGCACCAGTCTGGTGTGGGATGGAATATCAATCGGCCCTGTGGGATATACTCCCTTCTCGATGACCAGTACAGCTTTTCCTGCACACTCCTCCAGAGCCTTGTTCAACTCTAAGCCATAAGAACCATTCGGGTCCGCTTTTCCTCTGAAGATAACTTTATCCATGGATAACCTCTGATATTGTCATAAAATAATTCCCCCCCTCTAACATTGTCGCCATATAGAGAGGGGAATGTTCCGACTTTCAATAATAAAAAACCGCAGAGATGAGACAATACTCATTCCCCTTCGTATTTCACAACGCTTTCCACCCTGTAGGATGAGAGCACATCCCGGCCTTTCAGGTCCGTAAGCTCAATGAGGGCAACGATGCCTTCAACTGTTCCTCCGAGCCTTTCGATAAGACGGCACGCGGCCTGCATGGTGCCTCCAGTTGCAATAAGGTCATCAATAAGGACCACCCTGTCTCCTTTTTTGATGCCGCTTTTGTCGATTTCAATGGTTGCTGATCCATATTCCAGATCATAGGACTCTTCAATGGTCTCGCAGGGAAGCTTTCCTTTCTTTCTCACAGGAAGGAAAGGGAGATTCATGTTATATGCTATAGGCATTCCAAGGAGAAAGCCTCTGGATTCAGCTCCGGCAATTACTGTAGGTTCCATGGTCTTCACCACCTTCTCCATTTCATCAACAACCAGCCTTAGCCCTTCCCTGTCTTCAAGGGCTGCTGTAATATCACGGAAAAGAATTCCTTCCTTAGGAAAATCTGGGACTGTCCTGATGTAATCTTCAATCTTCTTCATAGATAACCTCCAGGTAATGATAACCTATTACTCCATAATCCACCACTCAAACATTAATACTTTTCTCTATAGACCTTCATTCTTTTTCTATGATAAATTTCCTTTGAGGGAGTAGGAGCGCCAAAAGCGGGTTCGTCAACATACTGGAAATATTCCTGGCAGACCGTAATTCCGAGACTCATGCCGATCCGGCATAGAGGGACATCTCTCAGCCAATCTGCATATTACATTTCTTTGGAGTTCTCTTATGGATTGGAAACTGCTTTTGACCAACAGCATTCTTCTTGGTGTGGGCCTGGCCATCGATGCCTTCAGCGTATCTGTGGCAGACACCATGGCGGAGCCTCACATGGCCCGAAGCAAGAAGCTTCTGATAGCATCTGTCTTCGCCATTTTCCAGACATTGATGCCTCTTATGGGGTGGTTCTTCGTCAGGGCTGCAGCTGAAAGATTCCTTGTCTTCCAGAAGGCAATCCCCTACATCGCCCTCCTCCTTCTATTGTACCTGGGCTTCAAGATGATAATGGAATCCAGAAAAAGTGAAGAAGACAATGAAAAGAAGGTTCACCTTACTCTTCCTGTAATCCTTATCCAAGGAGTTGCAACCAGCATAGACGCCTTGTCTGTAGGTTTTGCAATTTCCTCCTACTCCACACTTCAGGCCATAGCCTCCACAGCCATCATCGGTATCGTCACCCTAATAATCTGCGCCTTGGGCCTGGAAGCAGGAAAGAAGGTTGGAAGCGCATTCTCAAGCAGGGCTACCTTTATCGGAGGGATCATCCTCATGGCAATTGGAGTGGAGATCTTCGTAGAGGGAGTATTCTTCTGAAAAAAAGCTCCCTGCCTCTTTTCAGACAAGGAGCCCTTTGGAATCAGGAAAGCCTAGATTCTCTTTTCTGTCTCACCATCAAACAGATAGATGGAAGAGTATGGGATGAAGAATGTGATTTCACTATCCATCTCTGGAGTATCGTGAGGATTTACCTTCAGAATAGACTTCTCACCCTGGATATCCACATATACGTTAGTGTTGTCGCCAAGAAGCTCAGTAAGCTCCACAGAAGCCTTGATGGAGCAGCCTTCAGTGCTCTTGAGGGAGATAGCTTCAGGTCTGAAGCCGAAGACCACCTTCTTTCCTTCATAGCTCTTTGCCTTGTCACCAAGAATAGTGGATACGTCTACAGTGTTTTCACCGATTCTGCACTTTCCACCCTTTACAGTAGTTTTGACAAAGTTCATTGGAGGCTCTCCGATGAAGCCTGCAACAAAGACGTTTACAGGATTGAAGTAAAGCTCATATGGTGTTCCCACCTGCTGTACGTAGCCTTCCTTCATGACCACGATTCTGTCTGCCATGGTCATGGCTTCCGTCTGGTCATGGGTTACATAGATGGTGGTGGAGCCTGTCTTACGGTGGATGTCAGTAATCTCACTTCTCATGGTGACTCTCTGCTTGGCGTCCAGGTTTGAAAGAGGCTCGTCCATAAGGAAGATTCCAACCTTTCTGATGATGGCTCTTCCTACAGCCACTCTCTGTCTCTGTCCGCCGGAGAGAGCTCTTGGAAGCCTATCGAGGTAATCTGTCAGGCCCAGAATCTGGGCTGTGCTCTTTACCTTCTTCTCGATGATATCCTCATCGATTCCCTGAAGGGTGAGACCGAAGGCCAGATTGTCATAGACGGACATCTGAGGATAGAGGGCATAGCTCTGGAAGACCATGGCTACTCCACGGTCTCTAGGTCCCTTTTCGTTGGCCCTTGCGCCATCGATGAGGAACTCTCCCTTGCTGATATCTTCCAGTCCTGCAATCATTCTGAGGGTTGTAGACTTTCCGCAGCCGGAAGGTCCTACGAATACGATGAATTCGCCCTTCTCAATCTCAAGATTGAAGTCGTGGACGGCATGGAAGCCGTTTGGGTAGATTTTGTTTATGTCCTTAAGAGATAGGTATGCCATTTTCAGACTCCTCCTTCTACTTTTTTCTTTGCATCGGCCACTATTTTCCCGCCCATCCGCTTCATCCACAGAAAGAGAAGCTCAAAGCCAAGATATATGAGACCGAAGAATATTGGCTCCACTCCAAAGATGACCCTGTCATTTGCTCCGGAGGTACCAATCCAATTGATCCCCTGGTATGTAAACCATACACAGACTGTCACAAGAATGGCATACAACACGTTGAACACCAGACTCATGTATCCTTTTTTCGGGAACATCATCCACTTGTCGTTGGAAGATGGAGGATTTGCAATGAACCTCAGGAGATTATTCTCCAGTATATCCTTTACAAATCCCATTCCCACAGCGGTAACTGCAAACAGGTCCAGGGTGGATGGAATATACATTCCAAGACCCCAGATGAAGAAATAGCAAACTACTCCACTGAACCAGAACTTCACGAAGAGAGCCTTGAAGGTAGGGCTGATATTTATTTTGGACTTTGCCCTATATTTCTTGAGCTCCTCCTCAGAGTATTTGGGGGTGTTCTCAACTGTAGCGTTTACCAGATCGTCTACAGCCTTTGACTTTATGGAATACAGATCATCCCCATTGCCTTTCTTCGCCACTTTTCCTTAATCCTCCGAAGAGATATCGATGGCTTCCATCTGATCGTAACCGTCAATATCTACAGCTGTGTTGATTCTGGAAAGAAGCATCTTGAACACAGGTCCAAGGGCTGTCAGGACAGAAGATATCACAAGGAATATGATGTGCATATTAAGCATATCATAGGCCTTCTTGATGTAGCTGAGAGCTTCTGTAATCACAATCGGGTTATTTGCCCTTGTAACAGCTTCATAGATCAGACCTCTGTACCTGATATCACAGAAGATTATTATACCTACCATCAGGAAGAAGAGGATAAGCATAGGCTTATTCACCTTCTTGCGGTGAGGGAAGGAATTCATGTAGCACATTATGCTCAGAATGGACAGCAGCATGGTCGCAAAGCCGCAGAGGCCCATGCCAGGTCCCTGGATCTTTGCTGTAGTGTTGGAGACACTGGTAAGGTTCAGTGCATAATAGAGGAAGGTAAGCACAAAGGCGATAAGACCTATTCTCTGAGGCTTACGCTTTATTGAGACGACCTTCTTTCTGAACCACTCCTTGATTCCTTTAGTTGCGGCCATATCACTTGCCCTCCCTGATTGCATTAGTGGTCTCTTTATCGAAGAAGTGCATTCTGTCGAAGGAGACCTTGATTTCGTCGCCCAGCTTATAGTTGCACCATCCTCTGAGCTTTCCTGTAAGCTTTGCGCCCTTCTTTCCGTCCACAAGGATGTTTCCATGGACAAGAGTGTTCATTCCCAGGTTCTCGTTGGAGAACACCTTCACAGGAACATCATTTCCAAGGACCACGTTCTCCGGTCTTACTCCCAGTACAATCTCCTTTCCTTCATAGGAGGAGAGCAGCTTCCTGTCTCCATCGGAGAGAGGAATTGCATATCCCTTTCCTTCCAGTCTTCCCTTGGAGACTGTAACATCCAGGAAGTTCATTGGAGGAAGACCGATAAAGCCTGCAACAAAGAGGTTGGCAGGAGTATCGTAGAGCTCAAGAGGAGTTCCGATCTGCTGTACATGTCCCATGGACATGCAGACGATCCTATCAGCAAGAGTAAGAGCTTCCGTCTGGTCATGGGTTACGTAGAGCATTGTAGCCTTCAGTCTCTTGTGGAGAAGAAGGATCTCACGCCTTGTGGAACCTCTGAGCTTGGCGTCCAGGTTTGAAAGAGGCTCGTCGAAGAGGAACACTTTAGGTGTCCTGACAATGGATCTTCCCATGGCGACTCTCTGTCTCTGTCCACCGGAAAGCTGGTTAGGCTTCTTGTTGAGCTGGGTTGTGAGATTGAGAATCTCTGCAGCTGCAAGGACCTTCTTGTGGATTACGTTGGGATCCTCTTTTCTCAGAGTAAGGGAGAAAGCCATATTCTCATATACAGTCATGTGGCCATAGAGGGCATAGTTCTGGAATACCATTGCCATGTCCCTGTCCTTGGCTGGAGTCTGGGTAATGTCCTTTCCGTCCAGAAGGAGCTTTCCGTTGGAGATATCTTCCAGTCCGGCCACCATTCTCAGTGTCGTGGACTTTCCACAGCCGGAAGGACCTACAAGAACGATAAGCTCTCCGTCCTTGACATCCAGGTTGAAATCAAAGACAGCCTGAACGTTGTTGTCATAAATCTTATCAATATGCTGTAAGCTGAGCGTAGCCATTAGTCCCTCCTGACCTCTTCACCAAGTGTAGCCATATAGGCTTTGAGAGTGCGGCTTCTGACAATTCCGACCCCTGCACCCAGGAGGCAGCAGATTCCGCTGACCGCAAGATAGATTACGCAGCGCAGGAAATGACCGCTTGTCATGGCTGCAACCTCAACCTTGGAGATGACAACTGTAGCATTGACTGCTCTCAATGGAATTACAAATATTCTTACAAACTGCATGATTCCAAGGAAGATCATGAGATAGCAGAACTTCTCGTCATACATCTTCACGCCTTCAGAGGAGAGGAAGGCTGCAAGGAGGAATACAAGATTGTAGATGATGGAGGCGCCTATCATGATTGTGTAGTAATAGGAGCCTACGTCTGTCTTGTAGATGCTTACGAAGTAGAACACATCAAAGAGAATGGCAAGGAGAGCCATATTGGCAGAGAACTTGTTCTTGATGTAGCGCATTCTGTCGATGGATGTCTGTCTATCCTGGTCACGTTTCATGCCCTTCCTCCTTCAACAAGTCTCTTCTCTTCCTTCATAAGGTTGATCTTCCATACTGTGTTCCACACAAGAAGACCAGCTTCAATAAGGGAGAAGCCGAAGACCACATAGTGGATATCAAACCAGAATGTGGATTCTGTGTACATGCTCTTGAAGACCTTTGCATGACGTGCCAAGGCTTCAAAGTCCACTGCCAGCCACTGAGCCCTGTAATTCTGGATTTCCAGATGAGCCCAGATGGACACAGCGACTATGGAAACGACAACGATGGCGATGGCCACATAGTTACCTATGTAGTATCTTCTTCTGTTGTTCGTCTGAGTGATGAAGAGAAGGCATGCGGCGACAATAAGCCAGATTCCTGCAATGAGGAATGAAGCATTGAAGCCCTGCATATTATAGTAGACTATCGATCCAGGCACCGTGGTATAGGAAAGATCCGACGGATCTAGCATCGTGGAATAAAGGCAATCGTAAAGGTCAGTCATTATTCCAAGAGAATAGATGAAGACGATTAGACCGGCAGCCAGTGCAAGATAGCAGACTAGTTTCTGAAAAGACATCTGCTTTTTGTACATAACCCCCTCCTGTGTTTTTCTGTTTTTAAGATTTTCCATGCAGGGGGAAAGCCCCCTGCATAGAGTAGATGGTGAGAATCCCCGATTACTTGGAGATCTTGTTGTAGAATGCAAGGTCGCGGTTCCATGCACCACTCTTGATGAAGAGGTACTGAGCTCCGCCCCAAGCTTCGGAAACAGTGTTTACAGTCTCTTCTGCGCTTGAGCAGCCTTCGACTGAGTAACCCTTTACGATCTGGTCGCAGAGGATGTTTGTTCCGCCCTTGGATGTGCTGAACATAGCTGTGAGCTGTGTATACTGGTTGACAGCATCTGTCTCAACCTTTGTTACAGGAAGAGTTGTAGGAATGGATGTGTACCACATGTTGCTGCTTACAGCCAGCTCTGGGTGCTTGATTGTTCCAAGACCGATGGCGACTGAAATCTTTCCAGCTCCTTCCTTACCGACAGCGTGTGTGCACTGATACTCGAATGCCTGGCTCTTTGCGAAGGAAAGAGTTGATCCAAGATACATTCTTGCGAAGTTGGTGTAGTTACCGGAAGCCAGCTTCCAGAGGAGCTCCTCTGTGATGTCAGCGATGACAGGCATTTCCTTTCCGTTGAAGTTGAATGTCTCGTAGCTGCCGTCAGCCTTTGTCTTGATGAAGACATCTGGGCCGTAGCTCATGAGAATCTGTCCTTCTGGGCTGTATGCGTAGTCGATAAGGGCAAGAGCTGCATTGAGCTTGTTCTCGTCGCCTGCAACACCAGCCTTGCTGATTGCCCAACCGTCTGTCTTTACGCTTCTCCAGGATTCTGTGAATCTCATGTAGACGCCATTAGGATCTGTACCGTCGAACCAGCGTGCAACTGGAACCATGACAGCCATGTACTTCTCGCCTTCCTGAAGCTTTGTAGCGTTCATGATGGTCTGAGTCTGGTTGTAGTCATAGCTCATGAATCCAAGATCGTTCTCCAACATTGTAGCGGATGTCTCAGCAGCAGAATCCATGAATGACTTGGAGATAAGTCCTTCCTGAGCCATTGCATTCATTCTTTCCATTGCTTCATATGTAGCAACTTCCTGGCGGGCATCGTGGAGCTTCTCATCAGCGCCGAAATAGAGGTAGTCCTGTCTTGATTCAAGACCACGTACACCAAAGAGTGTGCCGGCGAATCTGAAGAGGTCGACTCTTCTCTGGTTGTTTGCATCTTCTCTTGAGAAGAGACCCTGGACGGAATCTGTTCCGTTGAGTGTATATGCGTTGGCAACCACACATCTCAGGAGTGCAACAAGTTCATCTGCATCCCAAGCTGCGTTCTGTCCTGCGAAGAGGTCAGATCTCTTTGTTCCATAATATCCGTTGTATGCTGCATCGATGTAGTCTCTGAGCATGTTGACAGCCTGGACACCAGTGACTTCACCCTTAGCAAGAGAAGCGTTCATGACAGCAACGATGTTGCCAGCCTTGTCGTAGTCCTTTGTAAGGTCGAATGTGCCTGTTCCTTCAGCGTTGACAGTCTCAACTGTGACCTTTCCGCTTGTAGGCATATATGGCTCGTAGACAGCCTTGTTGAGGACGCCGCACTTCTCTGCTGTGAATGCGCCTTCGCCATCCAGGAGCTTTACAAGCCAGTCGACTCTCATGAGAGGCATTCTTTCGATGTCGTTTACACCATCAAAATATGGGGAGAAGTAGATGGCACCGGTTGTTGTGTTTCCAGTGATGGAAAGTCTCACAATTGGATTTGCATCAAGATATGCGCTGAAGTTAGGCATTCTGTCAAGGTAAGGAGCGATGTCGACGAAGCTTCCTGCTTCACCAAGATCAACCAGTCCTGTTGCGTTTCCGGAAACAAGGTCGACTTCATTGAGCTTTTCCTTCCAGTACTTGAGCTCGTTCTGAGCGTTGTTGCCCTGATACTTATCTTCAATCTTGATGTTGAGGATGTTCTGGACTTCAACCCAGGTCGGCTTCAGGTCGCCTGCGTGATACACTACTCCAGCCAGCTCGATTCCTGCGCCTGCTGTATCTGCATCAAAGGTAAGACCTGTCTTCTTGCTGTTATAGCCTGTTGCCATTCTGAGGACAGTACCTTCAGCATATTCAAGCTTCTTTACTTCCTCAACCTTCTCTTCCACTACTGGAGCAGGAGCAGCCTGTGGGGCCTCTGTGGCCTGTACAGGGATTTCCTTTCCACCGTTTGCCATTACTGAAAAGAGGGCAAACATGACGAGAAGGACGGTTACAAATGATTTTTTCATAGCTTTCCTCCGTATTGCTAACCTAATTATTCTTTGACTCCACCTACGTTCACACCCTTTGCAAAATACTTCTGTATGAAAGGATATATGACAAGGATTGGAACAATTGAACACACGATAAGAGCATAGATCATGGAGTCTGAAGCGAAGGCTTCGTTCCATCCGCTCATGACCTCAGGGTCTGTATATTCCTCAAGCATAAGTCTGATGTAGACCATGAGAGGATGCTCGTTTGAGTTACTGATCATCTGGCGAGCCCAGAAGTATCCGTTCCATCTTGAGATTCCGAAGAATAGGGCTACGGTCGCGATGGTAGACTTGCTCATTGGAATGTAGACCTTGGAAAGGACCTGGAATTCTGTGGCGCCGTCGACGATTGCGGCCTCTTCAATCTCTGAAGGAACACCTTCAAAGGCATTTCTGAGAAGGATGACGTTCATTGCGGCCATACCCATGGCGATGATGACCAGCCACTTGTCATCCATGATTCCCACCTTGTTGAACACAGCCTTGGTGCTCAGATAGTTCAGATACTGGGGAACGATACCTGCGCTGAACCACATGGTGAAGACCAGGAAGAAGTTGAAGGTCTTTCTGAAGAGAAGTCTCTTCTTTGAAAGGGCATAGGCGCCGAGAATGGAATATCCAAGGGCCCAGATGGTTCCGAAGAGAGTGATGTAGAGAGTGTTGGAGTATGCGTTCCAGAACATGTTGTTGCTGAACATTCTTCCAAAGGCTTCAAACTGGATGTCCTTAGGGAAGAGCACAACCTCTGAATACTCTACAGCCCTTCTTCCGCTTATGGATGAAGATACTGCGTATAGAAATGGATAGAGGCAGCAGATTGCAAACATGGTAAGCAGGGTATAGCTGATCACCTTGAAGATAAGTTCGGATGTCTCGAGTTTTCTTTTCATCTTGCCATGCCTCCTCAATACAGCGATACGTTGGATGCCTTCCTGGCAATGGTGTTGGCACCGATGACCAGAAGCATACCGATGATGTTGTTCATCATTTCAGCGGCGGTGGCCAGACCCTTGGCGGCACCTGCAAGACCATATCTCTGTGCAAATGTTGAAACTACATCTGCTGTAACATATGTGTTTGGATTGTAGAGGAGAAGGACCTTCTCATATCCTATGGACAAGAGGGATCCGATTCTCGTAATGAGCATGATTACGATGGTGGAGAGAATACATGGAAGGACCACGTACTTCATCTGGGCCATCTTGCCTGCTCCGTCGATCTGGGCAGCTTCGTAGCTTGTAGGGGAGATGGCGATGATGGCTGCAAAGTAGACGATGGAGCCATAGCCTGCATCCTCCCAGATTCCGCTGAGCTGGTAGATACCTCTGAAGAAGCTTGGATTATTAAGGAGACCTGCGTCGGCAACTTCCTTTGTAATGAAGCCAAGCTTCTGCAAAAGCTGTGAAAGGACACCGCAGTTGGTTGTGATGGCACCCTGCTTTACAAGCATCATGACCAGGGATGTCATGACGACAGTGGACATGAACTTCGGAAGATATGTCAGGACCTGATATACACTTCTTGCGATGTTGGACTTCACTTCATTGAAGAACAGGGCAAGGATGATAGGAACAGGGAAGCCGAAGCAGAGACCGTAGAAGGAAAGGAGGAATGTATTCCTCAAAGCTCTCCAGAACTCTGCAGAAAGGGCATCTCCTCCGACCAGGAGTCTCCTGAAGTAGGAGAAACCTGAGAAAAGCTGCTGTGATACAGGAAGAACCTCATCGGAGACCTTGAAGCATCCAAGAAGTTCATACATCGGGAAATATCTCCAGAAGAGGAACACCAGAAGCATTGGCACCAACATGACATAAAGACGCCAATCCTTGACTATTGTGCGCCCGACATGAAGCCAATAGTGTTTCTCTACGTCATCCCTTACCTTCTGCTCAGGGCTTTCGCTGTAGGTACCTGTCGTTTCATCATAGATGAGATAATCAGAAGCCTTAGCCTTCATCACTCCCTCCCTTTTCCTTTTCCTCTTGGGCCTTCAGTCGTACCAGATAGGACACCTGGTCCTCAAATACTCCATCCAGCCTTCTCGTTATCCAGATAATGACCACTGCAAAGACCCAGGAAAGGATGTCCTTTGTGATGAAATCCACATAGACACCGATTCCGGAGCCGAATACCAGCGACACCGTTCCTCTTCCAAGCTCCATGAGAAGGAACACGAGTGTTCCGTGGAGCAGGGAGAGGACTGTGGATGAACGCACCTTCTCTTTTCCAACCTTCTCCAGATAGAGAAGGGAAAGGGCGGAGAAGAGATTCCCCACAATGTAGATCACGTACTGCGCCGTCCCGGCACCGCTTGCAGTTGTTATGGCAAGACCGCCTAGAGCACTGTACATGACTCCATATATCCCCCACCTCATGTACACCACCGACGTAAGGGCAGGTACAAGGGACAGAGTCCATGGCTGGGACCTGAACCAGACGGTTCCTGCCTTCACCACTATGGTCTCAAACAGGAAAAGCATTACTGTCCAGATCATCAGATCCATCGATTGATAACGTCTCAAACCTGACTCTCTGCCCATACAGTAGTTCTTCTCCGATTTTTAGATTCTATCATCTGTTTAAGGATGGGAAAAATTAAATTCAAAAAATTTCAACCATGTGACGGAAAAGTACAACCTATTCCGCATCCCCCCAAAGAATCGATAGAAACGAGTTCATTCTTCATTTTCCCGAATTCTGACAAAGATTTTACAGACTGTCATTTGTAAAAAAATGTCTTTTTGGGACAATTCCTGCCTGACAGAGACTGAAACCACCCTCTTTACTCAAAAGAAAAAATACTACACAATTAATCCTGCAGCAGATACCAGGCAATGCATGCCTCCCAACCCCGCCAGGACAGGAATGTAGCAACGGTCAGAGGATTTTGTATGTGACCAGGACCATTTGCTGCATTTCTATTTTTTCTCCAGACATTCCTTTATGGCCTTACCCATGGCCCTTTCCTCTTCCCTTCCAACCTGGAAAAGGGAATACCTTGCCTTTTCGTATATTTCTGTCACAAGGCGGGAAGCCTCATTCCCGGGAAGGATATTTTCCCTTATTTCCCCGGCTGTCATACTTGATTTGTCGACTCCGGACAAGGATGAGACGAAAGCCTTATATCTATGCCGGATCCTGTCACGGGAAGAGAATAGAGATAACTTCTCCCTTCTCTCCTTCCTTTTCTCCTTCTCCAGAGGCAAGACAGTGAAATCCGCCTGACTTCGCTCCCTGTGCTTCCCGCTCTTGGCCTCAATATTGAGAATCCGGGAGATGACAGCGTAGACAACCAGAAGAAGCGCCAGAGCAAGGGCAAAGAGGAAGAGGGCCAAAAGAACATTGCCCAATGCCGAATAATCCAGAGCCTTACTTTCACCACTTATTCCCTTATCCCTGACAATCGGAACCTCCCCCTTCTCCTTCTTCTCTTCAAAACCGGTGACACCAGGCTCATATTGGACTTCCGTCTTCACCCTTTCCTCAGAAAGGAAGGAAAGGAGGGAAGGAAGAAGAAGGGAGAAGAGGGCGAAAAGAAGAACGAATATAAGGATGGCCCTTCTGTTGGAGGAAAGGATTCCATCCACTTCCACCTCCCCTTTTGCGTTCCTTACCTTTTTCAGGCATCCATCCACATTCCGGTCCACCATAAAGGCAAGAAGGAAGAAAAAGAGAAGGATCACAGCAGTAAAGGACAGATTTGCATTGAAGGTGGCCCTTCCCAGGCCATATAGAGCCATATAGAGGAGAGAGTGCCAGACCTGGGGCTTTGCCATCAGGACCCGGGACTCAGGCCTAGGGGCAAAAAGGGACGGAACCATGAATACACTCAAGGCCAAGGCCCAGGAGACTTTGGCCACATTGCCGAAAGCAAAAAAGACAGAAACAATGGACAGCGCCACCATCAGGACCCGCCCCCAGGCTTTTCGTCCATATATTTCGCAACCCTTTTTCAGAGGAATTATGAGAAGGCTAAGGCCAAAGCTGTTCCAAAGGTTAAGAAGGCCTTCCCTTTCCGGAAAAGAGAGCACAAAGGTGGAAGTGATGGCAGCCATGATCAACATTACATTCGCGGTGCCCAGGGCATATTGGACTCGAACGTATCCTTTGACTCTCCTATTCATTATCGCCCTCCAGAATGAAGACGTCCTTTCCCCCTTTTCCCTTGAGAAGGAATATCCTCCCCTCTGAGGAAAGGAGGAAATCCTCCCTTTCCATATCGCCCAGAGACACGGAGAAAAGCACAGGAAGAGCCCTGTCGTCCTTGATTACCGGGCGCGGCAACCCATCGCTACCTGATATCTTTATCTCCGAAAGAGCCAGGTCCAGGGTAAGGCTATGGCCTCTTCCGCTTCCCTTCTCCACTTTTATGAACTTCCCGTTCCCAGCGGACCTTCCGTTTCCCCTTAAAGATACATTGACTCCTCTGGAAAGAAGAAGGGAGGAGAAGGTTGAGACATACTCAATAAGCCTTTCCCTCTCCTCTTCGCTTCCTCCTGAAAGGTCCAGAAGAATCTGCACGCTTTCCTCTGTGGTCCAGTCATATTGGTTGACTTTAAGCTTTCCTGTCTTGGCGGAAGCCTTCCAGTTGATGGTCTTCATGGAATCTGTGGTCACATAGGGCCTGATGGCCTTAATTGCAAAGGGATCGTCAGCGCTCATTCTTGTGGACTCTACAGTACCCAGAAAACCCCTGTAGGCATAGGATGAGGAGAAGCCTTCACGCCTCTGAGGAAGCACATGGAGAGAGGTGTTGGAGGAAAAAGTCAAGGAATGTTCATCCAGGGAAAAAAGGTCTGTTGTGGTGATTCTACATCCACTTATGGTATATATTCCCCTTTTCAGGCTACCAATCTCTTTTCTGTGCTCCACCATTCTTCGACCAGGAAGAGAGAAAAGAGTGGAGGAGGAGAAAGGCTTTCCATCCACAGTGAATGGAGAAAACTGCCTTTCAAGATTCCACTCCAGGGAAAGGGAAGTCAGGGGCAGAAGACTATTGTTGACACACTTCTCTGAAATCTCCACACCTTCGCCGCTTCGGACAATGGTGGAGGAGAAGCGCACATCACTTTCCAGTCCCCTTTTCCATAGGCGGCCATATAGAATCCTCTCAAGAACAAACAGGAATACCAGAAGTATTGGCAGGGCAAAGACCAGCACTATCTTCTCCCCCAGTCCTCTGTAGGAACAGGAAGGGAAGACAGAATTGACAATAGTTTCCGTCTTCCTTCCTCCCTGTCACATCCAAGCCTGTGGGAAAGAATGTGGGGAGCTAGGTATTTCACATCATCCGGAATAACGAAACTTCTTCCCGAAATGAGGGCCCAGGCCTTGGCGCCCCTCATAAGGGCCAGGGTTCCTCTTGGGCTTACTCCCTGACCACGCTCTCCTCTGGTGGCTTCAGAAATTGATGCCATATAATCCAGAAGAACGGGATGCACATAGACTTCTTCAGCCTCCCTCTTCATTCTGGCTATGTCCTCTACGCCGCAAACAGCCTCGATTTTGTCAAAGGGGTCTGAGGAGAAGAAACGGGACAATATCTCCACTTCCTCCTTCCTTGAAGGATATCCCATGGAAAGGACCATGAAGAATCTGTCACACTGGGCTTCAGGAAGAGGATAGGTTCCTGCAGTCTCGATAGGGTTTTCTGTAGCAATTACAAAGAAGGGTTCCGGAAGGGCCCTGGTTTCTCCATCTATGGTGACTGTCCTTTCCTCCATACATTCCAGAAGGCTGGACTGGGTCCTGGGAGTAGCCCTGTTCAACTCGTCCACAAGAAGCACTGAAGTGAATACAGGTCCTTTTCTGAAGACAAACTCCCCCTCCTTCTGTGAAAAATAGTTGAGACCCAGAATGTCAGAGGGGAGAAGATCCGGAGTGGCCTGAATTCTTCCAAACTCCACTCCAAGGCTACGGGCAAAGGTCTTTGCCAGCTTGGTCTTGCCTGTTCCTGGCATATCTTCCAAAAGTACATGGCCCCCAGTAATGAGGGAGAGAATGAGAAGGGATACAATCTCATCCTTTCCGACAATCACCTTCTCCACGTTAGCTTTCAGTTCATCTGCAATCCTTTTGACGCTTTTTTCTTCCATATCCCAATTCTACCTGATTTCACTTTCCGCAGAAACCCTTTCCCTTGACAACCCTCTTCCCCTCTTCCATCCTTTCAGAAGGGGGAATCCATGGGTCTCGATATCAAATGTCCTAAGTGCGGCAGCACAAGAGTCCAGCTATCTGAGGAAAGAGGAAAGCACGGCTGCCTCTACTTTATCCTTTTCGGCTCACTCTACATCATATATCTCATCTTCAAATGGACCGTAGCCTTCTGCATTCTGATCCTCTTCGACTGGTGGATAGCGATAATAAAGGCAATTATGGGAAAGGGATATGTATGGAAAAGCCTAAGTCTCTTCTCTTCCAGGAGAAAGCTCTACTACTGCCACAGCTGCGGCCACAATTTCAGGGCATAGGCCTTGGAAACACCTCACCTCTTTTTGATGCCATGTGATGGCCCATATCTTCATTTGATGCTATTATATCTTCATGGCCTATGAAGTAACTGCAACAAGAAAAAGACCACAGGATTTCGCCAAGCTGGTGGGACAGGAATTTGTAGTATCCACCCTGGAGAATGCAATCCAGGAGGGACGAATCGCCCATGCCTATCTTTTCTCCGGTCCAAGAGGAGTTGGAAAGACCAGCTCAGCCCGTCTTCTTGCAAAAGCCCTGAACTGTGAAAGGGGCATGAGCGCCCATCCCTGTGGAGAGTGCTCCTCCTGTAGGGAAATCGCCAACGGCAGCAGCACAGACGTGATAGAAATCGACGGAGCCTCCAACACTTCCGTCAACGATATCAGGGCCATCAAGGAGGAAGTCCTCTTTCCTCCCCAGTCCTCACGTTACAAGATCTACATCATAGACGAAGTCCACATGCTCTCCACTTCAGCCTTCAATGCTCTTCTCAAGACCATTGAGGAGCCGCCGGAGTATATCATCTTCATCTTTGCCACCACAGAGCTTCAGAAGGTTCCTGCAACCATCCGCTCCCGCTGCCAGCAGTTCCGCTTCCAGCTGATTCCCCAGGAAATAATCGAGGGCTGCCTGAAAAGCGCAGCTGAAGACCTGGGCATCGAAGCCGACGAAGATGCACTTTTCTGGATAGCCAAGGAAGCTACAGGAAGCATGAGGGACGCATACACTCTCTTTGACCAGGTGGCCTCCTTCTCCTCAGACCACATTACCCTCCAGAAGATCAGGGAAAGGCTGAATCTTGCAGGATTCTCAAAGATATCGGAAATGGTATCCCTCAGCGTAACAGGCGACACGGAAAAGACCATGGAGAATCTAGCTGCACTCTTCGAAGCAGGAGTCTCCGCAGAGCAGATAGTGAAGGATACAGCAGACTTCTTCCGCACTCTCCTATTATGGAAGAACGGAATAAGAAGGCCCTCCCTTCTTGGGGTTGCAGAGTCTGATATTCCATCCGACCTTGCCTCCACTCTCAGTAAGGAGCAGATTGAAGCAGCCCTTAAGGCTACAGTGGATCTCTACAGGGATATGCGATACACCCTGTCTCCACGCTTTGAAGTGGAACTTCTCTTCTCCCGCTTCTCATCCCTGCCTTTCCTTGTGTCTACAGAGACCATGATGAAGGAAATTGAGGGAATGAGGAAGGGCATAGCGGAAGGAAAGGTTGTAGTCAAAAAAAAAGTCGATAGGGAAATCATAGCCCCCTCTCTTCCTCTGACAGAGGCTCCCAAGATAGAGACAGCTCCAGAGAAGAAGGAAAGAGTTACGGAAACTGCACCTCAGGAAACTGCCGTAGAGTATAAGAATGAGATTCCTCCCTCCCCTTCCACAGAAGAAGAGGAAGATCTCCCAATAGACAAATCCCTTCTTCCTGTCCTCCAGGATGAACTGAAAAGGGAAGGACGATTTGCTGAAGCCAGGTGCCTTTCTGCTGTGAAGAATATTACAGAAAAAGATGGAAGGGCTATATTTACAATATCCCAGGCCTTCCACTTCGATGCTCTTTCCTCCTCTTCTGACATTATTGCAGGAGCCCTGGAAAATGTGGTCGGAGCCTATTACCCGATTACATTCCTTCTTGATGACACAAGAGAGGAAGGACGAAAGGCATCTCCAAAGATGGAGGCCCTGAAGACAGTCTTCGGTGGAGGAACCATAGAGTTCAAGGATCCTGAAGAAAGCAAGCTGACAATAAAGAACAATGTAAAGGAGAAAGAGACAGAAGATGAACAATCCCTTCGAATTTATGAAGCAGATGGGGACTCTGGAAGCCCAGATGAAGACGATTAAAGCTCAGCTTTCCTCCCTGACAGCTACCGGCAGCGCTGGAGCAGGAATGGTGGAGGTCACTGTAGACGGAGACCATAAGGTAAAGTCCATCAACATCAACGACGTAATGCTTTCTCCTGAAAACAAGGCCATGATCGAGACTCTGGTCCAAAGCGCCTTCAATGACGCCAACGACAAGCTCCAGATTGTCATAGAGGATTACACCAAAAGGCAGCTTCAGAGCTTGGGTCTGGGAGGTTTCGGTCTGTGACAAGTCTTGAGGAACTGATCAGGCTTCTGAAGAAGCTTCCTGGCATGGGAGAAAAGTCTGCAACCCGTCTCGCCTACCATCTGATAAAGACAGACTCCGCCTTCAACAAGGCTCTTGGAGATGCCATATCCACTCTCAAGGAAAAGATTCATCCATGTCCCATCTGCGGCTGCTACAGCGAAGGAGACAGCTGTCCCTACTGCAGTGACGCAAAACGGGACCATAGTATCCTCTGCGTGGTGGAGGAGGCTGAAGACGTGGTAAGCATCGCATCCTCAGGAGTCTATAACGGCCTCTTCCATGTATTGGGAGGAGCCATAAATCCCATGAATGGAATCGGCCCTGACGCCTTGAGACTGAAAGAACTTAGGACAAGAATCCAGGAAGGCTCCTTCAAGGAAGTGATAATTGCAACAAATCCCACAGAGGAGGGCGACACCACAGCTCTCTATATCAGACAGCTTCTCTCTTCCTTCCCCAGTCTTTCCCTATCCCGCCTAGCTTCAGGAATCCCTATCGGCGGCGACCTTGGCTATGTAGACAAGATGACTCTGGCCCGTTCAATGAGAGGTAGGATCAAGCTCTGATAGACCTCTGGAAATCAGCGTAATTGCGCCTCCGATAATCAACAGCCCAAGGGAAGAGAATATCACTATATGTGGCCGCGTAAGAATAAGAGGCCTTCCCTCTGCAAGAATGGACCCTAAGCTTGGAATGCTGGGGTCTATTCCTACACCCAGAAAAGACAAGGAGGACTCAGTAAGGATTGCGCTCATCATTATCGTCGCCCACTCTTCCCTGGCATATGGAAAAAGCCCAGGAACAAGATGGAAGATCCTCTTTCTTCCTTCCTTTATGCCCAGGGCATCGAGAGCTGTCATATAGTCTTCCCCATAGATTTCTCTAGCTTTCACCATAAGGACCCTTAAGGAGGATGCTGTTCCTGTAATGGTCAAGGCTATTATGCAGGAAGAAGTCTTTCCTCCCCAGAGAGAAGAAAGAAGGAGAGCTACAAGGACCGTAGGAATAGACTTGAATGCTGTTACAGCTGTCAGAAGAAGAGAGGAAAGAAACTCACTATTAATGGCAATGGCTACCAGCACCAGGGCTAAGAACACAGAAAGAAGGGAAGTGAAGATACTGATGGACAGGGAAACCACCACACCTCCCCCAATGCGCTCCAATAGGTCTCTGCCAAGAGTATCGCAGCCCAGAATGTGAGATAGAGTGGGAGGAGCGGAACGGAGGGATGAGTCAATTTCTCCCCTTCCCATAAATAGGAGGGAAAGAAGAGTCAGTAGAATGAGAATGGCTCCCCCTACTCTAATTTTCTTCATGGCTCCTCCTTTGCCTTGGGTCAATAAAGTATGACCCCAGGTCTGCAATGAAAAAGAAGAGAGACACCAGGAATGCAATTATGAGAACTGAGATGGAAACTAGATTTCCATCCCTTTCAAGAGCCCCCTTCACCAATAAAGATCCCATTCCAGGAAGAGCGAAAATATTCTCCACCACTGCCGCACCTCCGAAGCCCACACTTAGGGAATCGGACACGAGGGAGAAGAGAACAGGAAGGGATGGACGGAAGGCAGATAGGACAACCAGCTTCCTTTCCTTCATTCCTTTGGCCAGGGCAGTACGGGTATAGTTCATCTTTAGGCTCTCTTCCAAGGCCTCCCTCATAATCTTCATCATTACAGCAGAGTGCAGAAAAGAAAGGGATAGGGATGGAAGAAACAATGACCTTAAATAAGGAAAAATACCCTCTTTTAGTCGAACATACCCGGAAACAGGAAATAGTTTTAACCACAAACTAAATATAAGAATAAGAACAAGAGAAGATATGAAGGTGGGTATAACCATTAGGCCTGAGGACAGTAGTGTAAGGATGGACCCTCTTCTTCCATCCACTTTCGACAGGGAGAAGAACAGGAGAGGAAGAGAAATCAGAAGGGAAAGGAAAATGGAAAAGAAAGTAAGGGAAAGAGTAAGTGGAAGACGGGAAAGAATCACATCCACCACCTTCTCTCCTCCCACAGTACGTCCCCAGGAAAAGGTGAAGAAGGATTTCAGAAATCTCAGGTACCGAATAAGGAAGATATCATAGAGGCCGCTGTCCCTTCTGTATCTTTCAACTTCCTCCACTCCAGCCTCATCGGAGAGGACTACAAGGGAGCTGTCTCCTTTAGCCAGGTCTACGGCGGCAAATACAAATAGTGACACCACAAGAAGTGTCAGGAGAAAAGATATGATCCTGTTGATTATCTTCTTCTTCAACTACTTTCTCCCTATTTCTCAACATATGCATTCCAGAAGTGGAAGCCATCGGAGACAATCACATCCTTCAGCTTTACACTCTTAGCGTAGCTTGTGGTGTAATGGCCAGGAATATAGGCTGGAATGTAAGCCCACATGGCCTTTTCAGCTTCCTTCCATCTTTCCTGGGCCTCTTCCGTGTCCCTGGCATCATCCAAAGCCAAAAAGAGCTGATAAGCTTCGCTCTCCTCCTCTGTCCAGCCTGGGTAAGTGGGTGAAAGGAAGGATTTCATCTGAGGGAGAGGAACCTTGGAGAAAGCTGATATGAAGATATCCCAGCCCTTCTCATCTGTCCTCATCTCCATCATTCCAGCCCAGTCTGTCACAATTGTCTCCACACTGAAGCCCACCTTCTCCAGTTCGCTTTCTGCAGCGTATGCTATCTTCTCCATATTGGAAAGGTTGGAGGTCAGGATCCTTACTGTCTCCCCACTGTAGAGAGAGGAGGAAAGAAGCGCTTCCGCTTTATTCCTATCCAAGCCATAGTAGGGATTCTCCTCTCCAGTAAGCCACTCTGTCATCTCCTTTTCCATGTAATCCGGGTGGAGAGAGTACCCATAGTCTCCATAGCAGGACTTCATCAGCTCATCCGGATCCAGGGCCAGGGATACAGCTTGTCTGACCGTCCGGTCACTCATTACCCCTTCCTTTTTATTGAAGACCAGGGCAATGAGCCCAGACTCCTCACCCTCCACTATCTCCAATGAGGAGTCATCCTCCACAGTGGCCCTATGGTCACTCATCAGGTCATTGATGAAATCATATTCCCCGCTTTTAAGGCCCAATAGTCTAGTGGTACTGTCAGGAACGAAAAGGAACTCCAGATTTGGAGTCACAGCCTTCTTCTCTCCCCAGACTCCACTGTTTCCCAAGCCGTAGGAGGAATAGGAAGGGAAGGCGGAAAGAAGGATCCTATGGCCGCTGGACCATTCTTCCAAAGTATAGGGACCAGTACCAGGAGCTCTGTAGAGGAGGGAATTCTCTTCCTCAGCTTCCTTTGGCACTATGATTGCAGCCTGGGGAGAGGAAGCCACCAGGAAGGGAAGAAACGTAAGATTGTTCTCACCCTTTATATATACCAGGTCTCCATCTGACAGAAATCTTTCATCCCCCACCATTTCTCCGGCCTTTCCATACTTTTCAAGCCACCGGTTCATGGAGAAGGCTACGTCCTCCCCATCCATCTCTGTTCCATCGTGGAAAAGTACGCCCTTCCTTATCCTGAATTCCAGTTCCTTCCCGTCTTCCGACAGTCTCCATTCTTCAGCCAGCTCAGGCCTGATATTACCCTCTTCATCCAGCACAAGAAGCTTTTCATATACGTTTCCAAGGAAAATCAGCCTCCCTGAAAGGGAAGTGTTTACCATGATATCTGTAGTTACAGGCTCCTGAGAGAGAGCGATACGGATTGTGTCAGAACCCTCCTTCTTACAGGAGACTAGAGAGAGAAGAAGGCATAGAAGAAACAGAAGAAGACGCATGGTTCCATTCTAGCCCAATAGAACAATTACTACAAAGCCCTTCTGGAAGGAAAAGGAGGGGCAGAAAGTAGGCCCATAGAACACAGAAGGCTAATCTTTTAAAAAGCAGGAACAATACCCACAAACGACATATTTGCCTATTCACTCATTGGGAAAATGGATTTATAAATAGGGGAGAAAAAGGATAATATCATGGAACACCTTCCACTTTCAGTAAGAGTTCCTATCGAACTGGACAACCCCAGCATCATGAGGGACGAAGAGAAATGCATCAAGTGCGGAATGTGCAAGAATGTCTGCACAGAAAAGATTGGAGTACACGGAACATATAGCTTTGAAGATACTGGAAACAAGGCAATATGCATCAACTGCGGTCAATGCGCAAATGTGTGCCCCACAGGAAGCATTACAGAGAAATACGAATACCAGAATGTAAGAAGAGCCATCAAGGAAAAGAGAGGAACTGTAATAGTAAGCACCTCCCCTTCCGTAAGAGTTGCAATCGGAGAAGAGTTCGGACTGCCTCCAGGAACCTTCACTCAAGGCAAGATGGTGGCGCTTTTGAAGAAACTAGGCGTAGACTATGTGCTGGACACCAATTTCTCTGCCGACCTTACAATCTGCGAAGAAGCCAGCGAGCTTCTGGACAGAATACAGAACGGAGGTATTCTCCCCCAGTTCACCTCCTGCTGTCCGGCATGGGTCAAGTATGTGGAGACATATATGCCTGAGATGATTCCAAATCTTTCTTCTGCAAAAAGTCCAATTGGAATGCAGGGACCCACAATCAAGACATATTTCGCCTCCAGAATGGGCCTGGATCCAGAGAAGATCATCAACGTGGCCTTGACTCCATGTACAGCAAAGAAGATGGAAATAAGAAGAAGCGAGATGAATGCCGCAGGCAAATATCTTGGAAAGCCGGATATGCGTGACATGGACAGCGTCATAACCACAAGGGAACTTGCCCTCTGGGCAAAGGAAGAGGGAATAGACTTCAACGCTCTCCCTGATATGCCCTTCGACTCTCCTTTGGGAGAAGCCTCTGGCGCAGGTGTCATATTCGGAAACACTGGCGGCGTCATGGAAGCAGCCCTTAGGACCGCCATCTTCTATCTTACAGGAAAGAATCCTGAGAATGTGGAACTCAAGGAAGTAAGAGGCTACGAAGGAATAAGAGAGAAGGAAATAAAAGTTGGAGATACCACTCTCCGTGTCGCTGTCATATATGGAACAGCCAATGCCAAGAGATTCGTGGAAGACATGAAAAAGAGCGGTAAGGTCTATCATGCTGTGGAAGTCATGACCTGTCCGGGAGGCTGCATCGGCGGAGGAGGCCAGCCAAAGGATTTCTCAAAGGATCCTGATGAAGTGAGAAAGGCCAGAATTTCCTCCATCTACAGCCGTGACGGGGAGATGAAACAGCGTCTAAGTCATGAGAACAAGGAAATCGTGGAACTATATAGCGCCTTCTACGGTAAACCTCTTTCTCCTCTGGCAGAAAGAATGCTCCATACAGCATATATGGACAGAAGCGGAGACTTAAAACAAGGAGATAAAAAAATGGCCAAATGGAAATGTAAGGTCTGTGGCTATGTCTATGAAGGCGATGAGCTTCCAGAAGACTTCACCTGCCCTGTGTGCAGGCAGCCAGCCTCTGCCTTTGAAAAGGTTGAGGAAAAGAAAGATGGCGGCAATCTCTATGCCGGAACAAAAACAGAAAAGAATCTTCTTGAAGCATTCGCCGGCGAAAGCCAGGCAAGAAACAAGTATACCTTCTTTGCAAAAGTAGCAGAACGGGAGGGATATGAGGAACTTGCAGAGATCTTTTTAAAGACAGCCAGGAACGAGCAGGAACATGCAAGAATCTGGTTTGAAGCCCTGGGTCACATCAACTCTTCAGCTGAAAACCTTCTGGCAGCTGCTGAAGGTGAAAACTACGAGTGGACCGATATGTATGCAAGAATGGCAAGGGAAGCAGACGAAGAAGGTTTTCACGAAATTGCAGAAACATTCCGCAAGGTGGGCGAAATCGAGAAAAGGCACGAGGAGAGATATAGAAGACTCCTCAGTGATGTAAAGATGAAGAGCGTCTTCGAAAAGAGCTCCGTTACAGTTTGGGAATGCAGAGTCTGCGGTCACATTGTAGTGGGCACAAAGGCTCCTGAAGTCTGCCCTGTATGTAAATATAGCCAAGCCTATTTTGAAGTGCACAAAGGCTGATTACTTCTTTTGCGGTCTCCCTTGTCAGGAGGCCGCTAATTCTTGCAGCCTTTATCTCTATAGAAATGTTCCCTGTGTTTCCACCTGGGAATTCCCTCCACTTCAATTCATAGAATTCTGACAGAAACCAGCCATATTACAGAAATACTACAGTATCCTTAATATTAATTACTTTAATTACAACACTTTATTATTTAACTTCAAAACCTTTTTGAACTATTACTTCAATACTACTTCAATATTACTTCAATTACTTCAAAACACTTTGACATTGGTCCTGTCTGACATAAATGTCTTAGGCCTCGAAGAGGTCTCAATAAGCAGACCCTCGGAAACAAGAGGTGAAAGAATACGTTTCGAGAGATATGTCGATACAGATACCCCCAGATAGTCTGCAATCTCTTTGATGCTATGACGATTATAGAAGCAATACCCTAGTATTCTCTGCTCATTCTCATCCAACAGTCTCTTGTCGGTCCTTACTTTAGGAACAATATCACCCTTATCCAGCACACCTTCCTTATGGAGAAGATTGGGAAGAGTAATGGTAAAACTGTTGGCATCACTGTCAATAAAAGGCTTATGATCCTCATCTTGAGCGGCATAATCATCTGCAATTTTTCCAAAACCGGTACCAAGCCCCTGCACCAGGCCTAAGACCATAAGAATATCTGCAATGATCTTGTTTCTGTGCCTAGGTTTAATTTGTGATATCTCTTTATCCTTATCCAATGATGCTATTCCCGGAAGAGATCCTGGAGATGTAACTTCCAATCTATCCGGGAACAAGCTTACCTGTATCTGTGTTCCATCCATCCAATAGTTTCTATGAGCGAAGGCATTTGCAATGGCCTCAAGGACCGATCTCTCGGGATAGCTGTAGAGAATCTTTTCTCCGTCATTCGTTTTCTGGAGACCAGATGGAGATAATCCCATTACACATTCCTTTGCATCAAGAATCATCCTATGAATGGGACCTTTCATTCTCTTTACAAATACAAGGCTGTCACTTCCTTTGTCGAAGCCTGGATATTTCACTATGCTGATTGAAGTCAGGTCACTCTTTGTATCGTCCCGGAAGAGAAGCGCCCCCCTCCTTAAAAAACCCTTTCCGTCCACAAAACCTTTCAGAAGAAGAGTATTCAGGGATAATTTCTCTCCCCTGTTCTCAAAATAGAGCTTTTCCATATCCACAAAGTCTTCCTCCCTGAATTCAACGCTTGTGGGTATCTGGTCAAAACTCACATCCTCACTACTCATTACAAGTTGTCTGATTTCCTCTGACGATGCCACATTGGTTTCCCCGAACCTTCTGACAAATGTGAAGTGGGCACCTCTATCGGAAACGAAGACGGGAAGCAGTGGAGAGTGGCTCACAACTACTTCAAGAAGAATATTGTGGCCTTTCCATGGCATCATATGTTTTTTTACTTCCGGATAAATAACCGGATCAAATCTATTCCGTATTTCCTGATGAAGCAGAAGAACTTGCCTATCTGCCTCATTTGCATCGAGAGCGACTATTTTGTGGGATTTATTTTCGACTCCAATAAACAGTCTTCCCCCTTCCCCATTGGCAAAGGCAGCAATGGTCTTCAACCAATCCATTTCAAGGCTGTTTCCTTTGTCATCCTTTCCCTTGGATAGAATCCCTTTGAATTCAACCTCTTTATCTTCCATGTAGATCCCAGGAAACAATTCATCAATAGTCATCTTATGCTCCTATAAGCACATATTAGCATACTTCAAAATCATTTTGAACTATTACTTCAATACTACTTCAATATTACTTCATTTAGTTCAAAACTATTTTGAACTGTCATTTCGGGATTTACTGACGTTTCTCCATAGTCCTTTCCCAGGCTTTCATTTGTCCGTCTGACGGGGATAAAATTGCTTCTTATCCTCACTCTTCCAGGCTCCTCACAAAGCCCCAGAGCACAGCTTTATTATTTCTGGGGCCCTACCTTTTACTGATACTTTCCTTTCGACCTTTGACCACAAAAAAAAGAAAACCCCTACAGTCAGATCCTTTCTCTGACCATCGGGGTCAATTCAGCCCTGGGGCTGTCTGATATCTTCAAAGCTTCACACTTCTTTCGGGCACTATCCGGTCTTACTTAGGCTGCTTTCCGATATAGGCAAGGATTCCGCCATCCACGTAGAGAATGTGGCCATTGACGAAGTTTGATGCATCGGAAGCAAGGAATACAGCAGGTCCCTGAAGGTCCTCTGGAGTACCCCATCTTTCAGCAGGAGTCTTGGCGATGATGAAGGAATCGAAAGGATGCCTTGAACCGTCGCTCTGTCTCTCCCTGAGAGGTGCTGTCTGAGGAGTTGCAATATAACCAGGTCCGATACCGTTACACTGGATGTTATATGCACCATATTCTGAAGCGATGTTCTTTGTAAGCATCTTCAGGCCACCCTTTGCAGAAGCGTAGGCGCTTACGGTCTCTCTTCCGAGCTCGCTCATCATTGAGCAGATATTGATGATCTTTCCGCCACCCTGCTTAATCATCTGTGGGATTACAGCCTTAGAGCAGATGAAAGGTGCATTAAGGTCCAGGTCCACTACAGCCCTGAAATCCTCTGCGCTCATCTCTGTCATAGGAATTCTCTTGATACATCCTGCATTGTTCACAAGAATATCCAGTCTTCCGTGCTTCTCGATTATTTCAGAGGCAAGCTTCTGTACGGCACTTTCGTCTGTAACGTCACACACATAGCCTTCCACATCGTCCATACCACACTTTCTGTATTCCTCAAGGCCCTTGTCGACGCTTTCCTGGCGGGAAGTGTTGAAGATGACCTTTGCTCCTGCGTCATGATATGCCTTGACGATTGCCATTCCAATTCCATAGCTGGCTCCAGTCACCCAAGCAACCTTGCCTTCAAGAGAGAAAGACTTCATGTCCATGTTATTTCCTCCTGGATGTTTTTCATCCTCAAATACTAATATAACTATAGAGATAAAAGTGTTTCTGCCACCTTTTTGTCAGAAAGAGAAATTTGTCCAAACAATGTCAGAAGGGGCCCGAAGCCCCTTCAAGATCATAGCTTATCAATAAGGATGGAACACTTTCCGGAAGGGATAGGAAGGGTCTTCCTCTTATCCTCATCCAGGATAGATATGGTGAAGTAGTAGAGCTTCTCGCTTTCCAGCCTTATTTCCCAGCCCCTCTGGTTCTTGTTGGAGAGGATGGTGATGTTGTTCTTCTTTAGGCTCAGCACCTCGATTCCCATGGCTTCCAGGTTCTGCATTGTCCAGTTGACAGTCTTACGGGGAAGAGAGATATCGAGACCAATGACGTTCTCTATGCAGAGGGTTATGGTCACCAGCCCCACAGATGGCAGATACTTCTTTCTGTTGACCAATCCTTCCGGGCAGACAGCTGCTCCTTCAGAGTATGGCTTATAGAGCTCCCAGCAGTGTCCCTGCTTCTCTTCTCCCGGATGAAGGGTGTCAAGAATGAAGTAGAGATGGCGAATTGCACATTCCCTGGCAAAGGTGAAGGCGTCATAGTTCATGAGACCCTTTATGATTATATAGGTCATGAAGGAGGAGACACCTCCGTTATATCCATTTCCATTCTCGTCGAAGTATGGGCTGGATACAGGAACCGACGGGAACGGGTTATCTGTACCGAACTCCTTGTCATCCTTCAGCTCTTCAATGAGGTATGAGGCATATTCATCGTTTGGAATCTTTGCAAGAAGAGTCCAGAAGGCTCCGATATGCTTGATTCCTACTGTGTTACCTTCCTCATCCATGTCATAGTAGAAGTTGTCTTCAACACTCCACATCATGCTGTTGATTCTGGTCTTCAATGCAAAATATACCCTCTTGTACTGGAAGGAAAGCTCCTTGTCGTTGAGGATATCGCCTATTGTAGACATATAGTAGGCGAAGACAGTCATGGCTGCGTTGAAGTCTATGGTGTACTTTGCGTTTCCCCTAAAGAGATTACCTGTGTGGTTGGCCTTCTCCGGCACCACATAGAGACCATTCTCCATCTGGAAGTTTTCCTTGATCCATCCATAGTATTTCTCAAGATATGGAACCACATCCTTCAGTCTCTTCTTGTTGCCGATCTTGTGATAGAACATGAACTCAACAAAAGGAAGAAGAGGGAGGGTGACACCAAGAGGGTTCTCAGGATCGACCACAGGCGCGTCCGTATTCAGATCATATCTATCCCAGATATGGCCGTCGCTTTCCTGGCGGGCATAGAAATAGTCAACCATGGAGTATGGGGAATACATCTGGTTGGAATACATCAGGAACAGAGAAGACAAGGAAACATCATATAGATCGATGATACTGCTGTCATTATGGGTGAAATAACCCTCAGGAAACTTGCTGTCCTTGTCTCCTGGATGCCAAAGCTCATCAAGCCAAACCCAGGCTCTGTCATACATATCGACAAAGTCCTGATCATAGAAATGTATTCTAGGTACGCTTTCCTTTATCACTTTATCACTCCGAAGAAAATGTCAAAAAACTGCTATTTGGGCGCTTTTCTCGACATTATAATTATACGAGAGTGCAAAAATGAAGTCAAACAATATTTTTAATTAATTTAATACCTTACCACACAAGAAGATGCAACAATTTTATATTTTTTGTACCTATCTGAAAAGATGTATGGCAGAAGGTATCACCTCCACCGTGAAGCTGTTGCCGCATCGGGTGAATTCCTCACCGTCCACATGGGCCTCTATCCCCTTTCCGTAAACGTTAAGCTCAACTTTCCTTGCGTTCCCGTAGGAGAAGTTCACTTTGTCTGAAACCATTGCTCCACGAAGGAACTTTATGACCAAGCCGATGAGCCCCAAGCCTTTGTAGAGCCTGTTGGTGAACATATAGTCGAAGAGCCCGTCATCTATTTCAGCCTTTGGCGTCATAAGGAAGGAGGATCCCATACGGCGACCATTGTTGATGCTTATCTGCTGGGTCTTGAAGCGTCTCTCCTCTCCTCCATCGAAAGAAATGGAGACATCATAACCCTCTGGAGGAGACATAAGTATATGGAGGAAGGCGATTACATAGCTTGCCATTCCATTGATATGCCTGAACTCCTGGGCCTTGAAGTTCACCATAGGTTCGAAGCCGAAGCCCATTCCGTTAAGGAAGTACTTGTCTTCACCCTCTCCCACAGCCCTTCCTACGTCCGTCTCCTTGGTGCTGCCGTCAATGATCATATCTGCAGCCTTCTTCCAGGAAGTGGGTATTCCTGCAACCCAGGCGTAGTCATTTCCTCTTCCTATTGGAATGATTCCCATCTTCACTTTGTGCTGGAGGCCGGATTTCATTATTCCGTTCACCACTTCGTTGACGGTACCGTCTCCCCCTGCAGCCACAATCACAGGAAATCCATTCTCAGCTCCGCTTCTGGCCAGCTTCTCAGCGTGCCCTACATCACGGGTGTATGCAACTGTACACCCCCAACCCTTGGAGATGAAGTAATCTGAAATCTTTCTAGCCTTGACTTCACCTTTGCCCTTGGAGGCCTTTGGGTTAATGACAAGAAGGACATTTCTATTCATGGAAATACAATACCTCCAGAACCTGATTTTGTGGAGAAACCATAGTGATTATCCATTTTGTAGGGGTATTATTCAACAAAAGAGGAAGAACATTGAAAGTCTTTTTTCGTTGAATTATCCTCTTTTCATGCTTAAAGAAGAAAAAGTACTGTTACAGAGGCTTGCCATAGTGGCCATTCCAGTGATGATTCAGAATCTGGTACAGTCCGGAGTTGGTTTTCTCGACACCCTCATGATAGGCCAGCTGGGAGAAACTGAAGTCGCAGCTGTCGGTGGAGCAAACCAATACTTTTTCTTCATCCAGATCGCCTTCTTCGGCCTCAATAGCGGAAGCTCCATATTCCTTGCCCAATTCTATGGAGCAAAGAACACGAAAGGAATGAGGAAAGTCCTTTCCCTTGCGTCATCCCTGGCCATATTGATGGGAGCCTTGGGAGGAATAATTGTAACAGCCTTCCCCTCCTTTCTGATGAAGCTGTTCTCTTCCGACCCTCAGGTCATATGGGCAGGATCGGTCTATTTGAGGGCGGTGGGAGTATCATATCTCTTTTCAGGGTTCTCCTCCGTCTACAGCGGAGCCTTCAGGGCCACAGGAGACGCCAGGACTCCTATGGTGACCACCACCATATCCCTTTTTACCAATGCATTACTGAACTATATCCTGATCTTCGGCCCCGGACCTTTCCCCGCCCTCGGAATCCTGGGAGGCGCCATTGCCACTGTCATCTCCAGAATCCTGGAAGCTTTCCTCCTTATTGTCATCTCCCTAAGCCGCAAGGAGCAGTTCATTCCCAAGGAAAGGGAGGACTTCAGATGGGAGAAAAGCTTTATTAGGGATATTGCCAAGACAGGGCTTCCAGCCTTTATTCATGAAACTCTCTGGGTCATAGGCTCCATCCTCTACAAGGTGGCCTACTCCAGGCTGGGAACAGGAACCTTTGCAGCCACCAATATCTGCCTTTCTATCCAGGACCTTTTCTTCGTTGCAGGCCTAGGCCTGGCAGGAGGCGCAGGAGTGGTCTTGGGAAACACAATTGGGAAAGGAGAAATGAAAAAGGCCCAGGAGTGGGGAGAGAAGATTATCCTTCTTTCTCTTCTTACAGGAATAGCCATGGGCATTCTGGAGTTTATCCTCGGGCCTCTGCTTCTCAATTTCTACAACATCTCCCCTGAAGTGCTTTCAACTGCAAGGAAGGGAATCTTTGCCCTGTCATTCATCCTGCCCCTGGAGCTTCTTGGAGTTGTGATTATGGTAGGAATCCTCCGTAGCGGTGGAGACAGCAAATTCTCTATGCTTTCTGAAATCATTCCAATGTATCTTATCAGCATTCCTCTGACCTTCCTTGGAGCATCCATCTTCAGACTTCCCCTTTGGGCGCTGATGCTGGTCAAGCTGTCAGAGACCGTTACCAAAGCATTGGTTGGAGCATTGAGGATCAGAAGCGGAAAATGGATAATCAACCTGAACGACAAGAGAAATTAGACATAAAAGGTGATAGACTCTAATTGTCAGGAGAAAACTAATATGTGGTATGACAATCTTGAAAACAAAAGACTCTGGAAGATCTTTTCAGATATCTCCGCCATTCCTAGGGAAAGCGGAAACGAGGAAGGAATAAGACAATACCTCCTCGCATGGGCCAAAGACCATGGGATCAAGGCCTTCAGCGACAGCGTAGGCAACGTAATAATGAAGGTCCCTGCAACAAAGGGATATGAAGATTATCCATCCATCGCCCTCCAGGGCCATATGGATATGGTCTGCGTAAAGAGGGAAGGCTCCAACCATGACTTTACAAAGGATCCTATCGAAGTGATGACAGATGGAGAAAAGGTGTGGGCAAAGGATACTTCCCTTGGTGCAGACAACGGCATCGCCATTGCCCTGGCCCTGGATATCTTCTCAGACGAGAATGCTGTCCATGGCCCTCTGGAAGGTATCTTCACCGTCAACGAGGAAGTGGGCCTTACAGGAGCAGAGAATGTGGAGGCCAAGGATATCGATTCCCGTAGGCTTCTGAATCTGGACAGCGAAGAGGAGGGAATCTTCTACATCGGCTGCGCAGGAGGAATCGAAGTCACAGGAGAGAAGCGCTGCTACTGGGAAAAGGCAGAGGGAGAGACAGTACTCATCAAGGTCTCCGGTCTTTGCGGTGGACACAGCGGAGGAGAAATCCACAAGGAAAGGGCAAACTCCATCAAGATCCTGGGAAGAGCCCTCAACAGAATCCCTTCCTTCCGGATTGCTTCCATCAAGGGTGGTACAAGAAGAAACGTAATCCCATCCACAGCTGAGGCAGAGATACTGGTCAGCGACAGGGCAGTTGTGGAAAGCGTCATCCAGAACCTTCAGAAGGAGCTGGAAGTAGAATACAAATATTCAGATCCTGGAATCACACTTACTGTGGAGGATGGAGAAGAGAAGGACATGGTCCTTACAGAATCTCTCTCAAGAAAGATTGCAGACACCATCTTCACTTCCCCTACCGGTGTCAGAAGCTGGTCCATGGCTCTCAAGGGAGTGGTGGAGACCAGCGACAACATGGCAATAATCTCCATGGACAGGAAGAATGTATCAATAATCTATTCCATAAGGTCCTCTGTTGAGACCAGCAAGCTTAATCTTGCCTATGAAATCCAGACTCTTCTTGAAGGTAACGGTTTCAAGGTGAAGATCGGAGGAGGATATCCTGCATGGGCACCAAATCCTGATTCCAAGTTCACCAAGGAAGTAAGCCAGGCCTACAGGAAGATCACAGGAAAGGAACCTGTAATCACAGCAATCCATGCCGGACTGGAGTGCGGAACCATCAATGACAGGATTCCTGGAATGGATTCCCTTTCCATAGGACCCAACCTTTTTGATGTACATTCAGTGAACGAACACGTGGAGGTTGCATCTGCTGAACGCATCGCCTCCTTCGTGAAGGAAATGCTGAAAGAGATCAAATGAGGCCATTAGTCCATCATTTTCTTTTCAGAGTATAGCCGTCGACGTTGTCGACGGTTATTATTGTTTCTATGGTTACAGAAAAGATAAGTGATACCTATCATATAATCCGCTTCGACAATGGAGACGTCATACATCTTGTAGGAACAGCCCATGTATCAAACAACAGCGTCGAAGAGGTCAGGTCCATAATAGAGGAGCAGCATCCAGACAGAGTCTGCATCGAGCTTGACGACGGAAGGATGAAGAGCAAGACAGAAGAGAAGTCCTGGGAAAACATGGATATCAAGAAGATATTCAAGGAAGGAAAAGGCTTCCTGCTTCTTGCAAATACAGCTCTGGCCTCCTTTCAGAAGAGAATGGGAGCCCAGACAGGTACAGACCCTGGTGCAGAGATCCTGGGAGCGGCAAAGCTGGCTGGAGAAATGGGAATTCCTGTCTCCCTTTGCGACAGGGAGATCCAGACTACTTTCCGCAGAGCCTGGGGAAAGAGCAGTCTATGGAACAAGTGCAAGCTTCTGGCAACCCTTGTTTCTGCAGCCTTCTCCAAGGAGGAGATCAGCGAAGAGGAGCTGGCTGAACTTAAGAATGAAGAGACCCTGGAGTCTATGCTGAAGGAAGTGGCCAAAGAGCTTCCTTCCGTAAAGGAAGTGCTCATTGATGAAAGGGACAGATATCTGGCCACATCAATCTTCAAGGCTGAAGGAAAGTCAAAGGTTGCTGTCATAGGAGCTGGCCACACCCAGGGAATAATCAGGACTCTGGAAAAACTTGAGAAGGGAGAGCTTACACTAGACACTTCAGACATCACAGCAATTCCTCCAAAGGGCATAGGAGGAAAGGTTGCACAGTGGATAATCCCTGCCCTCATCGTCCTGATTTTGGTAGTGGGCGTAATAAACAACGGATGGGACCAGGGCCTCAAGGCCTTTCTCTGCTGGATGGCTGTAAACGCTTCATCCACCTTCATCTTCACTATCCTGGGAGGAGCATCATTCCTCACGTGTCTTCTTTCAGGAATCACAGCCCCCTTCTTTGTATTGAACCCTGTGCTGGGAGTCGGCTTATTCGCCGGAATCTGGCAGGCCTCCTTCAAGCCTCCCAAGGTCAAGGATTTTGAGAATATGTCCCAAGACGCCCTTACCCTTAAAGGCTGGTACAAAAACAGAATCCTCAAGTGTCTGGTGGCACTTCTTACCAGCAGTATAGGAAGCGTACTGGGTTCTTTGGTGGCCTTCCCGTTCATTATTGCCCGCATATAGGAAAAAGGCAGGTTATAACGCCTGCCTTTCTTTATGCCATAAAGAATTACCTTCTTTAGTAATGGGGGATTACAAACTCAGATCCATATAAATAAGCTTTCCTTACTTACTTTTTTTACGTCCCTTGAAAGCTGCAATCACAGCGCTTCTGACATCTTTCACGTTTTCGCTCTGGCTTCCACCGACCTTCTCCGTTCCTATGCTGACGATTGTCTTTGAAAAGCCCATTTCCGTAAGGGTGCGGAGCCTTCTCTGGGAGAAGGTCACAGGCCTTACTTCTCCTGCAAGGGATAACTCTCCGAAGGAGGCAAGGGAGGAGGAAAGAGGAATGTCTGTCTTGGAGGAATATAGGGCAAGGGCAACAGCAAGATCCACTGAGCCTTCCTTTATCTTCATTCCTCCTGCCACGTTGATATAGATATCATCTCCAGATAGATCCAGTCCTGCATGACGCTCAAGAATTGCCGATATTCTGTTGACTCTGGAAAGCTCTATCTTATCTGAGTAGATTCTCTGATATCCGCTTTTGGCAGGAACCACCAGAGCCTGGACCTCCACCACAAAGGTTCTGGAGCCTTCAATGACAGGAGTGAAGGCAATGCCTGAAGGAAGGTCTCCATCACTTCTATTTCCCAGAAACAGCTTGGATGCATCCTGGACACATTTCAGGCCTTCTGAAGTCATCTCAAACAGTCCAATTTCATCCACCGAGCCGAACCTGCTCTTTGCAGCCCTAAGCATTCTCATGCCGCTTTCTGCACTTTCAAAGTAGAGTACAGTATCAACCATGTGCTCCACTATCTTAGGTCCTGCAATAACTCCTTCCTTGGTCACATGTCCAACGAAAAAGATTGCTGAGCCGCATTTCTTGGCCTTCAGGGACAATTCCATGCAGCAGGTCTTCATCTGGTTGGGAGAGCCCGAAGAAGAGGCCACAGAGCTTGAGGAAAGGGTCTGGAGGGAATCCACTACAATGTAGCCTGGCCTGCGGCTTTCTATGGTCTCTGTCAGTGCCTCCAGCCTGGTATCGCAGAACACATCGATACGCGTGGTATCAAGCCCAAGACGCTCAGCCCTCATCTTCACCTGGGAAGGAGACTCCTCACCGGAAACATAAAGGACAGAAGAGTGCTCTGAAAGGGCTGATAGCATCTGGATCATAATGGTGGATTTACCGATTCCAGGCTCTCCTCCCACCAGAACAGAGGAGGGCCTCATCACTCCACCACCAAGAACCCTGTCCAGTTCACTGATGCCGGAGGAGACCCTCATGGTCTTGTCATAAGGGATATCGGATAGTTTTCTTACGCTATTGTCTATGACAGTCTTTGAGGAATCGGGAGATGCTGTAGGCTTATTGGCAACCTCTGTTTCATCGAAGCTGTTCCAGCTGCCGCACTCCGGGCAACGACCTGCCCACTTGTTCTCCTCATGGCCACATTCCCTGCAGACGTATCTGATATTGTTTCCCTTCACTCCTATCCGTCTCCCTTAGAATATCTATTAGCTATGATTAGAAATCCAACAGCTCAACTTCAAAGATAAGCCAAGCGTTCTGCGGAATGACTCCTGGATATCCATATTCTCCATAGCCAAGCTCTGGAGGAATGACCAGAGTCCTCTTCTCGCCCTTGGTCATGGTCTGGAGTGCTTCATTCCAGCCTTCGATTACTTCTCCGATCCTGAAGGCTGTAGGCTCCTTCCTAAGGTATGAGGAATCGAAGATCTTTCCATCCATAAGAGTTCCCTGGTAATGTACAGTGACCTTCTGTCCATAGCGTGGAGACTTTCCTCCGTCGCCTTCCCTGTCCACCACATAGTACATGCCGGAAGCAGTCTTCTTGGCATTGGGATAACGGGCTGAAATCTCTGCAATTACTCTCTTCTTCTCCTCTTCCAGCTTTGCCTTCTCCCTGGCTTCCACTCCCTGTACATATTCAGCGAAGTCTGTTGCTGTAGTCTTGAAGTTTTCAGCTTCCTCCCCAACACGGATTATGGATACTTTCTTGATTTTGTCTCCCTGCTTAATGGAGTCTACAACGTTCTGTCCCTCCACTACGTGGCCGAAGACAGTGTGCTTTCCGTCAAGCCATGGAGTAGGAACATGGGTGATAAAGAACTGGCTTCCATTGGTTCCAGGTCCTGCATTAGCCATAGACAGGACTCCTGGTCCTGTATGCTTCAGCGTTGAATCGAATTCATCAGGGAACCTATAGCCTGGTCCTCCTGTTCCATTTCCCTTTGGGCATCCACCCTGGATCATGAAGTCCTTGATTACACGGTGGAAGGTAAGTCCATCATAGAAGGGTGTTCCCTTCTTTTCCATATTCAGTTCACCTTCAGCCAGTCCAATGAAGTTACAGACTGTCATTGGAACTTTCTTGTACTCAAGGGAAAGGAGAATATCTCCTCTACTGGTTTCCATAAGGGCATAAATGCCGTCAGCTAGCTTAGTCTTGTCAATCATATAATGTTTATTTCCTTTTAATATAAATATTTATTCATCAAATAACACTTCACCTTTACTTAAAAGACCATATATTCTTTCAAGGTCGGCTGTGGAGCGGAATCTTATCTGAAGTCTTCCCTTCTCAAGATTACCCTTTATTTCACATCTGGCTCCTACTGCAGAAACAAATTTCTCTTCAGCTCTGGATACTTCAGGATCCTTTTCTCTTCCCTTTTTCCTCTGGATAAGCTTATGTCCCTTATTGTAGGATTCAGCAAGAATCTCTGCATCCCTTACAGATATACCGTCATGCACGATCTTATCTCTAAGCAGATCCTTATCTGCAGGATTAACAAGGGAAAGGATTGCACGGGCATGGCCTGCTGTCATGGCTCCAGACACTATATCATCCTTCATCTTATCGCTAAGGGATAGAAGTCTGAGGGAGTTTGCTACAGCACTTCTGCTCTTTCCAACCTTTTCTGCAACCATCTCCTGAGTATATCCGGAGTGTTCTATGAGATACTGATAGGCAGAAGCCTCTTCAATGGCATTCAGATTCTCTCTCTGGATGTTCTCTATCAAAGACATCTGTATCCGCTGTATCTCTCCTAAGGACACTACAATTGCAGGAACCTTATTAAGTCCTGCCATCTTTGCCGCCCTGTATCTTCTCTCTCCTGCAATGATGGAGAATTCACCGGGAGCAATTTCTTCAACTGTCAAAGGCTGGATTATTCCCTGACTCTTGATTGATTCAGAGAGACCCTTCAAAGCTTCCTCATCAAAGTACTTTCTAGGCTGATTTGGATTTGCCCTTACATGGTCGATGTCCAGCTGGATCACTGTCATCTTATCTTTTTTTTCATCACGTATGGTTCTGGTGATCAGGTCATCTGTCTGGGCATCAAGATCGAAACCAGACATCAGGGAACTGATTCCCTTGCCCAATCCCCTCTTCTTTTCATTAGCCACGGTCAATCACCTCCTGTGCAAGTGAATCAAAGGCTTTTGCCCCATTTGAGGATTTATCGTAATAGTTTATTGGCAATCCATGGGAAGGAGCCTCAGCAAGTCGTGTGGTCCTTGGAATAATGGTCTTGAAGACCAGCTCCGGGAAGAACTCTGATATATCGTCCACCACTTCCTGATTAAGCTTAGCCCTTTTCGAGAACATAGTGAAAAGGATTCCCAAAACCTTAATCTGAGGATTAAAGCTTTTTCTCGCATTGGAGATGGTCCTCATAATAAGGTTAAGGCCCTCCATGGCAAGGTATTCACATTGAAGCGGGATCACCACTTCATCACACCAAGCCAAGGCGTTGACTGTCTCCAATCCTAAGGATGGTGGACAATCAACTAGAATATAGTCGAACTGATCTTCAAGGGTTTTCAAAGTCTCCTTAAGGAAGACCTCCCTTTTCTCCTCCTCTACAAGCTCTATGGCAAGACCTGCCACATCCAGAGAGCCAGGAATTAACGATAGATTCTTGAAGATTGTAGGTTGGACAGCCTCTTCGGCAGCCACCTGTCCAGTAATCACCTGGTAGATATTTGGTTTTCTACTATCTCCAGAAACAGCATGAGTAAGATTTACCTGTGCATCAAAATCCACCAATAAGGTCTTTAACCCTTTTGCTGCAAGTGCAGACCCTAGATTGACGGCAACAGTAGTCTTACCAACGCCCCCTTTCTGATTATAAAAGATTATTTTTCTTGCCTGCATGCTATAAATATATTCAGAAATGAAAGAGTTGTCAGCAATACAAAGACAATTGTTTGAGGTACTTTAATAACCAATGTTGACCCTTCGTTCCAATGTCCTTATCCTTATTTATAGGAGTCCAATAATATGGAAGATAAGATTAAAGAAGCAATCGAAGCAATAAGGCCTTCTCTGCAGAATGATGGCGGAGATATCTCTCTTGAAAGAATCGATGGAAAGAACGTCCACGTAAAGCTCCATGGTCATTGCGCTGGATGTCCAATGAGCCAGATTACCCTCTCAAACGGTGTTGAAAGATACCTTAGAGACACAGTTGATCCAGAGCTTGTTGTCATCAACGACGATTTTCTTAGTTGATTGAGATTCCGTTGGATAAGGGAGGCGAGATGCCTCCTTTTTTTGTTTCACGTGAAACAGTAGTCTATCCATATCTACTTTTCAAAATCAGTAAATGAATATTCTTCATGCCCTACTGCATTGTTATGTCAAAAAATTCATTGTTTCACGTGAAACAACCCCTTTTGATACTACATTAGAATCCATCCAGAAATACAAAAGATTTCTTATTATCACCAAATCAACATAGTTTCACGTGAAACAATGGATTATAAAAAAATGAACTCAAAGCGCATGAGAAAACTGTGCAAGCAAATAAGGAACGCAAATACAACAAAAAAGCATATTCTGATAATGAGTATTTTTATGAATGTCGCAGATAGAGATTAGATAATAATGTCATTGACAAAATGTTAAGAAGAAATAGCGAAAACAAAAAAATTACTTTTCTGATGCAACAGACAATTC